>DASTOD010000249.1:0-3212 GCA_035762645.1 Binatia bacterium | reverse complement strand
AACTCTTCATTGGTGGACTGCAACTCTTCGGAAGATGTTTCCAGCTCTTGACTGACGCGCTGCAACTCTTCCTGTAGCCGCACGACGTGGGTCACGTCGAAATAGGTCACAGCGGCCCCCAATTGTGTGTTGTTGTCCTCGACAATTGGCACAACCTGCACGTCCAGATATTGGACTTCTCCGTCCGGAAATCGCCGCTCAACGCCGTTGAGTGTGACGGTCCGCCGCTCGACGTACGCCTGTTCGATCAGGGGGCGAAGCTCCGCCGGCCGGTAGTAAATCTCCAGCTCCTGAAGGGCGCGGCCGATGTCGCTGGAAATCAATCCCAACTGGGTTTTCGCCTTCTGACTCGCCAGCGACAAAATTCCATTATGATTCACAACGATGCGCGCCAAGGGAGAACTTTCAAAGGCAAGGTCACGGAGACGAAGTTGCCGCGCAACCTGGTTGTTGGGTTCGCCCGGATTGGTTTGCGGCAGAGGGGCCAGGCGGTCACGAACGTTTCTATCGACCTTGGTGAAGATGCGGTTCTTCATCTCAAGAGGAATGAAAAGCTTAGCGTAAGCAGCAGTTCGGCTTTTCCCAGGAAGAGAAACCCGGTCCGGTTGAGGGCAAAATGAAACCGGCTAAGGATTCCCGCCTGGGTTTCAGCATTGAAGTACATTAGAGTGTTGCGGCAGACAAGAAGATCCAGACGGGAGATCGGGGCATCCTGAATCAGGTCGTGGCGGCCGAAGATCACCGAGCGGCGCAGATCGGGGCGGAAGACATAGCGGTCATTAACAACTTCAAAGTATTTTTTTCTTAACTCATCGCTGACCGGCTCGAGGGCCTTGGCGCTGTAGCTTGCTTGGCGCGCGAGGTTGAGCGCCTCCTCATCCACATCGGTGGCGTAGATTTTGACTCTCTGTTGAAAACCGTCGATGCCGACGGCCTCGGCAAAGCTCATGGCCAAGCTATACGCTTCTTCGCCCGAAGCGCATCCCGCGCTCCAAATCCGGATAACTCCGTCGGTCTCCCTCCGTTCGACAATTTGGGGAATAACCTCACTCCTGAAAAAATCCCAGGCCGGCGCGTCCCGAAAAAAAGAAGTGACGTTGATGAGAATGGCGTTGAAGAGATGGCCGAACTCATCCGGATGCACCTCCAGGTAGTCCATGTAGTCGTCATAAGTCTTGTTGTTCACCAGCTCCATGCGCTTGTTCACGCGGCGCATCAGGCTCGCCCGCTTGTAACCGGTGAAGTCAAATCCGCGGCTCTGGCGCAAAAATTCCAGCAAGGCTTCGAATTTGGCATTCGTGTTCTGCCAATTCATTCGATCTTTCCTTTAACGACCAGCGCGGCGAGAGCGGAAGCGATTTCTTCCAAAGGCAGGATAAAATCTACGCTGCCGGTGTGGATGGCCGCCCCCGGCATGCCGAAAAACTCGGAACTCTTCTCGTCCTGCGCGATCACCGTGCCACCCATTTTTTTGACGGCGCGCACGCCCATGTTTCCGTCAGTGCCGGTGCCGGTCAGGACAACGGCAATGGCCCGCTCGCGGTAACTACCGGCCAGGGATTCGAAAAGCAAGTCGGCGGAGGGACGGACGAAGTGGACCAGTTCCGATTGGGAGAGAGAAAGGGTGCCGTCCGGATTAACCAGCAGATGGCGGTTGGGAGGAGCGACGTAGACCGTCCCCGCCTTCAAGCGGCTACCCTCCTCGGCTTGCTCAACGGCGAGGGCTGTCCGACGGCTCAGGATAGCCGCCATCAAGCTGCGATGCCGAGGATCCAGATGTTGGAGGACGATAATGGCTGCTGGAAAACCGGCGGGAATCTCGGAAAGGATGCGGCTCAATGCCGTCAGTCCACCCGCAGAAGCTGCCAGCGCCAGCGCGTCGAAAGCCGCGCCATCGAAAGGCGCGGGTCTGCCGTTCTCCATGATCCGTCTATCTCGCCTCGATCAACCGTTTGTAAAGCCAATCTTTTGTCATCTAAATGACATTGTATTTTTGTGTCGTGGCACTAAGTTGGATAAGACGTCGGCCGGCATTCCGCGCGTAGCGGAAATCCAGAACCCCACTAAATCTCCCCTTTACTAAGCTTTACTAAGGGGGAGACAAAGAGGGGGTCAAGGCTGATCCGTCCGAAGGCCCTGCGGCGGATCCGCGGGTATACGGCGGGACAGGAAATGATTTGCGCAACTAAGAATTACTTATCTCTGTGGCCGAGGAGGCGTGATAGGTAAATCGACGCGAAACACGGTCTTTCCCGGCACGCTCGTGTAGCTGAGCTTTCCGCCATGGTCCGCGATGATCTGCTGCGCAATGGGCAGTCCCATGCCCATTGCCTGAAATTTGGTTGTGGTAAAGAGATCAAAAACGTCCAGGTCTTTGGGCACTCCCACTCCCGTGTCCATGAATTCCAAGCTCACCTGCCCGTTGCTGGTCGACCCGTTCACCGCAAGCTTGCCACCCCGGGGCATGGCCTCGACAGCGTTCCTGCAGAGATTGACAAATACCTGCTTGAGTTTCTCATAGTCTCCCTCGACGGCCAGCCTCTGTGGAACGATCTGTCCCATTTTGACCTGAATCCCGTGCTCGGCGCATTCCCGAGCCTCGCGCGTGAGTAATTCCGAAATTATTCTTGCGAGATCGACTGAATCGAGATTTAAATTTGGCGGCTGGGAAAAAGAGCAGAATTTTTCCAGGAGACCTCTCAAATGGCTGAGCTCCCACGTCAGCTCTTGCAGCGTCGAGCCCAATGGCCCTTCCGAAATCTTTTTACCGGCGACGGAAGCGCGTCCTAGTTGCTGCACGGTGGTGAAAATGTCATTGAGAGGATTGCTGATTTCCTGGGCGAGCAGCAATGCCGTGGCGCCCATCGTCGCCAACCGCTCGCTGCTGCGCAATTTCTCTTCGGTGCGCTTGCGCTCGGTGATGTCCCGAATAAGCCAGCGCACGTAATTGTCATCGGCCATCGCCAGAGTTACGAGAACATCGAAGGTGTCTCCTTGCTCGGGCCGCAGACGTGTCGTGAAATCACGCCCCCGGCCCCTCCGGGCTGCCGAAGCATCTGCGAGAAACTTGTTGAAATCTTGTCTTGCGACATAAAATCCGAGCGGCTTGCCGAGAAGAGATTGCTTCGGGACCCGGAATAGAGCGGCGGCTGATGCATTCACCTCAAGGATAATACCGCGGCGGTCGGTTACCAGATACCCGTCCGGAGCGA
>DASTOD010000248.1:0-6414 GCA_035762645.1 Binatia bacterium | reverse complement strand
AACGTAAACGTCGTCAGGCGTCGGTATAGACTCAATACTTTAATCAGGTATGATGAGTTGATTAAATTACTCACAAGGAGACCTCGGATGATAAAAACAGGAAAACTCATCTTCTGGGCGCTTTTGCTGATGCTTCCGCTCTTGTGGAACAGCTCAGCCATCGCTCAATTGACCAAAGTGAATGTCGGCTACAGCGCAATCAGCGGGGATCAGCTTCCCGCGTGGGTTGCCAAAGAAACGGGTATTTTCCAAAAAAACGGCTTGGACGTTCAATTGATTTTTTTCACGGGCGGGACCACGGCGGTAATGGCGCTCGTCTCTGCCGATACGCCCATTAGCCAGGTAGCAGGATCAGCGGTAGTTAATAGCGCTCTTGCCGGCTCTGATTCCGTCCTCATCGTCGGGGGCGTCACGTCGCTCAATTATTATCTGATGGCGCAGCCCAAAATCAAAACGCCGGAGCAGCTCAAGGGAGGCTCCGTCGCGATCAGCCGCTTCGGTTCCGCCTCGGACTTCATCGCGCGCTTTGCTCTATCCAAAATCGGATTAACTCCTGGCAAAGATGTGACGCTTGTCCAAATTGGCAGTACCCCCGCGCGTATGGACGCCACCCTGACGGGTCGAGTGCAGGCCACGGTTATCAATCCACCGGCAAGTTTTATCGCCGAAAAGCGAGGAATGACGGTCTTGGCGGATCTTCCCAAGCTCGGTTTGGTCTATCAGCACACGAGCGCCGCGACCACAAAAAAATATATTCGAGAGCATCCGGACATTGTCAGGCGCTACGTCAAGTCGCAGGTGGAGGCCGTCCATCGAATCTACACGGACAAGGAGGCCTCGATCCAGGTACTGTCGAAATACTTCGGCCGCGGCGTGGAACGCGAGATCTTGGAAAAGACCTGGGCCAATCTTCTCAATGACTCGGTGCTGCCGAGGAAGCAATATCCTTCACTTGAAGGAATCAAAACGATTTTGGCCACTGAAGCCAAGGGTAAGCCAGCGAAGCCGGAAGACTTCGCCGATTTGACCTTTGTCCGCGAGTTGGACAAAAGCGGTTACATCGACAGCTTGTACAAAAAATGAGGAAGGGCGACTGGCCGGTCGCCCTTCGTCATCCGTGAGGCGTGAAGTGTGAGGGGTGAGGCGCCAGAGCAAAGCACGGAGCGCGGCAGAGCCGCAACCAAACAAGATAAAGAGAGTTCACCACGAAGGCACGAAGAACACGAAGGAAGGATTGTCGCGCAAAGGGCGCCAAGGAAAACCACTCTTTACTTTGCGTTCTTCGCGTCCCTTCGTCTCTGCTCAGGACAGGCTTGGCGCGATGATAAAGTTTAGTGACTATGTCCGAAACTACAGCAAGCGCTCACTGAATTCGCGTGTCCCACAGGATCGGATCGCCGCCCAGCGGCGGGCAGAAGAGATCCACCTGAAGCTGTGTTGCGCAGCCGGGACAGAAGTACTCGTGATACTCGCCGATGTAGGGCTCGCCGGTGGGCAACGGCGGCATGATCTCTTTCAAGTGGACCGAGCGATGCAGGGCGTAAAGTTTGTAGTTTTCATTGGCGTTGCAGAACACATGACCGCAGCGGCTGCAGCGGATGACGCGCTCTTTGCCGCTTGCGCCGACCTCCAGCACGGCATGGAAACGCAAGACCTGCCGCCCTCCGTCCGTCTGCATCGCCGAGACGCCGCTCGTTTTTCCTGAAACTGCTTTGGCGCTTTGCCGCCGTGCTTCACGGATCTCGCGCCGGCGCGTCTCGGTTTCCGCGGCATCGACGGATCTGCTGTTTCTCGCCAAAATCACACCGTAAATCCGCTCGGCCGTTTCTCGGCTCACCCAGCCGCGGGTAAAATCTTTCAGCACGGCCTCGGGATCGCGGTCGATCGGATCGCCAAAGCCGCCGCCGCCCGCGACATAGTCGACGAGCAAACTTCCTTCGGGAAGCGGAATTCGCTCGGGCACTCCCGCTGGATGGAACGGCTTGCCCCACTCGCCGGCGCGCATCGCCTGTCCGGTCGGGTGTTCGCCTCGCCTCACCCTATCGAGCATTTCCAATCCCGCCTCTACCATCACGCGGTTCGCGCCGATGCCCGTCGGATAGCCGCCGGAGAGACCAAACCCGCCCTGAGCGACGCCGCCGTAAGGCTTGTAATCGACGCTGCAATCTTTGGAGCTATAGATGAGATAGATGCGGTAGCTGCCCATGCCGCCGCGATATCGGCCAAAACCGCTCCCATCGCGGTTGTGCGAGCGCGTGAAGTAGAGAAAAGGATATTGCATTTCGATGCGCTCGATGTCGGTGATGCCCGCCGAGGGGATATTCATGTGGCCGCCGGTGTTGACGCCGTCCCGGTGCGGCGCGGCGCCCATGCCGGCGCCATGAATATCGTAGAGCCCTTGCGCCACTGGAATTCCCTCGCGCGTTCGGCCGCCGTAAAAATATCCGGGACCGCCGACGAATTCCAAATTACCGGTCGTCGACGCATTCACATCCTGGTAGCGTCCCGAGGCATAAATCATCTTGGCGACGCCTTCGCAGACGGTGGAGACCAAAACGTTGCCGATGCGCGGCGCTGCCCCGCAAGCCGCCGGGTATCTACAATTGAGAATCGTGCGTTCGGGGACGCGGATTTTGACGGGACGCATCTTGCCGTCGCTCCACGGCACGTCCCAAAAAAGCGTGTTCGTGAGCGCCAGCGCGATGTGCGCCGCGGTGCTGGGAAGCGTCGAGTTGTGGTCGGTGTCCGTCTGCGGGCTCGTCCCGGTAAAATCAAAGTGCAGCTCGTCGCGTTTTTTTGTCATCGTGCAGAAGAGCTGCTGCGCGACCGATTGGCGCGTTTTCCGATCGAGGGTCGTCACGTACTGGCGAGTGATCCAGGTGCCGTCGGGCATCGATCTGAGCTTGGCGCGCGCTTTCGCCTCTGAGTCTTCGATCATCTTCGCGCCGGCGAGCTGCACAAACTTAAGTCCGAACTTTTCCACCAAACCGAGATACCGTTTGCCGCAGATGTTGTTGCCGGCGATCATCGCCTTCAGATCGAGGCCGACGTACTGCGGGTCGCGGCACATGCCGGTCAACGTCGAAAAGACGTCTTCCCGGAACTCGCCCTTTTCGACGATTTTCAGTCCCGGAACACAGATGCCTTCGTGGAAAACTTCGTAAGCGCCGCCGCGGAGCACGCCGCCGGTATCCGCCGTGTGCGTGCTGGTGGCGGTCCAGGCGATCAACTCGCCGCGATGAAAGATCGGTTTGATGATCATCATGTCGTAAGTGTGGGAGCCGGCGACGTAGGGGTCGTTGAAAAAGAACTGATCGCCGTCAAAAAAGCCCGGCGATGTTTCGAAGCGCTGGATCAAGCTTTTGATCGCGTCGGAGGTCGCGGCCGCAAAGCGCAAATGGCCGGAGCAGGCGAGCACCATGGTGCCGGTTTCGTCATAAAACGAGCTCATGCACTCGCCGCCCTGCGATACGATGGGCGAGGCGGTGACGCGCTGCAGCGTCATCCGTCCCTCTTCGCCTATGGCCCAAAGCCGATGAAAGAACATTTCATACCGGACCGGATCGATGGCCTTCATGGGTCTCCTTAAATGCTCGGAATTTTCACTCTTTTTCAGCATCCTGCTAGAGAATTTCCATCACCAGATTGTGATAATTATCCACGGATACACGGAATCCCGGTGGCACGAGTGTAGTCGTAAAGGGGAGCTCCACCACCGCCGGCCCCTTGATCCGCGCATCGGTGCCCAGCAGGGAGTAGTCATAGACCGGAGTATCAATTAATTTTCTCCCGGGACGGGTGAAGAAGATCTTTCTTTTACCCTTTCTGGCGCTCGTGATTTGAGCCTTTTTCTTTCTTTGACCCTCCAGCCGCGGCTTGGCAACCGCGCCGACGGCGTCGACTCGGATCGCGCTGATCTCGATTCCTGCCTTGGTGTAGCCGGCGCCGACGCCGTAAAGCTCTTCGTACTTCTTTTCGAAGATTTGCCGCAGCTCTTCGATCCTCGCGGTGGAGAAGCGGTTCCAACTCACCGGCAGTTCGACTCCCGCCGTCTGGCGGCGATAGCGCATGGTAAAGAAACGGCGGAATTCGACCTGATGGGGCTTGAAGCCTTCTCCGGTCATTGCGGTTTTCATCTCGGACTCGATGGCATCGAGCCTTTGATTGATGACCGCCGGCTCTGCCGGCAGTATGTATTGACAGGTCATCAGCCGGGTGCGAATGACGTCGGCCGCGGCGGCGCCGAAGGCGGAGAAGACGGGAGACGTCGAGAAGATGTAAATTTTCTTGATGCCGAGATCCGCGGCGAACCCTGCGGCGTGCACCGGCCCGGCGCCGCCGAAGGCATAGATCACGAACTCCTCCGGCAGGTAGCCGGTGCGCACCACCTGACGCCGGATCAGATCGGACATCTTGCTGTTGACAATGTCGTACACGCCGGCGGCGGCCTCCTGAATTTTTAACTTTAGTGGCCGCGCTATCTTCTCGTCGACAGCTTTCAGGGCTTTATCTTTGTTCAGACTCTTCCTCCCGCCGAGAAAATAGTTTGGATCGATGATGCCCAGAGCAAGGTCGGCATCGGTGACCGTGACCTGCTCTCCGCCGCTGTCGTAGCAAACCGGACCCGGGCTGGCACCCGCGCTCTTTGGACCGACCAGCAGTCTTCCCGTATCGGGATCCACTTGAGCGATCGTGCCGCCGCCCGCGCCGATCGATTCGATATCGATGATCGGCTGGAGCGTGCGGAAGCGCTCGACAATAGGTTCCTGGGCATAGCGCCAGTAGCCCTCAGTGATAAGCCCGACATCGAAGCTCGTGCCGCCCATGTCGGTGGTGATGACGTTTTTGTGTTTCAAAAGGCCGGCGACGTATGCCGAAGCGATCATGCCGCCGGCGGGACCCGACTGTAGATTAGCAATGGGGGAGACCTGCTCGCGATGGGCGACACCGCCATTTCCCTGCATGACCAGAAGAGGCCCCTTCAAACCTCCGTCTTTGAGGTTGCTCTGAAGTCCTTTGAGGTAGCGCTCTACCGTCGGCCCGAGATAGCTGTTGATGATAGCGGTGTTGGCGCGAGCGTATTCGCCCGCGACCTGGGAAAGGCCACTGCCAAACGACCAGTAGACCTTTTGCGCGGGATCGGCCTCCAACGCGAGGCTGCGTATCTCTTCCTCATGTTTCGGATTGGCCCAGGCGTGGAGCAGGCTGACCGCAATCGCCTCAACCTTGTCTTCCTGTATGAGCCGGCGGATCGCTTCCATCACATCTTCCCGATTCAGTGGAACGACCTCCTCGCCTCTATAGTCTATCCGCTCGCGCACGCCGATGATTCTCTCTCGCGGCACCAGAGGCTCTGGTTTAGTTACCCAAGTGACATGGCGAATCTCTTCTTCCGAGAGACCATCGACCCGGCCGATGGCGCGCATGATCTCCGTCGTGTCTTCGAACCCTCGTGTGGTGATGAAGCCGACTTTCACTCCGCTGCGCGTGATCAGCGCGTTGGTTGCGACCGTGCTGCCGTGTTTGAAGAGAGTGGTGTGGCCGAGAAGTTCGGAGGCGTTGACCCCCACGGTGTGCGCCGCTTCGTCAACGGCGTCCATTACGCCACGTGAAAAATCATCGGGCGTGGTCGAAGCCTTAGCCGTCCAAACCTCGCCATTACTGCCCAGGACGACGACGTCGGTAAACGTCCCGCCGGTATCGATCCCGATGATGTAGCGCTTATTTCCCGCCATGAAAATTCCTCGTTGAAGATGATCTTGGAAACTCAAATATTTGAGGGCGGATTGGATGTCAAGCTCATTAGAAGATCGTAAGGGGTGAGGCGTAAGGCGTGAGGCGCGGTAGACGAATATCGTAAGGGGTGAGGGGTAGACGTAAGGGGCGGCAAGTCCGGAATCCCCTGACGCCTCACGCCTAACGCTTGACGATCTCTTGGAGTCCGATGCCGAATCTCGCCGTGTAGCCCTGGGCGTCTTTAGCAAGCGCCGGCATCAGTTCCTTTCCGCCGCGGCGAAAAAGGAAGTCGGCTTCGTTCGCCGTGCGGTGGCCCTGTCTTGCGCTGTAGGGAGGTTGGCCGTGAACCTGGCTGGTGACCGATTCATCAAAATAGAGTTGCGATGTGAACTCGTAAGCGCGCCGCGACGCCGGGTCGGTGCGAATCTTAAAATGGATATGAACCGCTCGTCCCGGGTACCAGCCCGGATAGATCGTCAGAAACTCGGCAGTCCCTCTGGCGTTTGTCGTTTGAAAGCCGCGCAGAAACTTCTTGCCGCTGGTATCAAATTGTCTGTCCCGGACACCTGAATAAACGCCTAGCGCATCGCACTGCCAGACATCCACAACGGCGCCGGCGAGAGGCGCGCAGGTGGCGCCGTCAACTCGTGAAACGTCAAACATCAAACGCAGCGGCAC
>DASTOD010000247.1:0-2259 GCA_035762645.1 Binatia bacterium | reverse complement strand
AGAGCCACTGTAATGGCGACGATCAAGGCAAACGATTCGATTTGTGCCGGCATGAACTGCTTTCTCTGCTGCGGGAGAAGGTTTTTACTGAGCTGGCGAAAAAAATCAGCGACGCTGCACTCGAAAAGCAGGTCAAGCGGGTCGCGGAGCGACGAATCGATCCTTATAGCGCCGTGGAGGAAATAGCGAAAAGAGTCGGCTTGCGACGAGATCGTGAGGCGTGAGGCGTCAGGCGTTAGGGGACCGCGGATCTCGGAGGCTTGCGGAGAAAAGACAAAGCACATGGAACGGTTCGAGTTTGGCGGAGAGGTCGTCTGGCATCCAACGTCAGAGTACGTGCAGCGGAGCCGGTTGAAAAGTTTCATGGACCGGCACGGCATCACGAACCTGACAGAGTTGATGCGCCGCTCCACCGAGGAGCTTGAATGGTTCTGGAACGCCGTCTTGGAAGAACTTGGCATCGAGTTTTACGAGCCATACGTGACGGTTGTGGATACGACCGCGGGGAAGCCTTGGGCGCGCTGGTGCGTCGGCGGAAAAATGAACATCGTCCATAACTGCCTGGATAAATGGATGGGAACAGCGACCCAGGATCGGCCGGCGATTCGCTGGGAAGGCGAAGAGGGGAAGAGCCGGCTGCTGACCTATGCCGAGCTGTTTCACGACGTTAATCGTTTGGCGGGTCATCTGCGCCGTATCGGGGTCGGCAGAGGAGACGTCGTCGGTATCTTCATGCCCATGGTGCCGGAGATCGCGATTGCGCTTTTTGCCGTCGCTAAAATCGGCGCGATCGTGCTCCCTCTTTTTTCAGGCTATGGCGCCGAAGCCGTGGCTGCCCGCTTGGCCGATGCCGGCGCCAAAGCCTTGATGACCGCCGATGGATTCTATCGGCGCGGGGAAGTCGTTCGGCTCAAAGAGGTGGCCGACGAGGCGGTGATAAAGGTAGCGTCGGTGGAGCATGTAGTCGTTCTGCGCCGGGTTGGCAGAGATGTTCCGTGGGATGCTCGTCGCGATTGCTGGTGGCACGAACTTGTGGCCGGCGAGGCCAGCGCCAACGCAACGGAGCGGACCGAGGCCGAAGCTCCGGTCATGATCATTTACACGTCCGGAACGACGGGAAAACCCAAGGGAGCACTGCACACGCATTGCGGCTTTCCGATCAAAGCGGCGCAGGACATGGTTCACGGCCTTGACGTGCATGATTTTGACACGCTCTACTGGGTTACCGACATGGGCTGGATGATGGGGCCATGGGAGCTTTTCGGCGCTACCCTGCTGGGAGCGACGATGCTGTTTTATGACGGCGCGCTCGATCATCCTGGGCCCGATCGAGTGTGGTCGCTGGTGGAGCGTCACGGCGTGACAATCCTGGGCGTCTCGCCAACTCTGGTGCGGGCGCTCATGCGTCACGGTGACCAGCCATTAGAAAGTCACGGTCTATCCACGCTGCGCATTCTAGCGTCCACCGGCGAACCCTGGAATCCGGAGCCCTGGCGTTGGTTCTTTGAAAAAGTGGGCAAGAAGCGCTTGCCCATTATCAACTACTCGGGAGGAACGGAGATCTCGGGCGGTATTCTCATGGGCAATGTGCTTACACCCATGAAGCCTTGTTCGTTTTCGGGGCCGCTGCCCGGCATGGCTGCCGATGTGGTCGACGATCACGGCCGCTCAGTTCGCAATCAAGTAGGGGAGCTTGTTATACGCCAACCGTGGATCGGCATGACGCGAGGATTTTGGAGAGATCCCGATCGCTATATTCAGACCTACTGGTCGCGCTTTCCCGATATTTGGGTGCATGGCGACTGGGCGGCAGTGGATCAAGACGGGCTCTGGTACATCTTGGGTCGCTCCGACGATACCATCAAAGTCGCCGGCAAACGAGTCGGCCCCGCTGAAATCGAGTCGGTCCTGGTCGGCCATCCCGCAGTCAGCGAGGCTGCGGCCATCGGCGTGCCGGATAAAATTAAAGGTGAGGCCATCCTGTGCTTTTGTGTTTTGAAGCCGCGGAGGGTTGCGAGCGATCGTCTGGCGGAGGCACTGAGAGAGCGCGTGGCGCAGGCGCTCGGCAGGCCGCTCCAGCCGGCGGCGCTGAAATTCGTGAGCGATTTGCCGAAAACGCGAAATGCCAAGGTCATGCGGCGAATTGTTCGAGCCACGTACCTCGGCCAGGATGCGGGCGATCTCTCCGCCTTGGAAAATCCGCAGTCGGTAGAGGAGATTCGCAGGGCGATACGTTAATTGTGAGGAGCCGGCGGCGCG
>DASTOD010000246.1:0-2473 GCA_035762645.1 Binatia bacterium | reverse complement strand
AAGATCAATTTCTGACAACCCATATCGCGCGAAGGAGTTGCGGGAAGAATTAGCAGGATTGAGAAGCTACCGGATAGCTAAGGTGCGAGTTATCTATCGAATCGTCGGCTCCAGGGTACAAATTATTGCGCTTGGACCTCGTGCGGATATCTATGAGCGTGCTGCCGCCGAACTCAGCAAGACTCTGAGAAAAACCAAGACCGAGTGAGGAGCGCAAAGACTGCAGGGAAATTCATGTCAACTGCTAACGGCTCAGAATGGCGTCAATCTCAAAGCCGCCAAGCAGATCGGCCTGACGATTCCGCCGAGCGTGCTGGCGAAAGCGGATCGAGTAATCAAGTAGCCGTAAGGCGTGAAAGGTGAGGCGTCAGGCGGGAAAATCTGCTCAGGAACGAGGGCTGAGGTGCGATCTTTAACGGGAATGATCCCATGGCAGTAGTCTGTGGTCACTGGGCTGTGGTCAAGTTTTGCTTCGCTCTTTGCGCTGTGCTCTTTGCGCTTAGCTCGTCCGCCGAGGCGCAGCAGGCGGGAAAAATCTTCCGCATAGGCTTCCTGGATCCGAGCACTGCTTCTGGTAGCGCGGTCCTCGTTGATGCGTTCCGGCAGGAGCTGAGCAATCTCGGATGGATCGAGGGAAAGAATATCAGCGTTGACTACCGATTCGCGGATGTAAAGCGTGAGCGCCTGCCCGAGCTTGCGGCGGACCTGGTTCGTCTCAAGGTTGACCTAATCGTCGTTACAGGGATGCAGTCGGCGTTGGAGGCGAAGAAAGCAACTACTACCACACCCATCGTGATTGCGAGCGCTCCGGATCCTGTGGGTCTAGGTTTGGTCGCCAGTCTGGCGCGGCCGGGAGGCAATGTCACAGGACTTTCGAGTCTGAACCCCGAACTAAACACCAAAAGACTAGAGATACTCAAGGACGCGGTCCCCAAACTTACGCGGGTTGGACTTCTCTGGACGCCGGGCGGCGGTGGAGGAGACATCCAGCTGAAAGAGCTCAGGTCTGCGGCTCTGGCATTGAAGGTAAAATTGGAAGAGATCAGGACTCAACCCGACCTCAAAGGTTTAGAGAGTGCCTTTCAAGCCGCAAAGCAGAGGCAGGTAGGTGCGATTATGACGAGCGCCGGTCGCCGGCTTTTCGCCGAAAGAAAGCGGATCGTGGAGCTTGCCGGCAAATCCCGGTTGCCTGCCATTTACATTCAGAAGGAGTTTGTCGATGAGGGTGGTCTCATGTCCTACGGGGCGGACTACGCTGACCTCTTTCGGCGCGCGGCTGTTTACGTGGACAAAATCTTGAAAGGTGCCAAGCCGGCTGATCTTCCGGTACAGCAAGCAACGAAGTTTGAATTCATTATTAATCTCAAGGCAGCAAAACAGATCGGTCTGACAATTCCGGTCCGCGTGCTCGAGCAAGCGAATCAGATCATCCGCTAGGCGTAAGTGGTGAGGCGTCAGGCGTGAAGGGCCGGACACGAGATAGTCGGAGGTCGGAGATCAGCGGTCAGAAGTCAGCCGAAGATAAGGAAGCGTCTCCTTGAAAAAGGCAGTAGTCGGTAGTCCGTGGTCAGTCGTCAGGTTTTCCGTTGCGCTTTGCGCCATGCTCCTTGGGCTTTGCTTCCCCGCGTCAGCGCAGCAGCCGAAGAAAGTCCCGCGGATAGCGTATCTGTCGGCGCGCGATGCAGCTACTGAGTCCGCCCGTGCCGAGGCAATTCGGCTGGCCTTGCGCGAGCTGGGCTACATCGAAGGACAGAGCATCGCTATCGAGTACCGATATGCGCAGGGGAAGATCGATCGAGTCCCTGAGCTTGCGGCCGAGCTGGTGCGTCTCAAGGTTGAAATCATCGTGGTAGCGGGAGGGCTCAGGTTTGTCCGGCCGGCCATGAATGCGACCAAGACAATTCCGATCGTTATGACGGGCGCTGGGCGCGATCCGGTCGAGGCAAGCCTAGTTGAAAGCCTTGCCCGTCCCGGCGGCAATGTCACCGGCATTACAAACCTGACCACAGAACTAGGCGGGAAGCGGCTGGATCTCTTCAAAGAAGCGGTTCCCAAACTTGCTCGTGTCGCGGTTCTCTATGATCCGGCCGTTCGAGGCAGTGTACACGAGCTGAAAGAAGTTCTCCCAGTCCCGGCGCGTGCGCTCGGGTTGACTGTTCAGTCTTGGGAAGTGCACGCTGCGGACGGTTTCGAGCGGGTATTCGCCGCGCTAAACAAGGAGCGCCCGGATGGACTCTACGTGGCCGGCGGCCGGCTAATGGGTGCTAACCAAAAACGGATCGCGGACTTTGCGTTAAAGAGCCGGTTGCCGTCGATGTACAGCAGCAGAGAAGCTGTAGAGGCGGGTGGGCTCATGTCCTACAATGCGGACGTCGCCGACAGCTACCGACGCGTCGCATATTTCATAGACAAGATTCTTAAAGGTGCCAAGCCCGCTGATCTCCCGGTCGAGCAGCCGACCAAGTTTGAACTG
>DASTOD010000245.1:0-9896 GCA_035762645.1 Binatia bacterium | reverse complement strand
CACGGCCTTATCAATTTCCGATGAGGAAACTTTCCCGGCGCGAAGACCGGATGCGAGCGAAAAAGCCGCGGCGTAGCGAAACCCGGGCAGCACTCCGGCTTGGCGCGCCTTTTCGTTGACCCACAGGACCGCCGCCTGAGGTTTGTCTTCGGCGATCACGGCCGCGGGATAAGAACGCCACTCCGGATGCCGCCCGAGTAAAAGCTGGAGCGGGAAGGCCGGCAGATCAACACAGGCCAGGCGGTCCACAGTGGATTTCCTCATGCGTCCATGTCGGACCGTGGCGTTTATCTTTGAGGACATGGAGAGCGCAAGCAAAGCGGTTTTGCGCGATCCGTCTTTTTTCAGCATGGGCCCGAAGTGAGACGAGAGAGCCAAGTGAAAAGGTCTTGCTGTTTTTTTCGGTGAGGCAGATCAATGCCGTCTGATGGCGATGGGCGAGACCGGTCAAACGACTCTGGAGCGGCATGGGAATATCGGCAATGCCCAAATCGAGCACGATCAGGCCGAAGCCGCCGGAGCGAAGCAGCTTTTCCCCGGCGCGGGGAATATCCGAGGCCTCGGGAACGCGGACAACCACTAAAGCTCCGAGATCGATACCGGCCTGAGCGGCATCGGGCGGATAGAAGAAGCTTTCAACAGACGTGGCCCAGCCCACTGGCTCGCCTTGTCGCTGCGCTTCGAACACTAAGCTGAAAGCAAGCGAAAGCGAAGCCCGCGCCCAAAACGAAGAAAGCTCCACTAACCGTCCCGCGATTTCCCGTAAGGTCCAGCGCGACTGCTGTCCCTGCTCCAGATTGACTCTTTGGAAGTTTGCAGTGGAATTCATGGCTGCTTTTTCTTGGCGGGCTTCCGCCCAGCGTGCACTCATCAGTTCGGGTTTTCGAGACCCTCACCCTTCCCTCTCCCTAATAGGGCGAGGGTTAGAAAAAAGAAAATCGATGAAAGAAATAGATGACGTTCGTATAGAACTATTCCAAGCTAAAATTTCCGGATCAGTCCCACCATTTTGCCAAGGATCGAAAAATCTCCCTGCGAAACGGTTATCGGCGGGTAGTTTTTGTTCTCCGCCTTTAACGTGATAGTGTCGCCTTTTTTGTGGAATCTCTTCAGGGTCGCCTCACCGTTAATCATCGCGCAGACGATCTCACCCTTCTCCGCCGTTTCCTGGTGTCTGATAATGACGTAATCCCCCTCCAGGATGCCGGCATCGATCATGCTGTCTCCCTTCACTTTCAAAACAAAAGTTTCTCCCCGGGCCATCTCGGCTGGAACACCGATCAGGCCTTCGACGCTGTCCTCGGTAATCAACGGCTTACCTGCGGGAACTCTGCCCAAAATCGGGACTTGCCGGGTCGCCGCAAACAGCGATTTTCCAAGCGGGTTTAGAACTTCGATGGCGCGCTTGCCGATCCTGCGGATATAACCTTTCTTTTCCAACGATTTTAAATGATCGGAAACGCCGTTGGTCGAGGCGATCTTAAATCTAGCGCCGATCTCGTGGATGGAAGGAGCGTAGCCCTTCTCACGAATCGACCCGAGCAAAAAATCGTAGATCTCTTTTTGCCTGGGAGTCAGGGTGGGAAGCATAATCCACGTATACTGAAAATACTTTCAGTAGTCAACCGCTTTGCGTAGTCTCGAGTTTCGAGTCTCGGGTTTCGGGTTAAATCCAGCGCGGAACGCCGTGATCTACCAGTAGAAAACTAGATTCCCGCGTACGTGGGAAGGACGATGAGGCCTTTAAAATCTGTGTAAGAGCGAAAATGTTAACCGGCTGTTCAAAAAGATCCCAGATGCAAGGCGCGCAGGATATCGCTCATGGCTGATTGCTTATGGCATATAGATCGGACCATAAGCCATTAGCCATACACGCTATAAGCCAGGTGTAAAGCGAGTAGGGGGAGCACACCCTTCGACGATGCTCAGGGCAATCGGGCGAAGCAGGTGGAGCGTTTTGGACAGCCGACTAAACTTTCTTTCGCTGGTGGGAAAGATAATCGACCAGGAGGTATTCGCCTAAGCGATCGGGGCGAGTGTAGAAGGCGCGGCCCTTATTGATGCGGGTGAGATCATCGACAAACCCACGGAGCACTGGGCTGTCATCCAACATAAATGTATTGATCGTTATTCCCTTGCGCGTAATACGCTCCGCCTCTTTCAAAGTTTCCTCAGCGGCGCGCTGGCTGATGCCGCCAAAGCTCAGAGGCCACTCGCAGTAAAGCCGGCCCTGGCGACAATAGGCTGTGGGTTGGCCATCGGTGATAACGATCATCTGCTGATTGGGGCTGGGTTTTCGATCCAAAAGCTCGCCGGCCAAATGCAGTCCATCCTGGAGATTCGTGAAGGGATCGCCCATGTTCCAGGTCGCCTGCGGCAAGTCTTTGGGCTTGAGCTCTACGGCGCGCGTAAAGAACCCCACGATGCCGAAATAATCGCGCGGGTGGAGCGAGCGCACGAGACTCTCCATCGCGAGGGCCACCTTTTTCGCCGCGGCAAAACGCCCCTCCCAACTCATCGACCAGCTCATGTCCAAAAGCAGGACGGTGGCCGCTCGCGTGGTATGCTCGGACTCGTAAACCGAAAAGTCCGCGGGCCCGATCCTGACCGGCACCCCGCCGCCCCGGAGGAGGGCGTTCTTGAGAGTCTGAATCATGTTGATATGGAAGGGATCACCTTGGACATAGGGCCGGCTCGTTTCTATCAAAAACTCCTGGGTTCCGCGGTTACGAGTCGAGTGTTTACCCAAGCCGTCGCGGCGGAGCTGTTGATAGATATCCCGGAGCGCGAGCTGCCCCACCCGGCGGATGCCGCGCGGTGTCAGCTCAAAACGGTCGCCTTGCTCGAGGACGTAACCGCCTTCTTCGAGCAAAGACTGCATGCGCATCACCCCCTGAAAATCCTGCAGAGGGTCACCGCCCAAAATTTTTTCGACCAACTCCTTGTCGACGTCGCGAAACTGCATGCTCGACAATTGTCCTTCCAGGCGGCGGAGATCCTCCATGCGCTCCATCAGCTCCATCGACTCGCGAAACTGCACGGGGGTTTGGCCGCGAAACAGGTTCCCTTCCCGCCTCAGCCAATTTTCCAGCTTACGAATTTGTTCCAGCTGCATTAATAATTGCTGAAATTCCTTTTCCGCGTCCGGGTTCTCGAACCGGTATGAAGTGAGCTTCTCGACCGCCTCGCTGACTTTGCCCGGCAGATCGTTGAGAAATTCTTGCTTGGCGTGAGAGTCCTGTCCGGCCTGCTGCTGCTCTTCCAGAGTGCGCCGTTCCTCGTCCAAGATCGACTCCAGCTGCTGCTGCACTTCGTCCACCGCGGACTGGAGACGATACTCGTCGTATAGTTTGCGCATCTCGCGCGCGATTTGAGCCAAGAGATCGTCGATCCCCTTGGTCTGTTTTTCTCCTTGCTTGATGCCTTTTTGCATGAGACGGCGCATGGCCTGCTGCAGGTCTCCGGTGTCATTCATGTAATCATTGAGCTGATCGAACACCGACTCCGAGTCCAGAGAATCGCGGCCGTTGGAGTGCCACCGGCTATATCGAATGTGAACCATGAGCTACCGCTCTCAGCGCCTACTTCCCGTAAGTCACTCTGCCGCCTTCGATCTCCTTGTTCAATTTTTGATGCAAGTGGAGACCTTCTAGAACGAACTCTGTAGCGCAGGCCATTAGGCTCGGCGATTCCTGGATCCCAAGCGAGCGAATCGCCTCCTTGAGCCCGGGAATCTCCTTGATGCCTTCCAGGTAGTCCTGCGACGGCATTTGATCGGAGACCTCCACGCCCCAGCCGGAATTAAAATACTCGACGACTTTTTGCAAGGAATTCAGACTGAAATATTGATCGAAGACCTTCATGATCGAGCGATTGAGGAGTTTCTCGACGAGCTCATCCTCTTTTTTGTCCTCGCCGACGTATTCCATTTCGATCTTTCCGGCCGTGGAGGCCAATACCGAGTGAAAATCGCTCACTCGCGGCACGATCTCGGTTTCTTTGCATCGGAGCGACCTTTTCTCGGCATTGCTGATGATGCTTTCATAGTTATTGATGGTGACCCGCACGCTCACTCCCGACGACTGGTTGATCTCGTTGGACTTTCGCGCTTCGAACGTCAGATGGGCAAGGATCTCTTTCATAAAGCCTGGAACTTCCACGCGACGACTGCGACCGTCCATCGGCGCGGACTCCTGCTCCATGATGAGGATTTCATCTTGCAGGCTCTTCGGATAGTGCGTGCGAATCTGAACATCGAAGCGGTCCTTCAAGGGCGTGATGATCCGGCCCCGGCTCGTGTAGTCTTCCGGATTGGCGCTGGCGACAATGACCACATCGAGGGGCAAGCGGATCTTATAGCCTTTGATCTGAACGTCTTTTTCTTCCATCAAATTGAACAACCCGACTTGCACTTTCTCGGTCAAGTCGGGCAATTCGTTGATCGCGAAGATGCCCCGATTGGTGCGCGGGACGAGGCCGTAATGGATCGTTTCTTCGTCCGCAAGGTACCGGCCTTCTGCGACTTTGATGGGATCGATTTCCCCCACCAGGTCGGCAATCGAAACATCCGGCGTGGCTAATTTCTCGCCATAGCGCGCGTCTCGCCCGATCCATTCGATAGGCAGCGCGTCGCCGAATTCCGCCAACTTCATCCGGCAGGCTCGGCATATGGGTTTGAAAGGATTGTCGTTGATTTCACAACCGTGAACGATCGGGATGGTTTCATCCAACAGGTTCACCAATCCCCGGATGACGCGCGATTTGGCTTGTCCACGTTCGCCTAAAAACACCATGTGATGGCCGGAGAGAATGGCGTTTTCGATCTCCGGTATGACCGTCTGGTCATAGCCAACAATTCCCGGCAGTATCCGCTCACCGCTTTCCAGGAAACGGACAAGATTCTTCCGCATCTCGTCGCGAACCGACAGCACCGGGACACCGCTCTTCTTGAGTTCGCCTAATGTCTTTGCCTCGCTCACGTAATCTGGCCTCCCTCGAATGAAATATGGCGCGCGCTTAACCGCCCGCCGCTAAGGTCACCGGTCGATTCAATTGTACTTCTATTATTGGGTAATGACTACAGGGTCGTCGATCAAGCTGCAACATTATTAAAGAGTGGTTTGAGTCGATCATAGCTGTCGAGCAAATGTTGCGGCATGACCCGGGTTTCTGCCACGACAGGCATAAAATTGGTATCGCCTTCCCAGCGCGGTACGATGTGCCAATGCAGATGGTCTTCAATTCCGGCGCCCGCGCACTTCCCTAGATTCATGCCCACGTTGATTCCTGCGGGCTGGAGGCCTCGACGAACGATCTCGACCGCGCGCCGGAGGATCCCGTTTAAGTCAGCGTACTCTTCCGGCGACAAGCTTGAAAGATCTTTGACGTGTCGCCTGGGAGCAACCAGCAAGTGACCATTGTTGTAAGGGTATTTGTTCAACATGACCACCGAGTGAAGAGTATGAGCCAGGACCAAAGCATCTCGAGGGTTGGCGGCGCGAAACTTATCACAGAAGATACAGCCTTCATCGTTTGGGCCTTCATCGATGTAGGCCATCCTCCATGGCGCCCACAGCTGTTTCACCCGGCCACTCCTTCTTCGAAAGGTTTGCCATCGACCCTTAGCCGCAATTCCTTGCCGACTTTAAAAAACGGTACTCGTTTCGCGGCCACCGAAACCAGCGCTCCGCTCTTCGGGTTGCGCCCCTGTCGCGCCCGACGGTGCTTTACGACAAAGCTTCCAAAACCTCGAATCTCGATTCTATCACCCTGCGCCAGGGCATCCACCATTGAATCAAATATCGCGTTGATGATCACTTCGGAGTCTCTTCGTGAAAGATGTGGAAATCTTTTGTTCACCTCGTCAATTAAATCCCGTTTCGTCATAATCATCCCCCTCACGCAAAAAACGTGTAGCCTCGTTTTTTCGAATTGATGATTCTCGCGGTCGACGCCTCTGCTCAATGCAGAAACGACGGCGACCATTCGTACCTGAGCCAGCCTCCATCATGGGCCGGCAGGCGGTTTCCCAATACCCCAAAAAACAGCTTCTCGTACCAGTTTTCTTTTGCCGGACGCGCGTAATAGACGGAAGGGCTTTCTTCCAAGCCGACCCGCTTTGCAGCCAATTCGATGGCGTCCTGCAATGTGCCGAACTCATCCACTAATCCCAACTCCTTGGCCTGCGCTCCCGAGTAGACCCGACCGTCGGCGATTTTCCTGACCTTCGCCACCTCCAGGCCTCTTCCTTTAGCCACGGCGCTAACGAATTGACTGTGCACGTTGTCAACCAGCGATTGAAGGATTTCTCTCGCCTCCGGGGAAAGCGGCTGGAACGGCGAACCGATGTCTTTATTCGGTCCGCTCTTGATGTTATAGCCTCTGACGCCGATCTTTTTCATCAGTTCTTCCAGGTTGCTCAATTGCATGATGACGCCGATCGAGCCCGTCAGCGTCCCCGGGTTCGCGACGATCCTTTCGCAGGCGCTGGCAATGTAATACCCGCCGGAGGTGGCCATCCCGCCCATGGAGGCGATGAGCGGCTTTTTCTTTTTAGTCTTCTGGATCTCCTCGAAAATCTCCTGCGTCGGCGCCACCGCGCCGCCCGGGGAATCTATGCGGATCACAATGGCCCGAATCCACTTGGCGTCGCGGAAGCGCTTGAGCTCTTCGATCGGACGGCGGGAATCATCGATCGCGCCATCGAGTTCGAGCACTCCGATGCCGTCGCCCGAAAACAGAGCCACCGCTTTGGGATCGCCCCCGGTGATGTAGGCGAACAAGAAAACGACCACAAAAAACACCAGCATGAAAACCGCGAGAATGCCGAGCCCTTTGAGAATAGGATGCTTGGTTGCCATCGAATTACCCACGTCCGTCAAATTTAGACATTGCCGTTTTTGCCTTTGCGCCCCGACTGTCCCTCTTCGTCCCGGTCCAGGCGAAGCTCTTCGTTCAAAATAGATTCGAACGAGAACCTGCCGCCTTCCTTCTCTCGATTCAAGTAGTTTTCCATCTCCTGGCGCTCTTCGGTCTTGCGCAGCGCTCGGATGCTGAGGCCGATCTTTCTCTCGTTGGCATCGACGTTGATGACTTCAGCCTCGATCTCGTCGCCCAGTTTGAATAGGCTCGAGGGCTTATCCACCCGCTCGGTGCTCAGTTGTGAAACATGGATCAACCCCTCCACTCCTTCTTCCAGCCTGACGAAAACGCCGAAATCGGGAACGCTGGTGACTTGTCCTTTGACCTTTGAGCCCACGGGATAGCGTTCGGCGATGATTTTCCATGGATCGGTCGTCAGCTGCTTGACGCCTAAAGAAAATCTCTCGTTTTCGACGTTGACGCCGAGCACTTTGGCTTCGATGATATCGCCTTTTTTGTAGAGCTCCGATGGATGCTTGATTTTTTTTGTCCAGTGAAGGTCGGAGATGTGAACCAGGCCGTCGATGCCTTCTTCTATGCCGACAAAGATTCCAAAGTCCGTAATATTGCGCACCGGGCCTTTGACCACGCTGCCGACCGGATACTTTTGTCTGGCTTCTTCCCACGGATTGGTCATTACCTGTTTGAGACCCAATGAAATGCGCCGGTGCGCCCGGTCCACATTGAGGACCGCCACCTCCACCGTCTGGCCCACCTGAAGTATTTTCGAGGGATGGGAGATTTTCTTCGTCCACGACATTTCCGAAATATGAATCAAGCCTTCGATGCCGTTTTCCAGCTCGACGAAAGCGCCATAGTCCATCAGGCTGATTACCTTGCCCTGGACGCGGGCGCCCACGGGATATTTTTCCTCCACGGTATGCCACGGATCGGGGGTCAACTGTTTCATGCCCAGCGAGATGCGCTCTTTTTCAGGGTCGAATTTCAACACCACGACCTTGACTTTCTCCCCGACGTGAACGACCTCCGAGGGATGATTGATGCGTCCCCAAGACATGTCGCTGATGTGAAGGATGCCGTCGATTCCGCCCAGGTCCACGAAGGCGCCGTAGCCCGTGATGTTCTTGACCGTCCCTTCCAGGATAACTCCTTCTTCCAATACCTTCAGCACTTCTTGCTTCAGCGTATCGCGTTCTTTTTCCAAAAGGACTCGGCGCGAAACGACGACGTTTCCACGGGCGCGATTGTATTTCAGGATGGCGAAGCGATCCGTCGTGCCGATGAACTTGTCCAGATTGCGGTTGGGGCGAATGTCCACATGAGAGCCCGGCAGAAATCCAGGCACGCCGACATCCACCTTGAAACCTCCCTTCACCTTGCCGGTAATGTGTCCTTCCACTCCCCGGCCTTCGTTGTAAGCCGTTTCGATCTCCTCCCAAATCTTCATGTTCTCCGCGCGCTGGCGTGACAATACGATCCCGCCATGTTCACCTTCGGAAGAGGCGAAGAAAACGTCCACCTGATCGCCGACTTTGACCTGCAAGCGTCCCTGGCGGTCGGTGAACTCCTGCACGGGAATCTGTCCTTCCGACTTGTATCCGACATCAATCAGGACGTGAGTCGAAGTGATTCCCACCACGGTGCCTTTGACCACGCCTCCGGGCTTGACCGACTTGAGACTCTCCTCAAATAGAGCCTCGAACTCGTTGCTGCCGGCGCCGGTTGCGCGTTTGTTTTCTTCATCATTTTGAACCATGAACGATAACTCCGATCTTCTTTAGATTCTATTTTCGAATGTTTAACAAATCCCCCTTTCATCCCCCTTTGACAAAGGGGGAACGAGGGGGATTTTGACTAGTTTTCTATCGACTTGCGCCGAATGATTTGTTTAACACGCTCCGCCACGGTATCGGCGTCGAGCGAGGATGAGTCGATGGCCAACGCATCATCGGCCTGGCGCAAAGGCGCTAGGTCGCGCCCGCGGTCCCGTTTGTCTCGCTCTTCCATTTCCCGCCGGGTCTCTTCCAAACTCGTCGGCCTGCCGGCCTTGCGCAGTTCTTCAAAGCGCCGGCGCGCCCTCTCTCCGACCGATGCGTCGAGATAGATCTTCACTTCCGCCTCTGGAAAGACCACCGTACCGATGTCGCGGCCTTCCGCCACCACGTCGCCGCGAGATCCCAAGGCTCGCTGAAGATCCAACATTCTTTGCCGCACGATGTTGAGGGCAGAGATCTTGGAGGCCATCTGGCTCACTTCGGGAGTTCGAATCCTGTCCGATACATCGACGCCATCCAACAGGACTTCGAGCCGGCCTGAGCGCTCCGAGAGGTCGATTTCCGTCGCTTGAACCAGAGCCGCCAACCTCGCTTCCTCTTCCAGCTTTAATCCTTGCTGCAACACCTTCAGCGCCAGGGCGCGATACATGGCGCCGGTATCCAAGTAGATGAACCCGAGATCCTGCGCCACCCGCTTGGCCAACGTGCTCTTACCGGCGCCTGAAGGGCCGTCAATTGCAACAATCAACCGGGTCTCCCCTGTTCTGCAGCGAATATCCTCCCTCTTCGGCATTAATGCAACTGCATCTTTTCCAGCAGTTCGAAGAAGTTTGGAAAGGAGATATCCACACAATCCGCATCATCAATCTGCACGCCGCCGTCGCTGCAAAGACCGGCAATAGCCAACGCCATGGCCACCCGGTGATCTCCATGACTTTTCACGGTTGCTCCTTTGAGACGCCGGCAGCCACTGATCGTCATGCCATCTTCCCGTTCCGCCACCGAAACCCCCAGGGCGCGGAGCCCCTCGGTCATCGCGGCAATGCGATCGGATTCCTTATACCTCAGTTCCTTAACGCCCGAGATGCTCGTGACGCCCTCGGCGAGCGCGCCGGCCACGATCAAAATCGGGTACTCATCGATGGTTCGCGCGCTCATCTCCGGGCCGATCTCGACGCCGACTAAGCGGCCTCCGGTCACCTTTAAATCCGCCACCGGCTCACCGGCTTCGATCCGTTC
>DASTOD010000244.1:0-2896 GCA_035762645.1 Binatia bacterium | reverse complement strand
TTCAACGGTTGGAATTTTCATGCTTGGCGCCGAAACCCTCGATCACATTGCGATTCCAGTAAGGAACTTGGAACAGGCCGAAAACTTTTACTTAGAGGTTGTCGGGCTCAGGCTCCTCACGCGGAGAAAAAATGCCGACGGCTCACCCCGCCACACCTACGTCCTGGCGGGTGAAAACATCATCGGATTGAACCTGCCCGGGATTCAGGCTGGACCTTCTCCGAGCGGGGCGCCGCGGTACGCGATCGCCGTCGATTCCGAAGAAAAATTTGGCTCCGTGGTGAAACAAATCAGAAAGACGGGCGTTGTTTGCAGCGACATCGAAGAACTCAGGGCCGGTTTTGTCTTTGTGAAATCTTTTCGCTTCGACGATCCGGAACACAACCATATGGAGATTTGTCTGCGCCAACGCGGAGGCAAAGAGATTTACCTTGGCCACGTTGTTTTTGAAACCACCGATCTCAAACGGGCGATCCGGTTCTACACGCGAGCGTTGGGACTCAAACTCATGGGTGAAGAACGGGGGGAGACCTGGCTTGCCCTTCCTAATCAACAGCTCATCGGTCTAAAACAGGTGGCGGCGCTCTCGGACCGGACGAAGCGCCATGGGCGGGCGGTCCATATTGCCTTCAACGTAAGGCAGGAAGATTTTGACGAAATGGTCGCTCTCATTCCGGCAATGGAAGGCCGGTCCCACGGAGACTTCCGCGCCACAGACGGTCTTCGTCCGCCGGGAGAGCGTAGTCTCTATCTCTTCGATCCCGACACCAACCCTCTACAGATTACCGCCCCCGGGGAGGAAGACTGGTCGCTCATGCCGGATGAAGAAAAATGGCGCAGAACGACTGAGAGCCGCCAGGCCCAGGGCAAAGGCATTTCGCGCTTCGATCTTGGCGGCAAAGCCGCCAAGTAAGTTCAACAGTTCGAGAGTTCAAGGTTCAAAAGTTGAAACCTCGTTCGCTTGAACGTCTTGAACCAGCTTTCGTAATCTTATGGAGAAGCCGCTCATCCCGACGTTTTCTCTGAACGAGAGAGACCGCCGCTGGCGCCTTGTGCGCCGCGAAATCGAAAAGGCGAATCTCGACGCGCTCATCGCATTGCCCAACCAGGGTCACTGGGACCAGTTCGGCGCCGATACGCGCTACCTGACCCAGATCGGCGGTTTCCAAACCGAGGTCGGGGCAGTTTTTCCGCGTGAAGGCGAAGTTACCGCGGTCGTGCGCGGCCCCAACGAGGTGGAGTGGTGGGGGCTCGCGCAGGAATGGCTCAACGACATCCGGCCTTCGCGACGCTCTTACGGCGAGCCCATCATCCAACGGCTGAAGGAAGTTCGGGCGGAGCGCGTCGGCGTTATCGGCCTTGAAGGCTTGGTGCGCGCGCCGGAGGGCGTCGTTCCGTGGGGGACCTTCGAAAAGATTCGCGGCGCGCTGTCGCAAGTCGAATTCGAGAACGCCACCGATCTCATGCAGGAAGTGCGCTCGGTGAAAAGCGATGAAGAAGTTTCCTTCATAGAGAAAGCTTCCCACATTATCGGCGACGCCATTGAGGCCATGATCCAGGAAACCAGGCCCGGCATGCCGGAAAGCCACCTCATCGGAGCCATGCTGAACGAGATCACCCGAAAGGGCGGCGAGCCCATTACCATGCTCCTTTTCGGCGCCGGCGGGCCGGAGGTGCCGTGGGCGCAGCGGGTCGTCACCGCGCGCCCTCTCAAAACAGGCGACCTGATCAACACCGAAGTGGAAGCGAAGTACGCCGGCTACATTGCCCAGGCGCTGCAACCCGTCTCGCTCGGCTCACGGCCGGCAGAAATCGAAAAGATGTACGGCGCGACCAAAGCGATCTTCGACAAGATGTTGAAATTTCTCAAGCCCGGAGTTTCCTTCGGCGAGGTCGTCGCTTTTTATCAAGACGAAGTGACGGCGGCGGGCTACGACCCCGGAGATGCCCTGATGCACGGCCGCGGTCTCGGCGAGGACGCGCCGATGCTTTGGGGCGCGGCCAGGGACTTCGCCGAAGCTCGAGGGACGCTGAAAGAAGGGCACGTCTTTATTCTCAAACCGGCGGCAAAGAAAGGCGAGATGAGAGATTCGATCCGCGCCGGCGACACCGTGGTGATCGAATCGGGCGGCGCAAGGCGCCTGGGAAAACGCGAGCTCACGTTCCGCGTTGTCTGATGGCCGGAAAAATCGAAAACAAAGTCGCCGTCATTACGGGAGCGGCGCGCGGGATGGGCCAGACCATAGCGGTGGCGTATAGGCGGGAGGGAGCCTACCTGTCTCTTTGGGACATCGATGAGAAAGGTCTTAAAGAGACGGCCGGGGAAATTACCCCGGGCGGCGATGATGGAGTTCTTTGCCTCAAGACCGATGTCACGCGCGAGAATGAGGTCGACGCGGCGGTGCATGCGACGCTCGAGCGCTTCGGGCGAATCGATGCTTTAGTCAACAGCGCGGCGCTCAAGATGGCCGCTATCGTTCCCAGGGAAAAGCGTGCCACCTATCGATTTTGGGAGATCGATCCGGATCGCTGGCGCCGGCTGCTGGAGGTGAATCTCACTGGAACCTTTCTCTGCTGCCGGCGCATAGCCGAAGAAATGGTGCGGCGGCGGGGAGGGTCGATCATCAACATGACGACCGGTGACGAAACGAAGCTGCGCCGGGGGTACTCTCCTTACGGCGCTTCGAAAGCGGCCGTGGAGGTTTTTAGTCTTGCCATCGCGAAGGAGCTCAAGCCCGACGGAGTGCGCGTCAACCTTCTTCAACCCGGAGGCGCCGTGAACCTGAGAGGCGAAAACAGTCCCGCGCTTTTGCCCTACGACGTAATCGTGCCGGCGGCGCTGTTCCTGGCGTCCGATGAATCCCGAGACCGATATGGCGAGATGATCGTCGCCAGC
>DASTOD010000243.1:0-8689 GCA_035762645.1 Binatia bacterium | reverse complement strand
AGCGCTTGGATCAATAATTATTGAAATTGACCGAAAAGTCAATATAAACGCGTTTTCTTCAGTACGGGCCGGCAGTTTCCGAAAGATTATCAACGGATTGCTGAAGTAAGGCAGCAGACGAGGCCGGATGTGCTCAAAAGTAGGTACAATCGCCCGGTAAATGGAGCCGATCTGATACAGGTTAGTTATCGGTAAATCAACCACTTACATATTCAACTCTAACTAGTAATTGAGTTTTTGACGAATCCAGATTCGCCCTTGGCTGAAATCAGCTCGCCCGCGGCGCCTGGGCTTCGAGTTGTCGGGGACAGAAGCGTAGGTCTTTACCGTCCCTAGGTTTTGCAAAAATTTTCTTGACAATCGCGTTCGGCTTTATCTAATGTCGCTCGCGGAGTAAACGGGACCTTTTCTTTTGTTCATCATAGCTGTGATTCATGAGCTACGTCCCAGCGTTATGGATCGCGCTGCGAAACGAAGAAAAGGGGCAGTAACGAAATTGGAGTGTACGGGGGACGCAAGTTGAGTCCGCATGCATTGGTGACAGCGACGGACCGGGAGGGTTTCAGCAATGCCGACTGGTAAAGTGAAGTGGTTTAATAATTCTAAAGGATACGGTTTTATCGAAAAGGAAGGCGGTGGTGATGTCTTCGTTCACTATACGGCGATTCAGGGAGACGGCTTCAAGACTTTAAACGAAGGTCAGGCTGTGGAATTTGAGATATCGCAGGGGGAGAAGGGGCCACAGGCTGTAAACGTCGTAAAAATCTAAACTTTATCGGCGGCAAGAACTCCGGTTTCTTCGGAGCTTGCCGCCTTTTTTTGAGCAAAAACTTGAGGCAAATCTTTGTGTTTGGTCGGATCAGTTCTTGTGTCAGATTAAGCAACAAGATATCTTAGCTTGAAAGTCGGCAATCAGGAAGCAATCTCATCGAATATGGTAGTGAACCGATCCGCAGTGGAGTCTAGATTCGGCGAAGACAAGCTTTTGACTGACACGGTAGTGGTGACTCGTGTCGATAAAGCTCTTGGTTGGGCTCGTAAATATTCACTTTTTCCGTATCCTTTCGCGACCGCCTGCTGCGCGATGGAGTACATGTCTCTTTCGATGTCGCCGTATGACATCGACCGGTTCGGGGCGCTATTACCGCGTTTTAGTCCCAGGCAAGCAGATTTGCTTATGGTCATCGGTACGGTCAACCACAAACTATCCCCGGTTCTGAAACGTGTTTATGAGCAAATGTCCGAGCCCAAATGGGTTATGGCTTTCGGCGCATGTGCTGCCAGCGGAGGCTTCTATGATAATTACGCCACGGTTCAAGGGATCGACCGGATCATTCCTGTAGACGTTTACGTTCCTGGATGCCCGCCGCGACCGGAGGCGGTTCTAGACGGTCTAATGGAATTGCAAGGTCGAATCGCGAGCCAAAAGCAACCGCTGAAAAACTGACGAAATCTTCCCTGCCGCAACGTCGGGCGCAGATCGTTCACACCCTCACAGAGACCCGTTATGGCGAAACTAGAGGACGACCCGTTAGGCCCGGCGGCCCGGGATCTGTATCATCAAGGCTTGATTACGAAACTCTTCCCCTCCAACAACACAGGTATTGTTCGAACAGAAAGCGGTCGGGAGGTGCCCTTTTCGTATGAACTCGTCGTCATCTCCGGTGCCGCCAAAACGCCTCACGATTTAAGAGAAGGAGAGGCGGTCGGCTACGATCTGGGATGGACTTCGAGCGGTCTGCGAGTCACCAAAATCAAGACTTATCCGCGGACGGCTGGCGGGGACGATAGAAGCTAGAAGGGCAGCGACGTTAAGGCTAATAACTGGCGGCCGAGAATCTCTCCGACAAACACCCCTAGTAATGCAATATAAAAGAGTCCCGTAGCTGCCATGGTGTGCGGGATCTGAAGCGTGCGCCAGATCATCCATGACAAAACGATAGGCGCTATCTGACCGACGATCACGCGACTCGCCAAGAGCGTAGGATGGGCGAGCCACAAACGCTGTAGCTCGAGAATGGTCGCCGGCGCTCCAAAAAAATAGAACACCACAGAATAAAACACCAAAAAGCCGCCCTCAGCGGCCAGCGCAATCACGAAAAATTTGTAAATTCTAAAGAAAGGATCGAGGCTTTGTCCGCTATCGATCAAATACCAGTGGCCGATCAACATTCCGACCGTGACGGTCCCCAGCAGAAGCGCGGAGAGTATAAAGGTCACAGGGTAGACAAAAGTTTCGACCGACCAGGATGGCGCATCATAAAAACTGTGAGCGCTTAAAACCAGGCCTGCAAGACCGCTCAGCAGGGAACAAGAAAAACTTCGTGCCCTGAACTTCTGTTTTTCGCTCCACAAAGAAATCAGGTAACAACCCAATGAAACGATGAATACCACATGAAACAAAGCCTCCGCGAACCTAGGGACGGTTTCGAATAAACTATCTCCGTAGAGGTTAAGTTTGCCCCAAAAGCCGAGAATCCCGATGGCGAACAGTACACCTGCAGTCGACTTGTAAAAGCCTCTTTCCAGTTGATGAAAGGGCGTAGCCGCGAGTGCGAATAGACCTCCCAAAGCGATTTGATAAGCAAAAAGGAGAAAGCTAGCGGAGAACTCTTTCATGAGCCGTCGGTCGAAACGGCGGGTTTTTCGGCCACGTGCATGCAGACGACTCCGTTTAGAAACTTGTGAATGATGATTCGGCGAAACCCGGCTTGTTCAATCAATGAGGAAATCGTTTCCGGCGACGAGAACTGCCGCACCGATTCGGCCAAATAGCGGTACGCGCCACGGTTCCGGGCAAGAAGCGCACCAATAGACGGCACGATGCGGTAGAAATAAATGCCATACACTACCGAAAACCAGCTTTTCGACGGTGGAAACATATCTAACGAAACCATTTTTCCACCCGGTTTTAGGAGCCGAAACCCGTTTGCGAAAAATTCCGGAAGATCCGAAACATTGCGTAGAACGAATGCGGTCATTGCGGCATCAAAAACCGCCTCCCTAAACGGCACAAGCAGAGCGGTGCCCTGAACAAAATCGGTCTTGTGACCGCCGGGTGCGAAGCGCTGCTTGGCGCGAGCCAACCTGAGCATTTGCAGCGAAGCATCCAAGCCTACGATTCGTTCGTTTCCGTGAGCGCCTTTCGCCCCCGCAAATGCCAAATCTCCAGTTCCCGTTCCGAGGTCCAGGATAAGCCGATTCTTGTGCAAGGGCAGCTGTTGTATGACTTTTTTTCTCCACCAGGCATCTAATCCAAAGCTGATCACACGGTTCAGCAGATCGTAACGCCCAGCTATCCCGTCGAACATTTGGTGAACCGCGTGATCGCGCGCGTTGTCGATAAATGGCCTCACTTGGTTGTTGGGCGAACCGGGGATTTACGTCGTGCTAACAGGTTAGAAATTTCTATCGATGATCAGCTGCACCAGGGTTTTGAGCCCGTTCCGATAAACCGACGGAGGGAGCTTTTTAATGGACCTGAGGGCTTCCTCGGCGTACCGATTCGAAATAGTTTTTGATCGTTGGATAGCCGATCCGGTTTTGATTGCTTCCAGGGCTGCGGCGACCTGCGCTTCCGTGGGTTTTCCGCACTGAAAGGCTTCACCGACTGCGGACTGACCTTCATTAAGTGCCAAAATAATGGGCAACGATGGGTTGCCGTCGCGGATATCCATTCCGGTCGGTTTACCTAAAAGCTCGATATGTCCGACGATGTCAAGAATGTCATCGATCATCTGGAAGGCGATCCCCATATTCAGGCCGTAGCGATCGGTTTCCTCCACAATCGCCGGTTGGGCTCCCGCCAAGTAGGCGCCTACTTTTGCCCCTGTTTGAAAAAGCGATGCGGTTTTCCGCTTTACGATCTCGACGTAATCATCCAACGTAACGCTCCGATTACGGCTAAAAAACCCTTGGAGGGTTTCTCCTTCGGTCAGGAGAGCGCAAGCGTCGGCCGTCCATTGAACTACCGTGTCATCGAATTTTCCTGCAAACTCAAAGGCTTTGATAAAAAGAAAGTCTCCTGCTACGAGAGTGTTTTTGAGGCCAAACTTTTTGTAAGCGGACTCTTTACCCCGCCGGGTTTCGGCCCCGTCGATGATATCGTCGTGGAGCAGGGTGGCGGTATGGATCAGTTCGATTGCGGTGGCGATATCGACGATATCGTGGGTTGGTTTGCCGCCTGAAGCAAGAAAGGCCAGCAGCGTCACCATAGGGCGGACCCTCTTGCCTCCACCGTGAATTAGATGGGCCGAGATTTCCGTTAATTTGTTTTCGCGCGAGCGGATCGCTCGCGCTAGGTTTTCCTCAACCAGCTGAAGCTCTTCGGCCACTGATCCGAATGGATCGTTGCCATCCTGGAATGACGGGATTCTTCGCTGAGCGTCAGCTACTCGGCCGACCGACGGTTGCGCCGTCTTGCTCTTCCTTTCTTGAATCAGAAAAACTCCACCGCGCGCACCTGAAGAGACTTTGGGAAAGACGAAAGATACGTCGGAAAAATGTCATAGATCTGTAGCTAGGTCAAGGACATCTTAGCTTCACTTGAAGAAGACCGTCCGATAATAATTCGCCGGGCCGAGTGCTTCCCTATGGCCGCGTCTCGAAACCCTGGAACTTGCGATCTTGATGAAGTTTTCGCTCCTAAGTCGTCATCCTATACAGGGTTTCTGCTTGACAAAGCGAAGCTCTCCTTAATATAAGAGCACCGAAAATTGCGTTGTTTTTAGCCCCTTGATGGCGACCATCCAGGGTAGGGAAGGAGGGGAGAATTATGGAAGTGGCACATTTCTTTTTGCGTTGGATTCATTTTTTGGCCGGCATCACGTGGATCGGACTTCTATACTATTTTAATTTCGTGCAGACGCCTTTCTTCGCTGAGACCGAAGCGCCGGTGCGGACGGGCGCTATTCAAAAACTCGTGCCGCGGGCGCTGTGGTGGTTTCGCTGGGGAGCGATGATCACATTTCTGGCGGGTATTCTCATGTATCTGATGAGGCTTGGTGAAATGGGCGGAGGCCTGTTTTTCACATCGTCTTACGGCGTGACAATCACGTTAGGCGGATTGATGGGAACGATCATGTTCCTGAACGTGTGGCTTGTGATCTGGCCTAACCAGCAGATTGTGATTGCATCGACCACCCAGGTAGCGCAGGGCGGCCAAGCTCTGCCCGCGGCAGCGGGGGCCGGTCGCCGCGCGGCACTGGCATCGAGAACCAACACCGTGTTCTCAATCCCTATGCTGTTTTTCATGGGAGCGGCAACCCACTACACCTTAGTGGGTCGATCCCCTAATCATCTTGTGTTTTGGATTCTTTCCCTGATCATTATGGGCGCCGTCGAGTACAACGCGCTCGTCGGGACGCAGGGACCGACAAAAAAGCCGCTTGATTCTGTCTCCGGAGCGCTGTGGGCGGGTTTTATTCTTACCGCGGTATTTTATCTGCTGTTGCTAGCGTTGATGGGTTGAGGAGTTACCGAGATACGCGACGAGATAAGGTATCTCGTTCTTTAGGAAGGGAAATGTGGGCATGGCGTTAGTGTTGCGCTTCGGTGTATAGCCAGGCGGGTATGCAGTACGGAGAACTCTAAATTCAAGTAACTCTGGTGGCGATCCTTTAATCGCAGGGCCGAGAGGCCCGTCTTTTGATGGATCGTTGTTGTGACAGGCAACGCAGTTGGCAATATACACGGCCCTGCCTCTCGCCCATTCTGCACTCTGACTCCGCTCGGATTCTTTGGAGCAACCACTCGCGAACAGGATCAAACAAAGGACAAGCCAAACGTTCCTCGATAGTTTCATCATTGCCTTACTGTTCGAGACCATGCTTTCAGGTGAATTCTCGGGCCCAGACGAGTGAATCCCGAGACCTTCCGAGCTTTCCGAGACGGAATCGAATTGTTTGCGTTACATCGGCCTTCAAAAGCGGCCGGTCTCACCAAATTAACTCGTGCGGAAGGCTAAGCTCCGCAGTTTTTAAAATTGAAATGTAGACGTTAGAGAAAGTCAGGCTTGTGTGCTAAATAATTGCCATTGGTGCGAAAGGGGGGAATCGAACCCCCACGGGTGTTACCCCACAGGATCCTGAATCCTGCGCGTCTACCAATTCCGCCACTTTCGCGCCGGAGCTAAGTCACTGTCCGTGTGTTCTATCTAACTTGCGGTGGGGTGGTTGTCAAGGTAACCGTCAAGACCGAAGCTATCCATCTATCATGAGTAAGATTCTCGTTATCGAGCCCCACCGAATATTACAGCAGGCCATTTCGCTATCGTTGTTTCCTGATCACGAGGTCCAAATAATGGCGTCGATGCCGGATGCAGCCCTGCCGAAAGAGTTTGATTTGGTCATTTTAGACGCGGCCTCTTTGCGGGCAAAGGATGCGCTTGGTAGCGCAACGTCGCGGTGGCTTCAAAATTGGGGCGGACCGGTAGTATGGCTGGACCATGACGACGGGGAGTCGAAGCCGCAGCGGGAAAAATTAATCGTGATTCAAAGCCCGCTCAATAAAGAAAGATTACTGGCCGCAGTAGCCGAGTCCTTGGGACTACTTTCCCCAGCGAATTCCAGTGTCGCCATTGAACCCGGCAAAGATTCTGCCGCGGGGCGAAAAAAAAGGGTGGCGAGAGCCAGGGAAACCGATGCTGTTGCCGAGCAAGAAAATGTAGCGTTTATTGAACTTGTCGATGTCGTTGATGAGGAGCCCGAAGGCAACGCCACTAAATCGCCGCCCAAGACCAGCAAATGATCCGTATGCAGCTAGCCAAAGCCTATTCTCACAAAGACCTTGAAGCCAAATGGTACCGTTACTGGCTCGATGTCGGCGCTTTTGAACCTGCAAAAACGGCCGGCCCGAGCTTTTCCATGGTTATTCCGCCGCCCAATGTCACGGGTTCCCTGCATATGGGACATGCCCTTAACAACACCCTCCAGGACATTCTCTGCCGCTACAAGCGCATGGATGGCTATCGTGTTCTGTGGGTGCCGGGTACCGACCATGCGGGAATCGCGACTCAAAACGTCGTCGAGCGCCGTCTCGCGGCAGAGGGACTGAGCCGTGCTCAGATTGGGCGCGAGAAGTTCATAGAGAGAGTCTGGGCGTGGAAGCAGGAAGCCGGCAGCGCCATTTTGCATCAACTTAAAGCGCTCGGGGTCTCGTGCGACTGGAATCATGAACGCTTCACGATGGACGAGGGACTATCGCTTGCGGTCCGTGAAGCGTTCGTCAGGCTCTGGGAAGACGGTCTACTCTACCGGGCGGAGCGGCTTATCAACTGGTGTCCTCGTTGCAAGACCGCTTTGGCCGATATCGAAGTCGTCCATGAAGAGACCGACGGAAAACTGTGGCATGTCCGTTACCCTTTGGTGGATGCGCCGTCACAGGGGCTGGTGGTGGCGACCACCCGGCCCGAAACCATGCTCGGCGATACGGCAGTGGCGGTGCATCCGGAAGACGCCCGCTACGCACGTCTTGCCGGGAAGAAAATCCGTTTGCCGATAACCGGTCGTGTGGTGCCACTCCTGGCCGACAGCTACGTGGATAAGGAGTTCGGCACCGGCGCGCTCAAGATCACCCCTGGCCACGACTTCAACGATTTCGAAATCGGCGAGCGTTACGGACTGGATAAGATCAGCATCTTTGATGCGGATGCCAAAATCGACGCCGCCGCATTTACCGCGCGCGGCGAAAAAGGAGATTGGATCGCTCGCTACGACGCGAAAGACCGATTCGAGGCCAGAAATCTCATTGTCACCGAACTCACACAACAGGGCTATTTGGAAAAGGTCGAACCCTATCGACACACCGTCGGACGCTGCTACCGCTGCCAGACGGTGGTTGAGCCTTATTTGACGCCGCAATGGTTCGTCCATATAAAACCACTGGCCGAACCGGCGATCCAGGCGGTTAGAGAACAGATTAGGATTATCCCCGAGGGATGGAGCAACTCTTATTTCGCCTGGATGGAAAGCATCAAGGACTGGTGCATCTCGCGACAGATTTGGTGGGGCCATCAGATACCCGCTTGGTACTGTCTCGCGTGCGACGCGGCAAACCTCATCCGCGGAAACTCAGGTGAGTATACCGTTACGAAAGATGCTCGGCCGATCGTCGGTCGGCAAGCGCCCGGCGGCTGTCCCACATGCGGTGGACACGATTTAGTCCAGGACCCGGATGTCCTGGATACCTGGTTCTCATCGGCGCTATGGCCGTTTTCGACCCTGGGGTGGCCTGAGCAAACGAAAGACTTAAAGAATTTTTATCCGACCTCTACCCTCGTCACCGGCTTCGATATTCTATTTTTCTGGGTTGCGCGAATGATCATGATGGGACTTAGATTCACGCATGACGTGCCGTTTCGGGACGTATACATTCACGCTCTGGTGCGCGACGAACAGGGCCAAAAGATGTCGAAGTCGAAGGGCAACGTGATCGATCCCCTCGAGGTGATGCAAGAATACGGTACGGATGCGTTTCGTTTCACGTTGGCGGCAATGGCCGCCATGGGCCGTGATATCAAACTGGCCGAAGATCGCATCGCCGGGTACCAGAACTTCGTCAATAAGCTATGGAACGCCGCCCGGTTTGTGCTGTTGAACCTTGGCGATTCGGCGAATTCGCAGATGAGCCGCCCGGTCGCTCTCAATGACCGTGACCTGAATCTGCCTGACCGCTGGGTCCGCTCGCGCCT
>DASTOD010000242.1:0-21941 GCA_035762645.1 Binatia bacterium | reverse complement strand
ATATCATGCCCGAGAGTGACTACCTTGGGCCGCTCTCCCATCTGAGCATAATCTCCTTCCGGATCGACAATACAGATTCGATAGCCGCGATCGATCAACTGCTCCGCGATAAGACCGGCAATCCAGGACTTGCCCGACCGGGGGTCTCCGCTAATAATGACTTTAGTATCGGCGGCCGGAAAGGCTGCGCCTTGGCCGTCAACGCTCGTGCCCAAGGTTAGGCAATGGCGCGCCGGTGTTGAAACTATTCCGCCACGCTCAAGCAGTTTGTTTATATACAGAGCCACACCGGCGCCGCCCGGCTGCGATACCCTCTCATCGGCCACGGCAAGAACCGACGGCACCGAACCCCGGGCCGCTACCCCGACTTCCGCGCCCAAGAGCATCGGTATATCGTTTTCGGCGTCGCCAAATGCGACCAGATTACGCTCGGAACGTCCCAACTCATCGAGAGCGCGGCGAATCCCCACCGCCTTGTTAACGCCGCTGGGAAGAAGCATGACAGCCGCCCGATTAAAAACCAGCTGGCCATCGATTCCGAAACGGCGCACCAGTTCGAGAAGTTTGTACGCGTGCTGCTCCCAGGTGCCGACGATAACGGCCCCGGTATGAAACGGCACGCCGTAGGCGCGCAGCTCTCCCAAAAAATGTTCCGGCGGGGGGCTGCCGATTTGGAGCGTCCGCCCGAGACCACAGAACTGAACGACGGCGCCGTTCTCGGCCACGACCGCGTCAAAAGGCGATAGATGCTCATATGCTCGCTGGACATCCTCCAGCACACGCCCGGTTACCAACAACGTAGTAATCCCTTGCGCCCGTGCCGCCGCCAGCGCAGCATAAACTTCCGGCGCAGGGTGGCCGTTTGTGGCGCCGGTACCATCAAAGTCACAGGCAATAACCCGGCAATACACTTCGCTGAACTCCCGTTCGTTGCCCGGTCAGGCCGCCTTTTTCCTCCGTTCTTCTACAAGTCGGGCGACCTGAGGTTTTACCAGCCGCGCGAAGTCCTGGTATTTTAACCTGACCGTTTGCACGTGATTGCCGGCATTGAAATAGATGTATTCATCTCTCTCCAGCGCCGGATCGACAACTACCGGAACGCCAAAAAGATTACCGAAAGGTGGCATGGCGCCAATCTCGCATCCAGGAAAACGGGAAGTGAACTCATCTTCCGTCGCAAGTCTCGCCTTGCTTGCTCCAAGACTTGTCTTCACCGTATCCAAATGGATCTTGTAACTCCCTGGAACGACGCCCATGACGAGAGCGCCGTCGACAAGCAGCATGACTACTTTCGCCATCTCCTTGCCAGTGAAATGTTGAGTCGCGGCAATCTCCTGCGCCGTGTACGCCAGCGGGTGATTGTAAACCTCGTAGGAAATCTTGGCCTCGGCGAGCGCGTCCTTAAGCTTCTTCAAAATCGGCATAAGAGCCTCCTTTCTTGGATCGGACAGTTTGTTTTCACTCTATATCCAGAAGAATCTTATCGCTACCGGAGATATGCGCAAGAATCGTACCGTTGTTACCCCTGCCAATAATCGCGAATATTTAATAGTGCCGTGAACGGTTATCCCTTCGACTGCTGAAGTTGCATCGCGTCAAATCTTCAGTCGTGAGAACAGGAAGTTTGTAATTTCTCACCGGTGAGAGAAAACCATCAGACCGGACGGACAAATACGCGAAAAGCCAATGGCACAGCTCTTGCCCTGGACTGGCAACTGAGTCGGTGCGAAACTTGGAGGAGGAAAATACCATGGAAATTCCTTTGCAGGTCACGTTTCGCAACATGGCGCCCTCCGAGGCAATTGAGGCGAACATCCGAGAAAAAGCGAAGAAACTGGGATCATTTTACAATCGAATCATGAGCTGCCGGGTTATTGTGGAAGCGCCACACCGGCACCACCGAAAGGGAAAAGCCTACGAGGTGCGCATCGATCTCACCGTACCGGGCGGTGAGCTGGTCATCAATCGCGCGCCAACAAGGTTGGAGGCCGCAAAATTATCACTGTTACAACGATCTGAAAAGGAGCTTACCGAGAGCCGCAAACCGAGCAGGCACGGGGCTCATGAAGACGTTTACGTGGCCATCCGCGACGCCTTCAGCGCCGCGGGGCGCAAGCTCCAAGACCACGCGCGCCGCCAGAGTGGTGCCGTAAAGATACACGAGGCCGCGGCTCATGCCCGCGTCGCCAAACTCTTTCGCGAAGAACGGTATGGATTTCTCCAAACGCCCAACGAGAGAGAGATTTACTTTCATGCCAACAGCGTCCTGCCGCCGGGTTTCGATCACTTGAGCTTGGGAGCTGAAGTCTGTTTCGCCGAAGAGGAAGGAGACAAAGGACCGCAAGCCAGCACGGTGCGATTGATCGATGTAAGGATCAAAGGAATCGATACGGCTAAGCCCAAAGAGTTAAGCGGCGAGCGATAGGGACAGAAACAATGTTCGACCAGATCTTCGTATGCCTCGATGGCTCGCCGTCGGCTGAAAAAATACTGCCGCTGGCCCAAGGCATCGCAAAAGCCAAAGGCGCGAACCTTGTCTTGCTCAGAGTCGTTGAAGACACCAGCGAAATCGCGTCGGAAGAGCATTACATGCGGGAGCGCGCTGCCCTTTTTGGCGGGCAAATCCGATTTCTAGTCTCCCCCGACCCGGGAGCCGCTATCGTCGGGGAGCTTGCGATGAACTCCGGGGCGATCCCGGCCCTGACCACTCACGGCCGGACGGCATGGGCGGAAGCACTGTTCGGCAGTGTGGCGCTAAAACTTATCCGCGGAGCCGGACGTCCTGTGCTCGTGTATCGGCCGCTGCCCCATGACATGAGAGCGCCCGCGAAGATTTCGACTGTGATGATTGCGCTGGATGGCAACGAGTTGTCGGAAAGGATCTTACCCTTTGCCGTGGAGATAGCCAAGCCGCTCGCCGCCCGACTGTTGTTGGTCCAAGTGTTACGTCCGGGGGGTCAACAGACGCCACCCCTGCGGGAAATCAAAACCGACCTGCTGGAGTCTTCATACCTCCATGCGAAGGCCGCCGAAGTGAGACAAGAATACGACATCGAAGCGGACTGGGACGTACTGCACGGCGAGCCTGGGGATGCGATATGCCGTTATATCAGCGGCATGCGAGACACTCTTTTAGCGATGACATCGCACGCCCGGGGCGGGTTGAAACGAGCCGTTTTCGGCAGTGTCGCCGCCGAATGCATTCGCAATGGGGGTGCGCCGATGCTGATTTACTGGCCACACTCAGAGGTGGGGTCCCGTGAGGCGTGAGGAGTGAGGAGTAAGGCGCCAGTCAGGAGAAATTTCGGTCGGAACACCAACGAATCATGCCGCGTGCCTGGTCGATCCGGAGCTCCGGCTTGACTTCTCTTGCTCCATCATTTTTGCTCTCCAGTCTCGCAGGCCGCGCCGCAGATGCTCAGGATCCAGTCCCAACAGTTCGCAAACATTTACAAATGAAAAGATCCAGTCATCCTCGGCATGCATAATCCAATGCTCGGCTTCGGCAAACCGCTCTCGACCGACACGGTCGTGCGCCAGGCTATACTTGCGATAATTATGGATCGCATCCTCCAGGATCGCGAGCAGGAGATTCTTTTCGGGCTCGAAATGCTCGGTACGGCGCATCGTGTCAAAGAATTGTTCCGGCAGAACGGCGTCAGATCCCAAAAGACCCGCTATTTTTGCTTTCATGAGATGCCCTCCCTGGCCCCTACGGATTGCGTCCAGTCGGTGTTAGATTTTTTTCTGCCGCGCCATGACGCCAAAGATTATTTGCTTTACCTCTTTTGGCGATCATTGCTTCTTTTCCTGGGAACACGTCACAAATGTCTTTGGCTAGATGTTTGAGCAACCCATGTGCCACCAAATAGCCAACCTTATGCTGTCGCTTTTCTCATGGTTGCAATCGCCGCAAGCGTGGCTTCTCATCAATGAGAAGAAACGGCGTCAGATTCGTTGAATCACCTATGGCATACGAATTGCGGTTAACCGGATCGTCGGCAACCGGTTTCGACAAAATCCGCTCTCATAGGGAGAATCCGTTATGGCCAACGAAAACGAAGTCAATTATCCGGCAGAAGCTACGGTCGGAGATCAATGCCTGCGCGAACCGGCTCATGAATATCGAGGTGAAGAAATACGCCTTGGGCTCTCGACGAGCGAGGTGCACCGGCGGATCTCACAACTGGCTTACGAACTTTACCTGCAAAGAGGAAAACGTCCGGGGCACGACATCGACGATTGGCTGGCAGCCGAACTTCTCGTCCTGTCCCATTTAATGAGGGGAGTTAGCTCCGATGACGAAGAAACAGAATGATGTCGTTTCGTTTCCCATCCGGCTCTCCCACGAAGTCGAGCGCTTGTTTGATGAGATCATCCATCGACCGTGGGGATTCTGTCGCGAGATACGCGGCTGGAATCCGTCGGTGGATCTTTATGAGACCACCGAAGCTTTTGTTCTCGAGGCGGACCTTCCCGGCGTGAAGGCCGAAGATGTCAAAGTGGAAATAGAAAACAGCGATCTGGTGTTGCAGGGCTGGCGTACATTAGAGAAGAGCCAGAGCGACGGCACATTTCACACCATGGAACGCTCCTCCGGTCATTTTCTTCGCCGCATGAAACTACCGGAGTCGGTTGAACAAGAGTCGATTCAGGCTGATTTCCACGATGGGGTGTTACGCGTGATCATACTCAAGCTCAAAACGAGGAATGATTCTGAGAACGGTCTGCGCCCATCCAGGAGCCGGCAGTAATACCGCCAGGCATTCTGCCGCTGCCGGGCGGCAAAAAGACTGTTTCGGATGAGAATATTCTCGTTCCTGGGTTTAGCGCACGCCAAGCCGGCCGTCGCGCACGCCTGTACCCGCGCTATACGGCGCAAAGACTTATTCGTTCACTGCCCTTGGGGCGCGCGACCGGGCCATCTGCGCGATCGATTCCATCAGCTTGGTGTCGATCATTACGTGGTCCTGCGGGTCGCGAATGGTTCCCATCGGATCGAGCCCCTCCTGCACGCGCCGGATCTCTCTTTTCATAATTTCTCTCAGCAGGACAACGCCCCGGTCGGTTGTCGCCAGACGTTCTGAGGTCCGATCGGCGATGGCGCCTTGGGTTTCCCATGCCATGTGGTCTTGGGCCTGGACGGCATCCATGCGGAAGCGGGTGTAGGGATGGAGCGCGTCAGGAGGGTTCTTATAAGGCTTCACGTACTCGGCGGACAGCTCCTTTTCTGTTTCTCCCTCGCGACCGTCTTCATGGGGGAAAAATCGGATGAAGTAGACTTTCGTATGGGTATCGTCCATCGGCACGCGGATCTGTGAGGAATTTCCCTGGCGCAGAATGTTCGGGAAAATGACCGGATGTTCGTCGACCATTCCATTGTGGTACGTGCGGCGCTTCATGATTCCATAGGGGAGCTCGTAAAAATCAAACTGCGCGACATCGTCCGTCAGTCCGCGAGTCGTGTTCGTGATGGTTCGACCCCGCCCCGCGGTGCTTTGATGCAAAATCTGCAAGTGCGCGGGATCGACCGAATTCTCCATGGCCTGAAACCAGTTACAGTCGAGCTGAGGCTGGATAATGATTTTTCTATAACCGTCTTGCCGCACCCAGACATCGTATTGGGGAATCAGCGGCGCCGGTTGCGGCCCCATATAGGTCCAGTAGAGACCCGCTAAGCTCTGAACCGGATAAGCCTTTTGCTTCACCGTCAGGCAAAACTTGCTGCCCGCGGGCTCCGCCGGGCATTCAAGGCAATTGCCTTTCGTATCGTAAAGCCAGCCATGATAAGGGCAGGCGAGGCCCCGCTCTTCCACGCGGCCATACGAGAGCGACGCGCCCCGGTGAGCGCAACGATCGTTGAGCAAACCGACTCCGTCGCTCTTATCGCGGAACAGCACCAGGGTCTCGCCCAGTATCCTGACGAGCTGCGTCGGATTATCGGGCGTGAGTTCGCTGGCCACACCGACGGGCAGCCAATAGCGGCGGAGCAATTCTCCCGCCGGCGAACCGGGACCGACCCGCGTCAACATCTCGTTCTCTTCTCTGCTTAGCATCGTCCTTCCTCCGTCCCGGCTGCGAATCTATTTTTTGCCGGCCTTAGCCAAAGCTTCGTTAATAACCTTAAGCGCTCCACTGATGTCCTGGTACAGCGGCAGACTCGTGTTCATATAGCGCCCCTGTGGCTTGGGCACCGAAGTGGGGTCGGACAACATATTTTTGGGTATGTCGAAGCGTAGCGAATTGTTATCGGATTTTTCCTGCCACTTGATTTGCCCTTCCCTGGAGAGCAGCCAGTTGAGAAAAACCTTCGTGGCTTGCGGGTGCGGCGCCTTGTTGACAACCGCCACATGGCCGAATCCGCCAGACATGTAGGCCTCGTCGTCCGGAGCGTCGACCAGATTCACCGGCAGACCTTTTTTCTTCGCCTCAAGCACGTCGTGGCTCGTGGAAAAGATGGAAAGCAAGAATTTGCCTTGAGCGACCCAGTCGATCATGAGCCGCTGGTCGCGGCTGATGGTAATGTCCATTTCGCTGAATAAGCGACGGAAGAATTCGCCGCCTAGTTTTGGGTTGTGATAAACGCTGCGAACGTTTTGAACGTGGCCGCGCGCCCGCGGATCGTAAATCACCATCTTGCCCTTCCATTTAGGATTCAAGAGGTCCAAATAGGACTTGAGGTCGCCGGGTTTTGTGAGTTGGCTGTTATAGGCGGCCAGGTTGGTATTGACGTTACCTTGCATCATGAAAACATACTGCCCCTTGGCGTCGGCATAGGTATGCGTTTTGTTGTACCAGGCAGAAAGATCATTCACTTCGGGCAGTAACAGCATCGGCGGGAGGGGCTCCAGCAAATTCCCATCGAACAACACCTCAATCAAAGTACCCGAGCCCCCGATGAAAAGATCGGCGAGATACTTCCCGGCGCGTCGTTCCGCCATCAGGCGCTGTGCATTATCAGTGCCCGAGCCCGGCACATAAACCAGCTTGATTTTCGGAAAGGCGTCGCGAAACGCGTTAATGGCATTTTGATAGTTAATCCCTGGTGGGCCGTAAATTGTGACTTGTCCTTCATTTTCCGCGGCTCCGACGGCCTTCTCCCATTCCAGCGGCACCTCCGTTTTTGGCGCGCTCGCCGCAGTCGCTGCCACAACATTAACGGCGAATAGCCACAGAAACGTGGCAATCGGGCGCAAGACCCTTCCTGCCCGGCCCGATAGTGAGAATGGTGTGAGCATACCTTTCGGTCTTTTCCTTTGGTCGCTTTCGTTAGCCCGTGCAATAACGGCAGGCGCGAACATATGTTAATCGGGATTCACCTGGTGACGCAAGGACTTTTTGGGCGAAAAGTCCGTAATTCCAGGCACTTAAGTTAAGATGTGAAATATTTGTGTATGGACTGTCGGGGTATCATCAGCCAGCTGACTAGCAGGCTGCTGAAAACTCTCTCGGAGTCCTTCGACCGGCTCAGAGTCTGTCCTGAGTTTATCGAAGGAACGAACGGAGACAGGTTGAAATGATTAAGAAAATTCCGTTCATGCTGAGAAGGTTCTCGAAGCATTCCTATCTTTTTTCGGCAGCCTGCTAGAACGAGGAAGGCGGCGACGCCATTGAAAACTTTTCGGGATGGGTTTTGCTAGCTCTTGTCCAGCATCGACTCATAACCGAGCTGCTCCAGCACGTCGAGAACCGACATGCCTCGGCGTATCCCGTCGGCCATTCTGGCCTCAGTTGCGGCGATCGTTTCCGCTTCTTTAACGACTTCCTCTTCCTTAGCCCGCGGGATCACCACGACGCCACTGCCATCCGCGAGAAGAAGATCGCCGGGGTGGACCTGAACGCCGGCAAATTCGATTTCCTGATTGAACGATTCCTGCATCACGCGGCCCCGGGCCGTCATCGGCACGACGCCACGCGCGTAAATCGGGAATTCCACATTCCGGCTCTCGTCGATATCTCTGCACGCGCCGTCGATGACCACGCCGCTGACGCCTTTGGCCTTTGCGGCCAGAGCTAGCAGACCACCCCAGCAAGAAGTATCCGGACGCCCTCCATTGTCGATCACAATGATGTCTCCGGGGTTCGCAGCGACGATCGCCGCCGTGCCTAGGTGCTGTTTCGGTCTTTCCAGCCCCACGGGTTTGATTTTCATGGTCACGGCTCGGCCGGCAATCTTTGGACATGGCCACATGGGCCGTACGCCAAATGTCGCCCCTTTGAGTCCCAGGCGGTCCATCCCGTCGGAGACCGCGCAGGTATCCAGTTTAGCTAAGCGTTCGATGATAGGCTCTCGAGCCATTCAAATTCCTCTTGTGCGGTTTGCAGCCCGTTCAACCCGAGACTCGGAACCCAAGACCCGAGACAACGACGATACAGGCCTTTTCCAGCAATCTGCTAATTATCTCCAGTAAGCGAAGGCCATGCCGCAGCCCGTGCCAGCCGGCGAACGATAGGTCGTCACGTAATCGACAAGCGTCATATTCATGGGCTCCACGGCTCCGGCCAGCGCGATCCAGTTCAAAATCTCGGACGTTCCGCCGCGCATCTTATCCCTGGGCAGGCGCCACAATGTTTCCCGTTCTTTGCGCTGAAGCGCATCGATCGTTAGCCGGTCCAGCTCTTCATCGATGACGACGTGACTGAGGCCGCCCGACGCCATGACAGCGATGCGTTCGTTTCCGTCAAACGATTCGATCGCGCGCCGCACCGCCTGGCCGAATGCGTAACAACGCTTCGGGGTCGGTTGGTTCGGAGGATAGTAGGTGTTGACCATTACGGGAACCATCGGCAGCTTGCTGCCGGGCAAGACGCGGCGGTAAAGAAAGCTGAAAGCATGCCCGACGCCGATCTCCTTGCGCAATCGATCACAGCGGGAGACGTCGAACTCGTCGTTCACGAGAGAAGGAATAAGGTGCTCCGCCAAACTGTAGCCCGTCTCATACTCGTCGGCGGTTTCCGACCAGCCGCGCTCTTCGGCCGCTTTCCAACCGCGGGCGTTGCGCCCGGTGTGCTTCACGACGGCAAGAGACTTGCCGTGGTAAACGGCAAAAGTCGGCATGTTTTCGTCTTGAAACTGCTCGTGCTGGTCATCGCCGAAAACAACGATCAGGTCGACTTTCGCCTTTTGCAAAATATCTCCGAGCGTTTCGATCGCCTTTTGACAGGCCTGATCTCGCTCGCGAAATTTCTCCGGCATGAGCTCGCTCTGAATGTCCGGTTTGACCCGCTTGAGCAGGCCCGGATAATCCAGTCGAGGATCATTTTCGTCCTTCTCCCGCAGCACGCTCCATTCGCTCGCGCGCACGCTCAACTGTGGGCTATGGGAAGTAGCGATTCCTAAAACGATCTCAGCCATATAAACTCCGATTGCTCGGGCGGTGAGTCCACTTTAGTGCCTCCAGCTCACCCCGCCCGACATCACGTGTATAGACAAATCTCCGTCGCTGTCAAGCAAGACCGCGCGTTTGGTGATCAGCGTTTGGGATCGTCGACTTTCTCACTTCTTCGGCAGCAACACCTCTTTCAGCTTGGCGATGACCGCCGGTTGAAGCTCATACAGGCGCGCTAATTTTTTCGCTATCGTGGGTCCGTCAATGACTTCAATGTCCAGCTTCGACTTCTTGGCTTCGGCCAAAAATTCCGGATCTTTCAGCGTCTCTACAAAAGCCTTTTGCAATACCTCGAGCCGGTCTTTCGGCGTCGCCGGCGGAACCGTATAGGGGAATTGCGCGCCATGAGCGCTATCGGCGACGGTAACCAGCTCGCGCGCCAAATCCGTCTTGGCCAAGCTGATCGCCACCGGAACTTGCTTGTACTTCGGATAAGGTTCGAGCGAGGCTTGCAGTACGGCGCGAATTTTTCCGCTCTCAAACGGCGCCCGCCAAACCGTTTCCACCGTTTGCCAGGACCCGCAATAGCCGTCGACTTCTCCTGACTCCACCGCCAAGCGTGCATCGGCGCCGCCCTTGTAGCCATCGAGAACATCCAACGGCAGATTTAATGCCGCCTTGAGTAATTTGGGAATGTCCGACGTACTGGTGCCTGGTCCGATAGCGGAAATCTTTAGAGGCCGTTTGGAGTTGATCCAGTCGTTGACGTTTGAGATGCCGCTCTTTTCGTTGAATGTACAGACGGTATCATAGGGGCTTGGCACGCCAAGGTAACCAAACTTGCGGCCGTCGAACTTGACGGCCTCATTGCCCATGACGTGCTGCAGCACCAACGGGGCCGCCCAGGCGCCAATCGTCAGTCCATCAGGCGCGGCCCGGTTGTACAGGTGATTTGCGGCAATGATTCCACCGGCGCCGGTCATGTTCTCCACAACGGTTGTCGGATTTCCCGGGACGTGCCTAGAGAAATGCCGGGCGATCACCCGAGTGTTCAGGTCGAACGACCCGCCCGCCGAGTAACCGACGATAAACCGGATCGTTTTGTCTTTGTAAAAATCCTGCGCCGCCGCTGGCAGACCACCACCCGAGGCAATCAGTCCCACGATTAGCCCAGCGAGGAATTTTTTTGACCAGCGCATACGACCTCCACTGCTGTGTTGTTGGGTGCTCTGACAAATCTGAACGTCACCCGCGGCCGACAAAAGGAATGGGTTTATTCTCCGTTCGTTCCAGATACCTGACGAACGTGTATTTATTCTCCGCCAGATCGGTCGTCGGTCGCGGAATGTCACGATGCATGAGGCTTTCTTCGACCTTGCAAACCAAAAAACCCAGTTCGTTCTGACCGAGAGCGGCCAGGCCGTTTTTCTTGAAGCCCTCGATATCTCTGATCGTCATTGCCTTTTTGATCCCCGCTCCTTTCGCCACGGCTGCCAGGTCCGTGTTCGTCGAAGTGGCCGTTGGAGAGCTGATGCGGCTGCCGCTGTAGACGCCGTTGTCGAAGACGTAAACAAGCAGATTGTGCGGCTGCAACTGGCCGAGCGTCGGAAGATTGAACAAGGACAGAAGAATACTGCCGTCCGACTCCAGAACGATGACCTTTCGGTGAGGCAGCGCCAGGGCCAGCCCCAGTCCGACGCCGACAGCGCAACCCATCATGCCTACCAGCAAATTTCCTTCATGCTTTGACAGCTGCGCCCACTCGATCCGTTGCCCGCTCTGTGACGTCACCACGAGCTGGTCCGTCATGCGCGCCGCGAGAAGCTCGAGACATTCGTAGCGAATCATATCGTGAAATCTCCGCCGAAGAGCACCGCCACCGGGCTCCTGAGGGAATTCGCCGCCCGCACCGCGTCTTTGATCTTGATCTCGAGCCGCTCGCCGTCTTCCACGGCGAGGTACTCGATACCCAAAGCTTGGAGAAGAGGAATCGTCCGGTTGCCTATGGTTGCGTAAAGAAAACTGTTGCGCTGATCGTGAAATCCTCCGAGGAACGCGGTGACTAAGAGGATTGGCACGCCCATCTGCTTGCCGACAGTCAACAAGCTATAGCTCGAAACGTAGAGCCCGGTGTTCTCAAGATAGACCGCCGCTTGTTTGCCCCCCAGCGTTGCCCCGGCGGCTATGGTCACCGCCTCGGCTTCGCTGGCAACGGGGACAAGCTCAATGTCCTTATCCTCGCGAATCGGAGGAATGATCTGGCTGAGCCTGGTTTCAGGAAGGTAAGTAACAAAATCGATCCCCGCCTTCTTCAGGCTCTGAACCAAACGCCTTACGAGTTCGTCCGTCATCGTTGAAGGGCCTCGCCGCATGGTGTCGGAGGCTTGATCAGGCGGGCTAATGGATTGATAGAAATCATTCGCCGATCTCCTGCTTCGGTTCCGTCAGATAGTTTTGCCAGACGTGGGTGGCCTTGAATCCGAGGACTTTGCCTGCCTTGCTCGAGTCGACACAACTCCAGTGTTTGCCCGGCGTCTCTTTCACCTTGGCGCCCTTGGGCAGAAACTTGTCGATCAGAGCGAGCGTCGGCTGGGTCATGGAACTTGTCGGCGCGGCAGCGATAAAGACTTCATGACCGCCAAAATTGGCTTCGAGCGCTAATCTGCAGGCCTCCGCCGCATCCCGAGCATCGATATAGGTCCAAAATCCGCTCGCGCGCCCGGCCGGATTTTTCCATCTGTCGCGAAAACTCTCGTACGAGAGATCGAAGTTGATGCCGGGAAAGCGGAGGCTGCAAACCGTCATCTGCTTGTGCACGGATACGATGGAGTCGGCGATTTGCTCTCCCACCAGTTTAGACAATCCGTACGAATCTTGCGGCCTGGATGGATGGTTCTCGTCCAGCGGCAGGTACTCGGGCGCCCACAAAGCCTTTCCGTAAATGAAACCGAAAGCCGCCGTACTGGAGGCGAGGACGACGTTCTGTACACCGACGTCTGCCGCCGCGCGCAGGACGTTGTAAGTCGACGCTACATTGTTGCTGAAGGTCTCGGTATCGGGCGCCAGGTTTGGCGCTTGATACGCGCCCAGGTGAATTACCGCGTCGGCCCGTCTGAGCGACTCATAGAGATCGCCGGCGTTACGTAGATCAGCAACCCAACTCGGGCACAATTTTTCGCGCGGTGGCGCTTTATCCAGGCTGAGAACCTCGTAGCTCCGCCTTATCAAGTCGCGGATGACGAACTGCCCCAAGCGCCCGCTTCCGCCCGTCACGACTATCTTTTTCATGCCAGCCAACACGTGCTACACCATATATCTGGCAGTTTTGAGTCGTGTCAATCGCAAAGCACGCCAGTGGAGGATCTTCGCTCCTTAATCTTGTTGGCCGCTGATTAATGTTCAGACTAAAGCACCAAAACTCAGACCAGGAGGCGAGCCTGGCGGCCGTAGACGTAGAGCCGTGCAGGTCAAGGCAGGCCGAACCGTCGTTTGCCTGTCATCATTCCCGCTTTTGCGACATTGAACGGGCTCGAATTGGTCGGAAAAGTTGCAAATCTGGTGCAGGTTTGAGACATGGAGCGCGTCAAATTCTGGTACAAAGGTTGCGTTTTGTCGCAAGTGGACGATGACCCTACCGGACGCACGCGATACCCTCCAAAAGATTCTGGCGGAGTGCGGCTACTTTCATTGGTATGCACTCGAACCCGGCACCCTGGATCCCACGAGCTGCGAGACGACATGTATCTTGTTCAATATCAAACAACGAAAAAAAGCCGAGGTGGTAGTCCCCACCGACTGGTTCCTAGACCCACGTCGCTACGATGCCATCGCGCAATTGATAACATTAGCCATTGAATATTCCAGCTCTCCTCCTCAGCAATATGCCGGCGGCAGCTTGCTTTTCTTTTTACCCAGCAAGAAATAAAAAAACAAAATAAAACACCTCACCAGCGGAGATCCAAAGCCACAAGCCGAGCCGCGCTAGCCTGAATTCCACAGAGCAGAGCCACCTCGACGACAGAGATCCAAAGCTGCTTGACATCTAATCCAGCGGCGGACTAACCTGCTCGGGAATCACCACTAACCAGCATTGGTAGTCCGCGCAAAGCGAAACTCGTCCGCAGGAGGAGGTAAGCGGCGCATGATAGTTTCGTTGGCTCTCGCATTGCTGCTAGCAGCCGCGCCGGAGGATTTCCACGAGTATCTGGATCAGGTTCGCAAGCGCGTCCAATCGACCTGGAAATATCCAGACAAATCCGACAACCTGCAAGGGACCGTCAAGTTCAATTTGGATCGTGCTGGGCGAGTTTCCGAGCTGACGCTCACAAAATCATCCGGCCGTAAGGAATTCGACGAGTCCGTTCTCGAAGCGGTTAGAGCTGCGACCCCGTTTCCGTCACTGATCACGATCTTAAAAAAATCCGAGGTAAGAGCCGTCGAGATGACTTTCATGCGCAAAACGGTGACTATAGAGCGGCCCAAACCGACAGCGCCGTCCAAAAAACTGCCATGATAGCAGAGCCGGTTCTCTTTTCTTGCTAAAACGGCAGCTGGTCGGTCCGATTATTTCCTTTCGGATGCCAGTTCCGCTGATCTCTCAAAGCCGGAGAGCCATTCGACTTCCACCGTGGCTACCCCCGACCCCATCATCCCTAGGGCTCTGGCCGCGGCGCGAGAGACATCGATAATGCGGCCCTTCGCAAAGGGTCCGCGATCATTGATCCGGACTTCAACCGATTTTCCGTTCGCTAAATTAGTGACCTTTACTGTACTGCCCCAAGGCAGGCTCGGATGGGCCGCCGTGAATTTCTCCTGGTTAAAGACTTCTCCGCTCGCGGTGGTCTTACCGTGAAATCCCGGCCCGTACCATGACGCCATACCGGTTTCGATGACACTGGGACGCCGGGGTGATGGCGGCTTCGCGGTGAGCGGAGGATAACTGGGGTCCAAGTGTGAAGGGATCTTGGCGACGGGCGGAATCTTACCGGGCTTCGGCTCTTCAGTGGACGATTTACTCGTCTCAGAGGGCGGAGGTGAAACGACCCCCGTTGACAGCGCACGGCGATCGGAGATGATTCCACAACTTTGGGAAGTTAGTGACAGCCCTGCCAGCACGATCAAGCCATAGACGCGACCTGCCGATAGCTGAGGAATTAATGATTGCATCCCCCCTACGTTCAGCAACGACCATGCCGCCAATGCCTCATGTCACACGAAAGCCTTCGGATGCACAAAAGAGAATCGGAGAGGGCAAAAGATGACAAACGGGAAGCTTTGTGTTGGACCGCATCGCACGAAAATGTGCCTTTGAAACCACCACCGGGTTTTCATTCGACTGACAAAAGCGGCCTGCGCGCCTCGTCTAAACCCGGCTCCTCAAACCGTCATCGCAGGCTTTATTTGTTCGCCAGCAAGCTCACGCACGAACGACCTTGGATGTGTCCGTACACTGGGACAATCCCGCGATGAAATCGCGAATATCAAACAGCGGCGCAAGAAACTTCCTTGATATAACGTTCAATTGGTTTGGTCCTTCATTTGCTTTGGATCGAATCAGAGTCGCCCTTGGGCGCATACAAACGAAAGGTTAGTGGAGGGATATTATGGAAACTTACGAAGGCATGACCCAAACGGATGAGTCACAGCGTCCGAACATGACCGAAGATCGGTTCACGAAATCCATGGAAGACTATACGTCGGCGATCCCCTCATCGGCTTACCTGGGCATGGCCGTTGCGGCAATGGTGCTTTCATTGTTTTATCAGGCGACCGGCAGAGAAAAGTGGGGAAACTTTATTGCCCAGTGGGTTCCGACCTGGCTGATCATCGGAGTCTACAACAAACTCGTCAAGCTGGAAGGACACGACCAAGCCCAACGCGCGGATATGAGAGAGCAGCTTGGCGAATATATGTGTGAGTTCTGCGACAGCAAATTCAGCTTGCGGGAAGATCTCCTGAACCACCAGAAGCATTGTAGCCTGCGGCAGACCGCCAGTTAGCTCAACTCCGGACGGGGACGAATCGCTGGGGAATCTTCAAAGTCCTTGGTTCATCTTAGAGGATGAAAGCCCTATCCAAGGGGTGAGCATGGAGGCTGCAGGCGTATGAACGTGCAGGTTACGTTAGGCAGGGAGCGCTGCCATAAGCTCGTAACAGCCAAATTCCTCAATACGAATACGTAAACTCTTCACTGCAATCTATTTTCAACAAACCGCAGAAAAAATCTCGAACGTCCGGATGTTGCATGAACCTGTCATATTCGTAGTTCGGGCCGTAGCTGGATAAAATCTCCGCCCCGGATTCGATATCTCTCAAAGCGATAAAAACAAAGTAGGGAGATTCGCAGATCTGCTTGATCGTCGCATTCTGCAAGTTCGTTTCCATGCCATTGATCTCGCTTGGCGCGAAATTGATGCGGCTGACGTTACCGCCGTAGTGTTGGCTATCTAAAAATTTATAGGGGTGGGTTTTTTCCCACGCGCATTCCGCTATGGATGCAAGATACTGGCTGCCTGCGGGGTATTCGCCATCCGCAACGAGTCGACCGCCCAATTCTCCGATCACTTCACCTTCTTTGATTTTTACGGCGGCAAATAAGCCGTTGCCGGCGTAGGGGATCGTTGATTTCTTTACAACTGTCCTCTTGTCGAACTCTTTATTTGGTTCTACGAGCGCAACCTCTGGATTCGATTCCAGGATATACAAAAGCACAGCGAGGCCTGAAGTTAAGATTGCGGCCAGAAATAGAATGAGAAGCGTACTTCGTTTTCTCATATCGAATGGCCGGGAAGATTGCTCGCGACCTTAGCCGAAGGCTCAGATGCTTGTGCGTTGATTGGTGGAGGCGGGGGGAATCGAACCCCCGTCCGAAGGTCTTCCGCCAAATATGACTACATGCTTAGCCGTTGCTTTAATCTCGCGCTTCGAGCCCCCAACGGCAGGGTCTCTAAGCGCCAGCCGGTTTGGATCTCGGCCTCATCGCCTCCGGCAGGAGACTCGGCCCATCCCACTAAATGGCGTCTTATCCAGTCCCGTGGGAGAAAACCGGTAAGACGCTAACTGCGATTAGGCAGCTAGTGCGTACTCGAAATTGTCTGCGTTTAGGTTTGCAGATCTGTTTGTTTAACGGGACAACAGAACCCCGGCATGCCACTTTGACTTCCCACCCCCGTCGAACCCACATCGCCCCCATATAGATAGTTTACTGTTTCAAAGTCCAAGTTTCTAGTCACCTTCTCCGTGAGGCGTGAGGGGTTAGGAGTGAGGCGACGGGACCCAAGGCCAGACGCCAGCCATCAGAAGTCAAACTTGAGACACGAGACCCGAAACTTAGTGCCTTGACTTGAGCGAGCGCTCGACTTCGCGTTCGGCGACTTTTCGGCGCAATGTCTCGCGTTTGTCATAGAGCTTTTTGCCCCGTGCCAACGCCAGCTCGACCTTCGCCCTTCCCTCTTTAAAATATAACCGCAACGGAACGAGCGTGAACCCTCGCTCCTTGGTTTTTCCGGTTAGACGCTCGATCTCGCGGCGGTGGAGCAAAAGCTTTCGTGGGCGCGTGGGATCGTGATTGAATTGATTGGCGCCGGAATAGGGGCTCACGTGCGCATTGAACAGAAAGGCTTCACCTTTTTGAATCCGGGCATGGCTGTCCTTGAGGTTGGCCTTGCCCTCGCGGAGCGACTTCACTTCGCTTCCAAGCAGAACCAGCCCCGCTTCATAGGTCTCCTCGATAAAGTAATTGTGCCGCGCTTGACGGTTGACACAAACGACCTGCTCCCCCCCTGATTTCTCCTTACCCATGGTTGCGGTTTTTGTCGCTCGGCGTAATCAGCCCGCCGGAGGTTATGAGCTTTAGGGCTTCTTCCATGCTCATATCCACCGGTGAGAGCTCGCTTGCCGGAACGAGCAAATAAAACCCGGAGGTCGGATTGGGGGTTGTCGGCACAAACACATTGATGAGTTGGCTCTCATTTTTCCTCTCCAATTCATGCCAGGCCCGGCCCATGGCAAAGCCAACCGTATATATGCCCTTCCGCGGGTATTCGAGCATGACCACCTGTCTATTGGTCTGCGCTTGTCCCAAGAAAGTCTGAACCAATTTCTGCACGGCGGTATAGACGCCACGGAAGACAGGAATTTGGATGAAAATGCGGTCCCACGCGGCGAGAAACCGGCGAGTGGCGACTCCCCGGGTCAAAAACCCTAAGAAAAGGATAAGCCCTATGGTCATGACCGCCCCGAGTCCTGGAATAGCAAAGGGCAGATACGAGTTCGGATGCAGCCGAGCCGGCAAAATATCTATCACTCCGTCCATGAGCGCGACCACCCAGCCGAGAAACCACAGCGTTATGACGACCGGCAAAAACACCAATAGGCCGGCCAAAAAATAAGTCTGCAAACTCTCGCGCAGCCGCGGCCTATCTTTACCTCGGATCTGGTCCTCCACCTGTGATCCTCCGCTACGACTCGAGCACAGTGTTATCAATAAGCCGGGCTTTGCCGATGCGCACCGCTACCGCCAGGAGCGCGGCCCCGCGAACCCGATCGACTTCCCGCAAAGTCTCGGGATCGCATAAGCTTACATATTCGATTTTCGCGATGCTTTCTTTTCCGATTTCGTTCCTGACCGCTCGCACGATCGCCGCCCCGCCGGTTTCCCCGCGGCGTACCATCGCCTCGGCTTTGCCAAGCGAGCGTGAGATGGAAAGAGCCGCGTCCCGCTCCTTCCGAGTAAGATACGCGTTGCGCGAGCTCATTGCCAGGCCGTTCGGCTCACGCACGATCGGATAGTCCACGATGTCGATGTCAAAATTTAAATCCCTGACCAGGCGACGAATAATCTGCAGCTGCTGGTAGTCCTTCCTGCCAAAAACCGCCGCATGAGGGCGAACGATATGGAACAGCTTGGCTACCACCGTAGCGACCCCGCGAAAGTGGCCGGAGCGAAACGCGCCGCACAACGGCGCGCTGAGTTTCTCAACTTCGACATATGTCTGATACCCCTGCGGGTATATTTCGGCCGTCGGCGGGCGGAACAGGACATCGACCCGTTCCGTCAAGAGCAAGCGCCGGTCGGTCTCAAAGTCTCGGGGGTAGCCGGCGAAATCTTCCTCGGGCGCAAACTGCGCGGGATTGACGAAAATCGAGACAACCACGCGGTCCGCTCGGTCCTTGGCCTCGCGCACGAGCTTGAGATGGGCCTCGTGAAGGAAACCCATGGTCGGCACAAGGGCGATTCGCCGGTGCTGCCGCCGCTCCGCTTCGCTCCAGCTCCGCATTTCTGGAATGTGCTCAATGATCTGCATGCGAATACAGGTAGGGCAGGTTTCAAACCTGCCCCTACAACCTTGATCTAGTGAAACGAATGTTTGTCGGTCGGAAACTTTGCTTCGCGCACGTCGGCGATGAACCCCTTGACAGCCTCCGCCACCTGACCTTTCAGCTCAGCGTAACGTTTGACGAACTTGGGGGTAAAATCTTCGAACAGACCTAGCATGTCATGAATGACCAATACCTGGCCGTCACAGTGCACACCGGCGCCGATCCCAATGGTAGGGATCTTGAGCCGTCCGGTGATCTCTCTTGCCAGCTCCATGGGGACCCCTTCCAAGACGACGGCGAAAGCGCCGGCCTGCTCCACCGCGAGCGCATCACGAAGCACGGCTTCTCTCTGGATTTTGTCCTTCCCCCTAATCTTATAGCCGCCAAATCGGTGGATAGACTGGGGCGTCAGCCCGACGTGGCCCATGACAGGGATTCCCAACTCAACGAGTGCCGCGATCGTTTCCTGAACCGCGACTCCCCCCTCGATCTTGACGGCCTCGGCGCCCGCTTCCTGGAGAAATCGTCCAGCATTTTGAATCGCCTGTTGTTTGCCGACCTGAAAAGACAGGAAAGGCATATCGCCGACGACCAACGCCCGCTTTCGACCGCGCACCACTGCTCGAGTGTGATAGATCATCTCGTCCATGGTCACCGCCAGCGTGTTCGGCTGGCCCTGGAAGACGCAGCCGACGGAATCGCCGACCAGCAGGATATCGACGCCGGCCTCATCCAGAATCCGGGCAAACGAATAGTCGTACGCGGTCAGGCAGGTGATTTTTTCCTGACGTTGCTTCATCTGAACGATTTCAGGCACCGTGATCTTCTCGGCCATCGATCCACCCTCCTAAAATAAAAAAGCCTCCCAGACAAAGCCGGAAGGCCATTCAAAACGCCGCCCGCAGGACAAGTCAGTGCCTGCCGCCGACTGGCGTCTTCTTCACTGTTGGCGTCCGTCTCAGTCCAGACCTACCTGGATCCAAGCGGTATGAAGTGCTGCGTCCCCGAACCCATGGCATTGATTTCCTTGATCAAGTCAGCCAGATCCTTGCTGCTTGCGACGAAATCAATCTCGGATGTATTGACGACCAGCAGAGGCGTTTCATCGTAATGAAAGAAAAACTGGTTATACGCCTGGGCCACGTCCGATAGGTATTCGAAGGTGATGCCGCGCTCGTATTTTTTATCTCTCTTTTTGACCCGCTTGTAAAGCACCTCGGGCCGCGCTTGCAGATAGACGATGAGATCCGGTTTCGGCACGCGCGCGTTCAGCAGGCCATAGATTTGGTGATACAGGTTCAGCTCCTCGGCGCTCAGAGTCAAAGTCGCGAAGATCTTGTCTTTGGCGAAGAGATAATCCGAGACCACGTTTTGATTGAAAAGATCCTGCTGGCTCAACTCCATCTGTTGATGATAACGGCTGAGCAAGAAAAAAGTTTGATTTTGAAACGCATAGGTTTCCCGAGCCTTGTAGAATTTCGGCAGAAATGGGTTGTCATCGACGTTCTCGAAGACCGTTCGGGCCTGAAATTCATTGGCCAGGATCTTCGCCAGGCTGGTTTTACCGACGCCGATGGGGCCCTCGACGACAATGTATTTTGTTTTCGCCATCTAGCCCGGCGAATTTACACAAACAACCGAAAATTGTCTAGGTGTTCAACCCTAGCAAACGACAACAGGACCACAGACGACAGGACCATGTGTTCTGTAGTCGGTGGTCGGTGGTCTGTAGTCCGCAGTCAGTGGTGAACATAAATGCCGGGACTGGGATAGTCCCCTGTTGCGGTCTATGGCGTTTCCCATCCTCCGCCGAGGGCTTTGTAGAGAGCCACCAGATTCGACGCCATGGTCGCTTCACTCTGGGCCAGATCGTTCTCGGCGGCATAGAGCGCGCGCTGCGCGTCCAGGACATTGAGAAAGTCATTGAGCCCTCGAATGTAAAGCTCACTGGCCATGGCCAGAGCCCGGCGATTGGCCGCCACTGCGCCGGTGAGGGATTGATAGCGAGCCTGTTCTTTGGCGTAGCTGACGAGCGAAGTTTCCACATCCCGCAGCGCGGTCAAGATAGTTTTTTCGTACAGGTTCAAGGCTTGCTCCTGCTGGGCGTTGCGCACTTCGATGTTCGCTCGTATTCGTCCGGCGTCGAAAATCGGCCAGCTGACGGTTGGCCCGATCGACCAATATCTGCTCCCGCTCGTAAACCAGTCGCCGGCGCTCACGCTCTGAAGACCCCCTGAGCCCGTCAAGGAAAACCTCGGAAAGAGATCAGCCATGGCGGCGCCGATCTGAGCGGTGGCGGCGGCCAGCTGTCGTTCGGCTCTGCGGATATCAGGTCGGCGCCTTAACAGTTCGGAGGGGAGGCCGATCAGCACTTCGGCCGGTAACACGGGAATCGCCGCTTCTTGGGAGAGATCCTGCCACAACGAACCGGGCTGAAGCCCCAAGAGCAGATCGATGCCGTAAGCGGTTTGCTTTAAGGAACTCTCTAACGTGGGAATCTGGGCCTCGGTTTGTCTCACCTGAGCTTCGGCCTGGGCCACTTCCAAGTCACTCGCGAGTCCGGCCTGAAAGCGGATCGAGGTAAGATCGAGGGTCTCCTGGTGCGCCGTTAAACTCGCGCGGGCCACTTGGAGCCGACGCTGCAATCCGCGAACATCGATGTAGTTCCTGGCCACGTCGCCAAGCAGCGTCACCAGCGCATCGCGCCGGTTTTCCACGGCGGCTTCAATATTGGCATCGGCGGCTTCCACGCTTCTTCTTACTCGGCCGAAGAAATCGATCTCCCAGCTCGCATCAAAGCCGCTATGAAAGAAATTCTGTTCCAGATCCGCACCTTGGCGGGGAGCTGTGACAGCCCCCTGAGAGGGCGCACCCACGGCATTTTCGCTGGCACGATTGCGCGTGTACGAACCTGAGACGTCGACCGCGGGCCAAGCGCCGGCGGCAGTCACGGTCCGGGAGGCGCGCGCTTCGCGAACGCGCGCTCCGGCTATGCGCAGATCCAAATTCGACTTTACACCGCGCTCAATCAGCGAATCGAGCACCGGATCGTTAAAGGCGTTCCACCACTGGGTCAGATCGGCCGCTCGGCTGTCCACCCCGCTCTGCTGCGCTTCGTTCCACACAGAGGGAGCAGCAATGTCGGGCTGCTGATAGTTGGGCCCCACTGCGCAGCCGGAGGCGAGGAAAATCGCGCCTACCAGCAACCACAGCCACGAGATTGTGTTTCGCTGAGTCATGTCGCTTCCCTTTCTTCCGCAACGCCCCGTGCCGGCGTCATCCGTTGCGAGC
>DASTOD010000241.1:0-15387 GCA_035762645.1 Binatia bacterium | reverse complement strand
GACGCGCGGGGTAAAGTACTCCGTGGCGTGAATCTATTGGCGGACGCGGTTACGGTGACTCTGGGTCCGAGGGGACGGAATGTTTGCCTGGAAAAATCCTGGGGCGCTCCGACCATGACGAAGGATGGAGTGACCGTTGCCAAAGAGATCCAACTCGAGGACAAATTCGAAAATATGGGTGCCCAGATGGTTAAGGAGGTGGCGAGCAAGACTTCGGACGTCGCCGGTGATGGTACAACCACGGCCACCGTGCTGTCGCGCGCCATTTTTAGCGAGGGTTTGAAGCTAGTTGCGGCCGGCCATGATCCCATGAGCATCAAGCGAGGTATCGATAAGGCCGTGGCGAAAGTGGTGGATGAGCTGAAGTCCATGTCCAAGCCCACCCGTGACCGCGATGAGATCGCCCAAGTTGGCACCATCTCGGCCAATAACGATAAGACCATCGGCGACATCTTGGCCGAAGCCATGGATAAGGTGGGAAAGGAGGGCGTCATCACGGTGGAGGAGGCGAAAGGTCTGGAGACCACCCTCGACCTCGTAGAAGGAATGAGGTTCGATCGTGGCTATCTCTCTCCTTATTTCGTAACCGACCCGGAACGGATGGAGTGCGTCTATGAGGACGCCTACCTTCTAATCCATGAGAAAAAGATCTCCAACATGAAAGATCTGCTGCCGGTGCTGGAAAACGTCGCCAAGACCGGCAAGCCGTTGCTAATTATTGCTGAGGAAGCGGAAGGCGAGGCGTTGGCAACCCTGGTGGTCAACAAACTTCGAGGTACTTTGAAGGTCGTAGCTGTAAAGGCCCCCGGCTTCGGCGACCGCCGCAAGGCGATGTTGGAAGATATTGCTATTTTGACTGACGGCAAAATGATCGCCGAGGAGTTGGGAATCAAACTGGAAAACGTCACGTTGAAGGATCTCGGCCGCGCCAAGCGGGTCATCGTTGACAAAGACAACACGACCATCGTCGAGGGAGCCGGCAAGAAGTCCGCGATCGAAGGCCGGATTACTCAAATCCGCGCCCAGATTGAGGAGACGACCTCGGATTACGATCGAGAAAAGTTGCAAGAGCGGTTAGCAAAGTTGGCCGGCGGTGTGGCGGTCGTCAAAGTTGGCGCCGCCACTGAAGTCGAGATGAAGGAGAAAAAGGCCCGCGTGGAGGACGCTCTCCATGCGACTCGCGCGGCGGTCGAAGAGGGCATCGTTCCCGGTGGAGGTGTCGCTTTAATTCGAGCTGCGGCGGTTCTTGCCAATATCAGAGTTTCGGAAGACGAGCGAGTGGGCGTTCGCATTGTGCAAAAAGCGCTCGAGGAACCGGCTCGCTGGATTGCGGCCAATGCCGGCTCCGAAGGCTCCGTTGTTCTTGATAAAATTAAGAATGGCAAAGGCGCTTTCGGTTTTAATGCCGCCACTGAAGAGTTTGAGGATCTTGTCAAGGCTGGAATCGTTGATCCGACAAAAGTGGTCCGCACAGCGCTCCAGAACGCGGCTTCGGTCGCCGGTTTGCTGATTACGACCGAGGCAATGATCGCGGAGAAACCGGAGAAAAGGAAAGAGGCTCCGCCGATGCCTCACGGCGGGGAGGACTTCTAGCCGACCGTTAAAGGGTAAAGAAAAGGAAGGGGCACCTGAGCGGGTGCCCCTTCCTTTTGGCGAGTTCGATGCGATTTGCTTCTTACGCGGTCAAGGTTTTACGCGTCAGGACTGGCCCGGCGGACTTTGTCCACCGCGATCTCCCGAAGGGCTGTAACGATCTCGCGATTTTCCGATTCAATGAGTGGCTTGGCTCCTTTGAAAAGCTGCCGCGCCCGCTTCGCCGCGACCATCACGAGCTGAAAACGGTTAGGAATCTTGGCCAGACAATCTTCGACAGTGATTCGCGCCATTTGGGGCTCCAAAGCCAAAGGGGGGCAGCGACTCTGCCCCCCTTGGAATTACCTGGCGCCTGAGTTTTAGTTTACGCTAATGGAAATCTGTCGCGGTTTGGCCTCGTCGGCTTTCGGAACATGGATTTCCAATATGCCATCCCTGTACGTGGCTTTGATGCCATCGGGTTTTACAGTTTGCGGCAAGTAGAAGGAGCGCGAGAACTTGCCCGCGACCCGTTCGACCCGATGATACTCGACGCCATTGGCCGGTTCCTCGAACTTTCGTTCACCGCTGAGCGTCAGCGATCCATCATGGACTTCAAGATTGAAATCCTCCCGCTTCATTCCAGGAAGCTCGGCGCGAATCAAGTAAGAATCTCGGCTTTCCAGAATGTCCACAGGAGGAAACCAAACCCCCGGTGTGGAGACCGGATTCGCACGAGCGCGACCGAAGCTTTCATCGAACAAATCATTGATGCGGGACTGGATTCTGCTCAGCCCTTCAAACGGTTCCCATCTTACTAAATCCATAGTTGGTCCTCCTTTCAAGAGTTTTTCTTTCGTAGGCAAAGCTAAGCATGGGTTGCCGGGATGTCAAGTTGACTTCGCGGCGGCTTGACAACAGTCGTTTATAGTCGCAAGTTTTCCAGGCCCCCCGCCACTCGTCCGATTCGGACGGCCCTTTTGGGGAGGTCGATTGAACAAACAGGCTCGGCGGAGGTATAGCTTTAACGGCATCTTCTTAGAATGGCAGCACAACAAGACTACTACAAAATTTTAGGCGTCGAGCGATCGGCCACTGCAGATGAGATTCGGAGCGCGTATCGAAAACTCGCTCGGAAGTATCATCCCGACATCAATCCGGGCGACAAAGCAGCGGAGGAAAAATTCAAGGAGATTTCTGTCGCGTATGAGGTCCTGGGCGACACCGACAAGCGCAAGCTGTACGACGAATTCGGTGAAGCAGGGCTTAGCCCCGGATTCGATCCCGAGAAGGCAAGAGCTTACCAGAAATGGCAACAGCAATCCGCCCAAACGGGCGGATCGTTCCAATTCGATCCAGGCGATCTGGATGATTTGTTTGGTTTTGGCGGCGCGGAGGATCTATTCGGCCGCAGAGGCTCGGTGCGAAGAAATACCCCTAGCGCGGGCGAAGATATCGAGACGCAGATGGACATCGACTTTCTCGACGCGGTTAGGGGATTTCAGGCGAGTTTTCGAATACAAAGGCCGATTGCTTGCAGTCGCTGCGACGGCAAGGGGACAAGGGGCGCATCGACGGTGATTTGCCCGGAATGCGAGGGTAGCGGCACCAAGAGCGTGGCTCGAGGAGGCATGAACATCCGGCAGACTTGTCCCCGCTGCTTGGGAAGCGGCCGTCTTTCCGGAGAGCCTTGCGAGGCCTGCCATGGGTCCGGCCGAGTCGTTGGCGTGGAGACGGTCCGCGTCAACATTCCTCCTGGCGCCGAAACCGGAAAACGGATCCGGGTTCCAGGCAAAGGAGCGAGCGGTATTCGCGGCGGTCCCGCGGGCGATCTCTATATCATTCCACGGGTCCGGCAACATCCGCTGCTCACCCGCGACGGCAGCCATCTCACCATGGAACTGCCGATCACTATCGGAGAAGCGCTCAGCGGCACTGTCATTGAGGTTCCCACACCTACCGGCTCGGTCAAAATCAAAATTCCACGCGGAGCCCAGAGTGGTCAACGGCTGCGCGTCAAGGGGAAAGGGGTGCCCGCTCGCGGGCGGGTTCCTGCCGGTGACCTCTATCTGCGTTTGATGATCAAAGCGCCCGAGGACAATTTACCGAAAAATGTAATCGACCAAATAGACAAAGCTTACAGCGAAAACGTTCGCAAAGATCTACGACTGTGAAGGCGGCACGACTATGGCGAAAAAGTATTTTCGCATTTCCGAGGTGGTAAGAGTTTGCAGCGTGAGCGAAGAATTTATTCTCTCTCTCGAGCGGGAACACGTGATTGCCTCGGTGACTCGCAAGAGAGAAAAAGCCTACTCTCTCGATCAGGTCGATCGAATACGGGTCGCCCGCAATCTAATCGAAGATTTGGGAGTCAACCTCGAAGGAGTGGAAGTGGCGCTGCACATGCGAGAGCAGATCATCAGTATGCGCCAAGAGTTGGCGCGGATTATCCATCGATCGAAAAAAAACCCCGACACGCCGTGAATTGGACGCTAGCCTCGCCGAGTAGTCGCCGGCCGGCAGGAAGGGAGGCGCCTGCGGAGCAAAGGCAATTCGCGGGTAGTGGTTCAATTGGAAGTGAACCCAGTTGTCGTAACGGAGAAAGATTTCTCGCTCCGCTCGAAATGACACGTAGTGGAGGATTGTCATCTCGAACGAAGTGAGAGATCTTGACGAAACTGAACCCACTACCAATTCGCGCTGGAACTTGACAAGTCGGTTTCGATGGCTAACTTCCAGCCAAACTGTTCGTGCCGTACGAACGTACAGGAGGTGAACGGCGATGGCACAGTGGAATCCCTTGGAAGATATCGAAGCACTTCGACGCGAAATCGATCGAGCCTTTGAGGGCTTCAACCTTGGGGAAACACCGGTGCGGCAAGCGGCTTTTCTCCCCGGGAGAGGACCCAGGCGCTACCCGTTGATCAATTTGCTCGAGGATAAAGACCATCTTTACGTCGAAGCGCTCACCCCCGGCGTCGATCCCCAGTCGTTGAGTGTCACCGTGACGCAAAACCGTTTGACGCTGACCGGGGAAAAACTCGGCATTGGCGGAGACATCAAGCCTGAAGCTTTCCACAGGAACGAAAGGGCCAGCGGAAAGTTCGTAAGGAGCGTTGATCTGCCGATGGAAGTGGCCGATCGAGGCGTTCAGGCGGAATACAAAAACGGCCTGTTGGTCGTGGCCCTGCCCAAGGCGGAGAGAGTGAAGCCTAAACAGATAAACGTCAAGGTCGCATAATAGGGAGTCGGCTTATAGCAAATGGCGTATGGCGTATGGTTCAATCTATACGCTATAAGCGACCAGCCAGGTACGCGAGATACGGGCGCAGCCCGGGAACCAGAACTGGAAAAAAGGAGGATGGAGTCATGGCAGAGAAAACCGTAGCCAATCGGTCACAGTCAAAGATGCCTCCGAACCGAGAAGATACTCGCAGCCAGGAGCGATACATCACGCCGCCGGTCGATATTTATGAAAGAGGAGAAGGCTTGACGGTCAAAGCCGACTTGCCCGGAGTCGGCAAAGAAGATCTGGACGTACGCGTGGAAAACAACTTGTTGACCATACGAGGAAAAGCGGGTCACGTCGCGCCGGGAGATCCGATTTACCGGGAATACGGATTGGTTAATTTCTTCCGACAGTTCGAATTGAACGAAAAGGTGGACCAGAGCAGGATTTCAGCGGAGCTCAATCACGGTGTTCTGACGTTGACACTGCCCAAGGCGGAAGAGGCAAAACCGAGAAAGATCGACGTCAAGGTCGGGTAGATTTCTTTTTAACGATTCATCCGGCGTACGCCGGTCCTGAACAGCGCGCGAGGCCTCAACCCGACTGAGGAACAAGATTAAATGCAAATGCGAGATCCGGCCCGAGGCCGACGCTCGGTTTGGACCTATGCCTGGGTGGCTGCGGCGGTTCTAACTCTGGCCATTGTGCTTGTCAGACAATCCTGGGACGGCAGCGCCGCCCTCCACGATCCAGGCGCTGCGCCCAGGGCGGTAGCGTCTCGGGCTGAGTTCGGAGCCGAGGAGGAAGGCGACCAAATTCCCGAAGGAACCGGCTCCGGATTCGTCTGGGATACCTTTCTCCTCCCCAAGAGAAGTGTTGCGATTTCATTCTTTAGCTGAAGAACCTGTGATGTGAAACCTGCTGGAATGCAAGATCCTTCACTTCGTTAAGGATGACATACGAGACAGAGTCCGCAACGCAAGACGCGAGACCCGAAACGAAAAATAAAACGGGTTAGGGCGTGCTGGGTTTTTGCCCACTGGACTGATTCTCGTCGCGTTCGTACGCTGAGATGATTTCCTGGACGAGGTGATGCCGGGCCACATCCTTTTCGGTAAACGTGACAAAGCTGATTCCGTGCACGCCTCTGAGAATGCGGGAAGCCTCTTTGAGGCCTGAGGGTTTCCCCGCGGGCAGATCGATCTGAGTCGCATCGCCGGTAATGACGGCCTTTGAGCCGTACCCGAGACGCGTGAGAAACATTTTCATCTGCTCGGGCGTCGTGTTCTGAGCCTCGTCGAGAATCACAAAAGAGTCATTCAGCGTGCGACCGCGCATGAAGGCCAGCGGCGCTACTTCAATGGTGCCGCGTTCGACGAGCTTGCGGGCGCGGTCGAAATCCACCATGTCGTGTAAGGCGTCGTACAGAGGGCGAAGATAAGGATTGACCTTCTCGGCGAGATCGCCCGGCAGAAATCCCAGCTTCTCGCCAGCTTCCACCGCCGGTCGGGTGAGAATAATTCGAACGTAGTTGTTCTTCATCAACTCGGCCACTGCCATAGCCATGGCCAAATAAGTCTTGCCCGTGCCGGCCGGGCCGATGCCGAACACGATGTCGTGGCGCCGGATCGCGTCGATGTAAGCCTTTTGCGCGATGCTCTTCGGGGTGATGGTTCGCTTGTGCGCCGAAATATAAATAGTGTCGAGAAAAATATCCTGGAGCTTGGCGCGGCTATCGCTACTCAGAATTCTGATGGCGTAATCCACATCGCTGGCGTAAACGGGATATCCCTTCTCCAACAAGTTGTAGAGCTGCCTTACAATATGGCTCGCGAGCTCCACCTGCAGCGGGTCTCCGAGGATCTCCAAACTCGTGCCACGGACTCTTATTTTTATTTGAAGCGTGTGCTGCAAGATCTTGATATGCTGGTCGTGCTGTCCCAGTAGATCCCGGAACAGACGCGGGTCATTAAATTCCAGGTGCTGGGTCTCGAGCCGGCTTAAATCGGCGTGCAGGCTTTCCTTCTCGTCTTTCACTCATTCTCTCCTATAGTTTGAACCACAATCTCCCGGGTGCGCGGCCGGTTGTCAAAATCTACCAGGACGATTTGCTGCCACGTGCCGAGCAAAAGACGTCCCGCTTCGATGGGAATCACGAGCGAGGGACCGAAGAGCGCGGCGCGCAGATGGGAGAAGCCATTGTCGTCACCCCACCGATCGTCGTGGTGATAGCGTTTACCCGACGGGACAAGCTTTTCGACCAGCTCCTTTAAATCCTGCACCAGGCCGGGCTCATACTCCACCGTGGTCAAAGCGGCGGTCGAACCGGAGACAAAGATCGTTGCGAGCCCCCTCTGAACTTTTTCTGTCTCGATCTGCTCTCGAACTTTGGCGGTGATATCGATGATGTCACAGAAGCCGGACGTCTTCTGGGCGAATTTCTTGGTATGAATCTTGATCACGCTAGGGGTATATTCCGGAAGTAGGCGGATGGGCCCGGTTGGAAACAAGGCGAGATGCGGAGGTGACGGTGAAAACCCGGGATACGAATCGAATCCGGGAAAGTCATTTTATTTGCCGTATCAGCTCCTCGGCTCGTTTTAAGGCGATACTCAGTTTTGCCGGCTCTTTGCCGCCCGCCTGCGCAAAATCCGGTCGACCGCCGCCGCCGCCGCCCACGATGGGCGCCAATTCTTTAATAATATGACCGGCGTGATAACGGTCAGTCAGGTCCTGGCTGACGGAGGCGACCAGGTTCACGTTGTTCTCTCGGGCGCTGGCCAGCACCACCACTCCAGATCCCAACTTTTGTTTCAGTTGATCGGCGATCTCGCGTAACTGCCTGGCCTCCACCCCGTCGACCTGGGTCACCAGGACGTCGGTCCCGCCGATGGACTGTTTTCGCGCCAAGAGCTCGGGGATTTGGTCTCTCTGAAACTCGCCGCGTAACTGTTCGATCTCTTTTTCCAGCTCCTTCTGGCGCTCCAAGAGTTTTTTGACCTTGTCGATGGCGTCGTCGGCGCTCGCGCGAACGAGCTCACTGATTTCCTTCAACCTCTGTTCGTATTTACGGATCAGATCCAGGGCGCCGTGTCCGGTGAGAGCTTCGACGCGCCGCACACCGGCGGCGACGCCGGTTTCGCTGTGAAGTTTGAAGATCCCGATCTCGCCGGAGCGATGGACATGGGTGCCGCCGCAGAGCTCGGTGGAGAAATCGCCGATTTGCACCACGCGGACGCGATCCCCATATTTATCGCCGAAGAAGGCCAGCGCCCCTTTGCGCATCGCCTCTTCGTAGGTCGTTTCCTCGATGGAGACATCGGCGTCTTGGCGAATTCGGCGGTTAACGATATCTTCGATTGTTTGAAGTTTCTCCTCGGCAATGTGACCCGTATGGTTGAAATCGAACCTGAGCCGGTCGGGCGCAACCAGGGAGCCTGCCTGGCGGACGTGGCTCCCCAGCTCCTCGCGCAAGACGGCGTGCAAGATGTGGGTGGCGGAATGGTTCAGCATGATTCTTTGGCGGTGATTGCGATCGACCACCAAATGCACCTTGTCGTCGATTTGAAATCGTCCCCTTTGGACACGCCCCCTGTGGACCGTGAGTTGCGGCGTGGGATGTTGTGTATCGATGACCTCCATCCGATCTCCGCGCGCGGTTTCAATGATGCCGCGATCGCCGACTTGACCGCCCGATTCGCCGTAAAAGGGTGTCTCGGCCGTCAAGACGTCGACCTCCATGCCTTCCACGACTTCGGGTTTCCCTTCACCGCCGGAATAGAGGGCAAGTACCTGCGATTCAGCCTCAAGATGATCATAGCCGATGAACTTGACAGGCTGAGCACGTTGAAGGTTGTGAGCTGCCACATCCGAAACATCAATCCGATCGGCAACGTCAATCATTATCGGCGCAACGCCAGAGATCGACAGTGACCCCGTACCAGGCATTATCACTCCGCGCGCCTCGCGACCCCGCTTGCGCTGCTCGTCCATCAGCATTTCAAAGCCGGCATGATCAATGGTCAATCCTTCGCCGCGCAAAATGTCTTCGGTTAAGTCCAGAGGAAATCCGTAGGTATCGTATAGCCGGAACGCAACCTCACCCGGCAAGACTCGTTGGTTTTGCTGTTTAAGCTCCGCTGTGGCTTGTTCCAACAGAACCAAACCTTTCTCCAGAGTATCGGCAAAGCGCGCCTCTTCGGTGCGGATGATATCGCGAATACGTTCGTGTTCACTACGGAGTTCAGGGTAAGCGTCTCCCATCACCGCCACCACCGTGTCCGCGACCTGGTAGAGAAACGGCTCTGTCAGCCCGATCAACCGGCCGTGTCTCGCGGCGCGCCGGAGCAAGCGGCGCAAGACGTAGCCGCGGCCTTCGTTGCTCGGCATCACGCCATCGGCGATGAGAAAGCTGACGGCTCGGGCGTGGTCGGCTATGACCCGAAAAGAGACATCGGCCACCGGATCCCGGGCGTATCTCTTGCCCGCGAGCCTTTCGGCTGTGGCGATCAGGTCACGCATGAAGTCGATGTCATAATTCGACAACACTCCCTGCAAAACGGCCGTGATGCGCTCGAGTCCCATGCCGGTGTCCACGTGCTTGGACGGCAGCTCCTCCAGTTCGCGGTTCTCTTTTCGGTTATACTGAATAAAGACCAGGTTCCAGAGCTCGATGTAACGCGCGCAATCGCCGTTGACGCGGCATTGGTGTCCCGCTTGTCCTGTCATGTCGCAAGCGGTGGGGCCGCGGTCCAGGTGGATTTCGCTACACGGACCGCAGGGGCCCGTCTCGCCCATCTCCCAGAAATTTTCCTGCTCGCCGAAACGTAGGATCCGCTCTGCCGGAAGCCCGCTGATCTTAGCCCAAAGACGCTGAGCCTCATCATCGTCGAGATAGACCGTTGCCCAGAGCTTATCTTTAGGCAAGCCCCATTCCCGGGTGAGGAGTTCCCACGCCCATTCGATGGCTTCCGCCTTGTAATAGTCGCCGAAGGACCAATTACCGAGCATTTCAAAAAAGGTATGGTGATAGGTATCCCGGCCGACCGCCTCCAAATCATTGTGCTTGCCGCTGATCCGGAGGCATTTTTGTGAGCTGGCGGCGCGAACATATGGAAGCCGCTCTCGCCCGAGGAACACGTTTTTGAACTGAACCATGCCGGCATTGGTAAACAGCAGCGTCGGGTCCTTGTCCGGCACGAGCGAAGAGCTTTTCACCACCGTGTGGCCCTGCTTGACGAAATAATCCAGAAAAGATTTCCGAATTTCGCTTCCGGTCGGCATACCTTCTAAGCTTCCTCCACCGAGAGCCAAAGCAGATCGGAAATGACTTTGTCGCTGTAGCCGCGCCGCTGCAGGAAGGCGGCCGCTCGGCGGAGAACTTTCGGTTCGCTGAGATCTGTCTCTTTGAATCTTTTTTTCAAGAGCTTTTTGGCTTGTTCCGTTTCGTCAGGATGCCGGAAAGTTTCCCGCACGACGTCACGAATCAACGACTCTCGGATACCCCTGGCTCTCAGCTCCTGCTCGATCCGCTTGGGTCCGTAACCTCGGCTTTCGGCCCTCCCTTGTGCCCAATTCCGGGCCAAGGTCTCATCATTAACATAATGCAGATTGCGGAGCTTCTCCAGTGTCTCCTCGCCGATCGAAGAGGAATAGCCGAGCCGGGCGAGTCGAGTTCTTATTTCCGCCTCGCTACGAGGGCGATAGCCGAGATAGCGCAGCGCGCTTTGAAGCGCCGGTTGCGACTTCGAGCCGGAGGGTTTCGATTTTGAGTCTGGCCGTTTCAGGAGTGGATGGCCCTCGTATGGGTTTATCGGCCTTTTCCCTTCTCTTTCTTTTCTAGCGCCGGTGGCTCGGGCTCGCTTCTTTTGAGCCCGACTTTGGCCGCCACCTTGGCGACGATTTGTTCGGCCGTTTCAGGGTGGTCTTTGAGGAACTGCTTGGCCGCTTCCCGCCCCTGGCCGATCCTTTCGCCGCCAAAGGAGTACCATGCGCCGCTCTTTTCAATGACACCGATTTCGCTGCCCAAATCGACAATCTCGCCGTCGCGGGAGATACCGGTGCCGTAGAGAATGTCGAACTCAGCTTCCCTAAACGGCGGGGCCATTTTGTTTTTCACGACCTTGACTCTCGTGCGCCCGCCGACAACATTATCACCTTCCTTCAGCGCGCCGATGCGGCGGATGTCCATACGCACGGAAGCATAAAATTTGAGAGCATTTCCGCCCGTCGTCGTCTCGGGGTTGCCGAACATGACGCCGATCTTCATGCGAATCTGGTTGATGAAGATCACCACGGTCTGCGAGCGAGAAATCGTCGCTGTCAGCTTCCGCAGAGCCTGCGACATCAGACGGGCCTGCAATCCCATATGGGCATCGCCCATCTCGCCTTCAATCTCCGCTTTGGGCACCAGGGCAGCTACGGAGTCGATAACCAGGACATCGATGGCGCCGCTGCGGACCAGCGTTTCGGCGATTTCCAGCGCCTGTTCTCCATGGTCCGGCTGAGACACCAGGAGATCGTCGGTCTTGACGCCCAATTTTTTCGCGTAACCCAGATCCAACGCGTGTTCCGCGTCGATATAAGCCCCCATGCCGCCTTTCTTCTGGGCTTCGGCTACAATCTGAAGCGCCAGCGTTGTCTTACCGGAAGCTTCCGGGCCATAGATCTCGATGATTCGGCCGCGCGGCACTCCGCCGATTCCCAACGCTATATCGAGCCCGAGAGAACCCGTCGAGACCACCGGCAGGTCTTTGATCAAACCTCCCTCGCCGAGCTTCATGATCGCGCCTTTGCCGAACTGTCTTTCAATCTGGCTTACGGCGAGATCGATGGCCTTCTCACGATTGATATCCATAAAATTTCTGCCTCCTTGAGATGCGCGGATTGAGCGGAGACTAGCTGGCGAGAGCTATCGTCCGCAACGGCCGGTACACGGCGCCTTCCGGTCTGAGAACACTTTCAAAGAGCACTACTTCATTCACCGCGGATTTTCCAAACTGGTAATTTTTCCATTGCTCGAGCTCGCGAGTCAGCGAACCGCTCGAATCGCGGAATTGCCGCCACCGACCGATAGATAGATGCGGCTTAAAACTTCTTCTTTCACTCGCGAACCCAAAAGGTTTGAGAGCTACCTCCACCGCCGATGCCAACGAGATAAGTGAGCTACCTTCGAGTCCGACCCAAAGAACTTGGGGCCGTTTCAATCCGGGAAATACCCCTAGACCTTTAGCACTTATGGTGAAGCGCGAAAAGGGGCCGACGGCTTCTTCTAGCGCGCGGCCGATCGGCTCGATTCGAAGCTCGTCCACCTCGCCTAAAAATTTTAGCGTCAGATGAATATTGGACTGGCGGATCCAGCGGATGTCCGACAACTGATCTTGGAGCTGGCGGATGACCGCAGAGACTTTATCAAGAGTCTGGGAATCGATGTGGACTGCCACAAATGCTCGCATGCCGCGGAGCCTATTCTAAAAGCGTAAGGCGCAACCAGTTGAGCGCAGCCTGAGATGTGCCAAGAATGATGCGCTCCCGGTCGCCGTGAAAATGAAACAGCCGCGCCTCATGCCGGCTCTCCTGGGCAATGCTCATCCAAACTGTCCCCACAGGTTTGTCTGGGGTTCCACCGCTCGGTCCGGCGATTCCCGTCACGCTTAATCCGAGATTCGCGTGCGATCGTTCCCTAATGCCCAACGACATTTCCAGCGCCGCTTCCCGGCTAACGGCCCCATGGCGCTCCAGTGTCGTTTTGCTGACACCAACATACTGAAGCTTTGCCTCGTTGGCATAGGTCACCGCGCCGCCATAATAGTAGGCCGAGCTACCCGCCACGCGCGTCAGCCGATGGCTGATATAACCGCCCGTGCATGATTCGGCGAGGGCGAGCGTCTGTCGCTTGGCCAAAAGGAGCTGCCCAACGACCTCCTCCAGCGTTACCTCCCCTTCGGCATATATATGGGAGCCTAGGAGCTCCCGTACCTGAGTTTGATACTGCGCGAAAGTTCTTCCCCGTTGTCCCCTGTCTCTCACTGTTAGACGTAGGGAAAGGTCTGGATAATGGGCTCGAAACGACAGTTTTACATCTTCGGAGAGCGAAACCGGTTTGAGGAGATCATCCAGCTTTGACTCCGTTATGCCGTAAATTTTGAAGGTCGAGGCTAGGAACTTCGCTGCCCCTGTGCACTCGCCGGCAATCCATGGCAGGACCGTGTCGGTCATCATGGCGCTCATCTCTTGGGGCACGCCGGAAAGCCAGATAAGAGTTTTACCCTGGCCGATGGAAACCCGAAAACCCGGCGCGGTTCCCACCGGATTAGGAACGACAACCGAGCCTTGAGGGAACCGCGCTTGCTTGAGGTTATTGGCGGTCCACGCGATTCCACGGTCGGCAAATCGCTGCTTGAGAGAAGCCGCAATTTCCTCATCCTGTTCGAGCTTGCACCCGAGAAATTCCGCGACCGTCTCAGCGGTGAGATCGTCTGCGGTCGGTCCAAGTCCACCGGTGCCGATGATCAGGTCCGAAAGATTCCGCGCCTGGTCGAGGGCCCAAAGGAGGCGGCTCCTATCATCTCCAACCTTTAGAACCGCCGCGACCTCGACTCCGGCATTGAAAAGTCGATCTGCAATGGCAGCTGAATTGGTGTCGACTACTTTACCGGTGGTGAGCTCATCGCCGGTGCTGATGATGACGGCTTTTTCGATCATACGAGATCCAAATAGGCAAACAGGTGCAGCATGGCGAAGGTATAGAGACCCGCCGCCACGTCGTCCAATACGATTCCTCCTCCGCCCGGAAGCTTTTCCAGTCTCGAGGCGGGGAAGACCTTTGCGACATCCAAGATACGAAATATAACAAAAGCCAAAAGCAAAGGAATCAGTTTCGGCGTGGCAAGAAAGTTAGCCACTAAAAACCCAGCAATTTCATCAATGACAATGATTCCGGGATCTTTGTTTCCCAGAAGCTCCGACGCTTTCGTAGAAAGAACAATTGCGGCGGTGATAAACCCCGCCAAAAGCAGGAGGGCGAGAGGTGAGGAGAAGCTTGCCAGATGGTTAAGCCCCAGTGAGAGAGGTATAGCGGCAACGGTTCCAACGGTGCCCGGGAAGCGCGGGAAATAACCGGCTCCCGCCCCCGTAACCACCACAAGTACAAGGCGGTGCTCAAAAGCCCTCACCTTATTCCCCCGCCTCCAAGCTCGCCCCTTGCGCAGGAGCGCTTCATTTTCGAGGATGAACCGGCGGATGTCCTGGCAGTAAGAGTAGCGAATTTGTAGCGAATATGGAATCCAGCCGGCTTACCCCCGGCCGGCAATATCAGGACTGGGGTGGTGAGGTTAGCTCGACCAACAACAGACTCTTTTGATTATCGAAAAGCCTCTGCAAGGCGGGCTCAATTTCGTCTTCCGCGGGGAAATCGGCGCTGAGCGGATTGACATAATGGTGATCTTTATAGAACTCAAAATGAAGGTGGGGGCCGGTGCTCCGACCCGTAGTTCCCACATAGCCGATGACTTGGCCCTTTTTCACGGTTGTGCCGCTCCGGATGCCAAGGGCAAATCTTCCCAGGTGCGCATAGCGAGTGCTGTAGGTGGAGTCATGCCGAATTTCAATGGATTTGCCATAGCCCTTATTCCACCCGGCTTGAGTGATCACGCCGTCGCCGACAGCGCGCACCGGTGTCCCTCGCGGAGCGGCGAAGTCTACTCCGGTATGAGGAACGTTGACCTTCAAGACCGGATGGAAGCGCGCCTCGGTGAAGTGGGAGGTAATACTGGTGAATTCAAGGGGAAAACGGAGAAAGGCTCGGGCTAAGCTTCTGCCATCCAGGTTGTAGTAGCCCCCCACGCCTTGTTGCTTTTCAAAATAGATGGCCGTGAGCTTCTCTCCCGCATTAATCAGCTCGGCAGCTAGAATCCTCAGCGCAGTTTTAGTTTCCTGACCCTTTCGGCTCCTGCTCTCGTAGAGAATTTTAAAGCTGTCCCCCGCCCGTATACTGTTATAGAAATCGATGTCCCAGCTAAAGATATCGGCCAGTTGAGAGATGAGGGCGGGCTGGATGCCGGCCTTGGTTGCATCCTCAAAAAGCCCACTGTCTACCACAGTGCCGACGGTCTTCAGTTCGATCTCGTAAGGCTTCTCACGCTTGTCGAAAACGATACCCCAACTGCCCTTTTCCCAAGTGAGATTCAATGACTCGCTATAATCGACTTCCACGGCTTTTAGCTGAACTACGCTCGTCGCGCCGTTTGAGCCGGCAGGCCTGGAAAGGTAGAAGTGCACGGCTTTGCCGGCGGGTAGCGGCTTCTTGCCGAAGTCGCGCTCTATCGATCGGACCCAAAGACGCCTTTCGGTTTGGGACAAAGCCAAACGGTTCAATAACAATGGAAACGAGTCGCCGGCTTTTGTCCTATGTGTGGTATGCTCCCACCTTTCTTCTAACGGGTTGCTGGTTACCCTGTCGCGCTGCGGAAGGAGCAGTTTTCGGGCTTGCGCTTGCGTCGGAGTCCGGGCTGGCGTGGGTGGAGCTTTCGCTTTTTTGGCTTGGCTTGCGCTTGTTGTCTTCGGAGTTGCGTTAGCGTCTATGGGTT
>DASTOD010000240.1:0-6411 GCA_035762645.1 Binatia bacterium | reverse complement strand
AAGAGCGGGGCGGTCTCAGGGTTTAAAGATCGTGTCTAGTTAAGCAAGGTGGAGGTACAACGTTGAGGCATCGAGCAACCGCTAGTGACCTCCGGCTTATAATTTATTAAGGAGCAACTATGGTGACCAGAGAACAAGTCTATGAAGTCCTGCAAACCTGCTATGATCCGGAAATTCCTGTCAACATCGTCGATCTCGGCCTCGTCTACGACGTGCAAGTGAATGACGACAAAGTGGCCGTCAAGATGACGCTCACCGCTCCCGGTTGTGGCATGGGGGCAATGATCGCAAACGATGCTCGGCAAAAGATTCTTCAATTGGATGAAGTCACTGAGGCCAATGTTGATCTGGTTTGGGATCCGCCCTGGGATCCGAGCAAGATGAGCGAAGAAGCCAGGCTCAAACTCGGAATCGGATAGCTGTGACTCAGGCCTTCAGGTTCTCCCCTGGAAAGCGCCATCGATCTAGCGCGACAGAAACCCTACAACTAGGCGTATGCAAGATCGACCTCGGCTGAGAGCGGTCGAAGCCTTTCCTGTACAGCACGACGGAAAAACGCTCATCTATCTCAAAGACCCGCTTAATCTTGCCACGCCCCTGGGAGTTTCTCCGGTGGGTTATTTCATAATGTCCCACTTTGATGGTCAACACTCGTTTATTGACATCCAAGAGGCCTACTGCCGGCAATTCGGCGCCTTGCTGCTGACCGATGAGTTGAGAGATCTCGTCGCTATGTTGGACCGGCACTACTATCTGATCACCGATCGTTTCCTCGACTACCAGAGAAGCGTTGCCGAAGAGTTTCGGCGTGTTCCCACACGAGCGCCTGCCCATATGGGAGGCGTTTACAAGCAGGATCCGGAGGAATTAAGAACTCAACTCGATGGCTATTTTCTTTCGGCCGGCGGGCCGGGGATGCCGCGATATGAAGAGCGCGCATCTGCTCCGCGGGCGATCGTTGCGCCACATATCGATTTTCATCGCGGCGGTCCCGCTTATGCCTGGGCTTATAAACACTTGGCGGAAAGCGACGGGGTGGATCTTTACATCCTACTGGGGACTTCGCACTGCGGCGGCGCCAATCCATTTATTTTGACGCTGAAGGATTTTGAAACTCCTCTGGGGATTGTGGAGACCGACCGTGGGTTTGTCGAATCTCTGCAAGCCAAGTGCGGTGAGGATCTTTTCGCCGACGAATACTTGCACCGGGGAGAACACTCGCTCGAGTTTCAGGTGATTTTTCTGAAGCACATCTCTCGACAACGCGCCCGGATCACCGGGCGAGACGAGAAACCGTTTAAGATTGTGCCGATTCTGGTCTCGTCCTTTCATCCTATGGTGATGAGCGAAACTCTGCCCGAACAAATCTCACCCGTGCAAAGCTTCTTGCGCGCGCTCAGGGAACTGACGGAGAAGGAAACCCGAAGCGTGTGCTTGGTGGCGGGCGTCGATTTGGCGCATATAGGGCGGCAATTCGGTGATCGTGAGCCGATAACGGAAGACTTTCTCAAGTGGGTGGAAGCGGAAGATCGAAAGCTTGTGGACAGGCTTGCGGCGTTGGACGGACCGGGGTTTTTTAAAGAGATAGCGAAAGATCGGGACAGAAGAAGAATCTGCGGGTTCTCGCCGCTTTATACGTTGATCCATCTGCTCGATGGGGCTCCGGGAAAGAATCTCAAGTACAGTCAGGCCTTCACGCCGGAAACGGCTTCCGCCGTAACCTTCACCAGCATGATTTTCAAATAGCCCTTGCGGGCAATGGAGTGTTGGAGTGCGGGAGTATTGGGTTTAAAAATGCATCACTCCATGACTCCATCACTCCAGTACTCCAATTTGTGACACATTGAGCGCGGCGATTCCGAGGCAACAAAGCAAATGAGCCTTGGGTCAGGCGTTAGTGCATGTTCATGCCGCCATCGACGGAGATCGACTGGCCGGTCATGAAGTCACTGTCGTCTGAGGCGAGGAAGATCACCGTGCCGACGAGGTCCGCCGGGTACTGATCGCGCTGGAAGGCGCGGCGCTTGCGGCGGTCGGCGAGCTGCTCCGGCGTCATAACGCCTTCCTGATTGGAACCTGAGATAGTCAGACCCGGCATGATCGAGTTGACGCAAATGTTGTCGCCCCCCACCTCGCGCGCCAGCGCGCGAGTAAACCCGATGACGCCGGCCTTCGATGAAACGTAGTGAAGGAAAAGCGGCGTTCCGCCTAAAATAGTCCCCGAAGAGATGTTGATGATCTTGCCTTTGCCTTGCTGCTTCATGGCCGGATAAACTGCTTTGACGCAGAGAAACAAGCCCTTGACGTTGACCGCCATGACGCGGTCCCATTCCTCGGGGTCGATCTCCATGAAAGATTTTTTCTTGAGCGCGGAATAAAGGCCGGCATTGTTGACGAGAACATCAATGCGGCCGTATTGCTTGAGCGCAGTTTCCGCCATGGCCTGGGTCTTCTCAGCCGAAGTGACGTCAACGGCGACTGCGACGGCTTCGCCGCCTGATTGTTTGATATCGGACGCCACTTTTTTAGCCTCGCCGTCTTGAATATCAGCGACGACGACCTTTGCACCTTCTTTGGCCAAGCCGTGCGCATAGGCTTTGCCGATACCTACCCCGCCGCCGGTGACAATGGCAACTTTATCTTGTAAGCGCATTAGGTTCCCTCCATGGTCGAAGTTCCCCCTCCTTCCTCCTCCCCCGCGGCGCGGGGGAGGAAAAGAGGTGGAGGTCAAATCTGCAGTTTGTAAAAGTCAATCGGGTTGTCGTGCAGGATGGCTTTCTTGTTTTCGTCACCGATGTCCGTGCGTTCCAAAAATTCCGGAATATCACGTTTGAACATATCCGGGAGACGCTCGTGAGGATAGTCCGATGGCCACATCAAACACTTCGGATTGAACTGCTTGAGCACATGCGTCAGTGCTTTCTCTTCCACTTCGCAGGTGGTCCAAATCTGCCCGTTGCGGATCAGTTCGCTGGGTTTCTGCTCGAGCAGCGGCGCCTGGACGCGATAGGGTTTTTCCATTTCTTCGTCCATTCGATCCATCATGTACGGCAACCAACCCGAGCCCGCTTCGAGAAAGGCGACGCGCAGTTTCGGAAAGCGGTTGAAAACGCCTTCGAAAACCATGTGCGTGAACTGAATCAAAATGGCAAAGGGATGCTCTAGGGTGTGCACGTGCAAAAACTTGTTGAAAAAGTCGAACCCCATGCCGCGGCTGGGGGCGCCGTGAACGGTTAGCGGCAGATCGAGCTTTTCGGCTGCTTCATAAATCGGATCGAAATCGCTGTGACCATAGCCCTTGTGCAAGCAGGTCACGGCAGGCATCAAGCCGGCGACCAGTCCCATAGACTTCGCCCGTTCGAGCTCCTTTGCCGCTTCAATCGGCTCGTGCACCGGCAACAGGGCGACTGCCTGGAGTCGCGGGTTGTTTTTGGTGAAACGATCGACGATCCAAGAATTATAGGCGCGCGCGAGAACGCATGCCCACTCCGGATTTTGTATCAAGCCGAGGCCTAGACCGCCGGTGGGATAGAGCACTGTGGAATGGACGCCGAGCTCGTCCAGAAATTGGAGCCAGCGCGGCGCGGGTGTCTCCGGATCTTTTCCAGGCACGCCGGTACCGCGGTTCCAGCCATCGAGGGAAGGGAAGTAGGAGTAGGTTTCAAAACGCGGCGCTTGGCTGTAACGCCCGCCAAGGTAATCATGGAGCTCCCGGTCTTTTTCTAAAACATGCCCGTCGGCGTCGATAATCGGATAATTCACGTTCATGACAGGTACTCCTCTAAACTAGTATTCCATCACTCCACCTCACAGAAACGCGATTCCGCCATCGACATTGATCGTTTGGCCGGTGATGAAATCGCTGAGCGGCGAGGCCAAGAACAGCACGGCGCCGACGACATCTTTCGGTACTTGGACGCGCCGCAGGGCGCGGCTGCCGATGGACGACTGTCGAAAGCGGAGCATTTCCTCGGTGGGATTTTCTTCGGACAACGTATTGCCAGGGGCGAGCACATTAACCTGTATGTTGTCGTCACCCGCTTCGCGGGCGAGGGTCCGGCTAAAACCGATCGTTCCCGCCTTTGAGGTGACATAGTGAATGCGACCGGGGCTGCCGTTGAATACCGTCCCGGAAGCAATATTGATGATCTTGCCGGATTTTTGCGCGCGCATCGTCGGCAGCACCGCGCGGCAACAGTAGAACAGGCCTTTCAGGTTCACCGCCATCAGCCGGTCCCATTCTTCGGCAGTGATCGTCTCGATGAGCCCGCGGTTCATCGGAATTGTGGCGAAGACCGCCGCGTTGTTGACGAGAACGTCGATCCTGCTAAAACGGCCAAGCGTCGCCGCCGCCATGGCCTGCGTCGCCGTTTCGTCCGCGACGTCGACTTGAAGCGCGAGCGCTTGCGCCTCGGTGTCCCCCGTCACCTGAGCGGCGACTTGTTGGGCGGCGGCTTTGTCGATATCTGCCACAACCACGCAAGCACCGGCCCTGCCAAACTCCAGACAATAGGCTTTGCCGATGCCATGCCCGCCGCCGGTCACTATGACCACTTTGTCTTTCAATCCTTCGATCATGTCAAAGACACCCAGGCTGTTCAAAAGGATCCAGGTACGAGGCGCGCGCTGATCGACGAACGGAGGCGTACTCATGTAGTACGTTGAAGTGAGGCGATCGAGCGCAACGAAGTAGATGGGGCCTTTTCAACAGCCTGGCCTACCCGAGCGCCGGGTCGATCAAAGCCTTGGTCGGAAACATCTCCGGGATTTCTCCGCCCACGGCGCGAATACACTTCTCGGTGTCGCGAAGCGGGAAGCTATGGCTGACCATCTCCTGCACGGGAAACTTCCTCTCCTCGATGAGCCTTAGCGCCGCTTCCGTGGCGTCATTATCGGCGGTAAAGCAGCCCTGGAGTTTGATCTCGCCCCAAACGAGTTTGTCCATCAGCATCGGTGTGATCGTGGTGTCTCCAGTCAAACCCGCCAGCACCAGGGTGGCTTGGCGGTGCAAACAATCCACGGACGTCAGGATCGCTTTAGGATTTCCCGAGACGTCCACGACCACATCGCACATCTCATCGTTGGTTTCTTTACGGATCACGTCGAGCACGTCTTCTTCTTCGACATTGATGGTGCGGTGGGCGCCGAACTTTTTTGCCAGCTCCAGCCGCGGCTGGTCACGACCGATCCCGCTAATGAAGATCTTGGCGGCACCGGCATGGCGCGCGGCGAAGGTGCAGGAGAGCCCTTGCTGCCCCGGACCCTGGATCAGTACATAGTCGCCCATTTTGACTCCGCCTCGGCGGATCGCCCATTGAAAACCGTTGGCCATCACCGAGCCGATAAGCGCCGCTGCTTCGGCGGGAAGCGAATCGCTGATCTTGGTCGCGAGGACATCGGGCGCAAGGTAAATGTAGTCCGCGAAACCGCCGAACAGATGCGGTGGTTGATCGCACTTGGTGCGGCCACCATAATTCGTGCGCTGCTTGCAAAAGCGCTGGTTGTTGCGCCGGCAATCGGCGCACCGGCCGCAGCCAATAGCCCCTTTCAAAATGATGCGATCTCCTTCTTTGATGTGGTGAATGGCCGCGGCATTCTTGCCGAGCTTCTCGACCCGGCCGAGAATCTCATGACCGAGAATGATCGGATACGGAACTCGAAGCTTGCCGTGCAGGTATTTGACGTCGGTCCCGCAGACACCGCCCCTCTCGACCTTTACAAGGCCGCCGTCGGGAGGAATGTCGGGAATCGGATATTCCCGAATTTCGAGTTTATCGGGACCTATTAACGTCGCGCCTCGCGCGGTTGAAGGCATACGACCTCCTGTCAGCAAACCGAAGAATCTCTCGCTCTCATGCTTCAGTGAAAGCTTGAGATGACCGATTTCATCATTTCACTTTGTACTCCTGCGTCAGCTTATCGATAAAACCACTAGCCTCCACTTCCTTCACCAGCGACATATCGACAAAACGGTCCGGATTCTCTTTCAGCACTTTTGGGTCTTTCTTTCCGACCTCTTGAATCGGCAACTCGAAGTATTCTTTCGAGGGATAAGGCTTCACGGGAAAATCGTACTCGCGAAAGTTCTCTTCGAGGACTTCACGGTCCTGGATTTTCATGTACTTGGCCAAGACCTTCATGCTGAACTCTTTGTTGGATTTATAAACGTGGACGCCTTCGATCATGGCTTTGGTGAAGTTGACCAGCTCGGCCCGGGTCTTCATCAGATACGGCCGGCGCGAAACGAAGAATAGGCTGGAGTAGGGGATGCCGAGCTTCGACGCGTCCACCAGCAGCGTCATTCCAAGCTTGCGCGCGTGCAGCGTCATCGGCGGCGTCAGCATTGCGGCATCGGCGTTGTTGGTCTCGACGGCGGCGATGCGGTTCGATTGGTTCCCCACCTGAAGCAGC
>DASTOD010000239.1:0-2886 GCA_035762645.1 Binatia bacterium | reverse complement strand
CCATCCCTCGCCTCGAATCTGTAAGTTTTACGTCACTTCGCTTATGAAATTATGACTTCCCTACTCGTTTTCGCCCACTGCTATAACAGTTTCACAGTAGCACCAGCGGCCCTCTATCGAAGTTGAAATGAGCCCCGGCTCTACACCTTGAACGATTGCGCGTCCCAGCAGATCAGTTCCAATGAAAAGAAACGCTGCCCAAAATGAGATGTGGATCTTCATTGGATCATTCACCTTTCTCTGTTTTCGCAGATAGCAATGGCAACGAGCGTGCCAAGCCGCATCGGGGTTAGTGATGATCTATAAGTGACGAGAATCGGTAGAGTTCCACACCGCATTTCTCAACCGAATAAGACGCGGCTGAAAGAGCGCGTGTCGGCCCGTCGGCAGATTGCTGAAATATTGGCTTGCGTGCGGGATGAGCATGCGCAATCCCGTCGGGCATAATCGTTTCTTTGCCGACGAGCTTTAAGTATTCGTTCTGAAACTCCGGATCGTAACTATCGCTGTAACAATGCGTCCGAGTGGCGGCGATGACAGGAAAGAGCTTCGCCGAGCAGGACGGCGCCGACGGCATCTATTTTCAAGGCGCGACTTGTCCAGTAGTGTGGTGTGCGCATCAAGCAGGAAAACTACTGTTGTAACCATGGGACTCAAGTTCAAATTTATTTCTCTGGCGAAAATCCAAGTAGGCGGCGGACAGCCCTGGCAATTACGAGCTCTTCATCGGTTCGGATGACTCGGACGGTAGTTGGGCTTTTATCGGCGGAGATCACGGCTTCATTGGCTTTGTTTCTGGTCTCATCCAAATGGATCCCGAGGAAACGGAGACCGACGCAAATACGCTCCCGCACTACCGGCGCATTTTCCCCGATACCGCCTGCGAAAACCAGGGTATCCAATCCCTCCAGAGCGGCGGCGAAAGCACCGATCCATTTCTTTGCTTGATAGCAGAACAGCGCAACAGCTTCGACGGCCCGGACGTCCTCGCCTTCGCGCGCCAGCAAATCGCGCATATCGGTGCTAATCTCCGAAACTCCGAGCAGCCCCGACTCGTGGTTGACCATCTTGTGAAATTGCTCCGCGGTCATCTGCTCGCTTCGCGCCAGATACCAAACTAGCCCAGGGTCTAAATCACCCGAGCGAGTGCTCATGGGTATGCCTGCAGTTGGCGTGAAGCCCATACTCGTGTCAACGCATCTGCCGGCCCGCACCGCCGCCAGGCTCGCGCCGTTGCCGAGATGGGCCAGAATTACGCGACCGTGCGACGCGACGGTGCCGTCCAACTGAGCCAGCTCTTCCATCAGATAGGCGTAGGATAAGCCGTGGAACCCGTACCGCTGGACTCCCTTTGCCTCGAAGGAGCGTGGAATTGGCAGGATACGGGCAACACGCGGCATATCGCGATGGAACGCGGTGTCAAAGCACGCGACCTGCGGCAAATCGGGGTAACGCTCTCCGAAAACTTCCATTAAACGGATTTCGGACGGCAAGTGTTCCGGATCATAAGGACTCAGGCGATGCAATTCCGCAACCAATTCCGCCGTCACTCGTTGAGGCTCGCGGTACTTTGGCCCACCATGAACGACACGGTGGCCGACCGCCTTTATCGAAGCAGGACCGAGATATTGCTCAAGCCAGTTCATCAGCACGGTTCCCGCCACACCGTGATCTGAAGCTTGAATGGGCTCAGTCTTGGATTTGTTCCCAGTTTCGTGGACGATCAACACGGCACCTGGTAAGGCAATCCGCTCAATTTTTCCGGAAATAAGACGCGCCGGCTCACCGTCCGCCGCGTAGAGTGCGAACTTAATGCTCGACGAGCCGGCGTTCACCGCAAGGACAGATGCTGTACCAGCTTTAATGTTCGATATGACGGATGTCATGCTATCGTCCTGTCGGCAGCGCTTCATCCGCACCAGGTTCTTAACAATTTACTAATCCTCAGTTCCGTAGAAATTTGCCGCGACGACTCCTTCGAACACGCCCTTCGAGTTTTAGCGATTCGCGCAGATGATCATTAATTTCGGATAGGTGCTTCGACAGCCGCATCAATGTTATCGCTTTCCGTGGATTCCAGGCGGCGGGACGGCTTTTTATGTCCCCATGTCCAGCCGCTGATCTCGGGAGGGTCTTCGCCGTGCTCGTGGATGTATTCCGTGTGATCGATAAGCGCATCGCGGATCGTTTGTTTGGTGTACGCCGCCCGCGCACCCAGCTGCGGCAGCCGGTCGATGACGTCTTGGACTAGATGATAACGGTCGATCTCGTTGACAACGCACATGTCGAATGGAGTAGTCGTCGTCCCTTCTTCCTTGTAGCCGCGCACGTGGAGATTGTCATGATTGGTGCGCCGGTAGGTCAGCCGATGGATGAGCCAAGGATAACCGTGAAAAGCAAAAATGATCGGCTTGTCTTTGGTGAACAGCGCGTCAAAATCTTTGTCGCTCAACCCGTGCGGATGCTCATGGGGCGATTGCAACGTCATCAAGTCGACGACGTTGATGACTCTGACCTTCAACTCGGGTAGGTGCTGACGCAGCAGTTCCACCGCCGCCAGGGTTTCCATCGTCGGCACGTCGCCGCAGCACGCCATGACGACATCCGGATCACTGCCGCGGTCATTGCTCGCCCATTCCCAAATGCCGATTCCCGCGGTGCAGTGTTTGACCGCCTGATCCATATCGAGCCACTGCGGCGCCGGCTGTTTGCCCGCAATGACGACGTTGACGTAGTTCCGGCTGCGCAGGCAGTGATCCGTTACCGACAGTAGACAGTTGGCATCGGGCGGCAGATAAACCCGGACGACCTCGGCCTTTTTATTGACCACATGATCGATGAAGCCCGGGTCCTGGTGGCTAAAACCGTTGTGGTCTTGGCGCCACA
>DASTOD010000238.1:0-3242 GCA_035762645.1 Binatia bacterium | reverse complement strand
ACAAGGAGACGCGGAGATCTAGAGACAGGGAGCGAATCGGAGGTAAAGCCGTGATCGTGTTCGTACTTCCCATGAAATAGCGTGATCGGAAGCCAGCGCAAAGAGGTCAGGTAAATTCCCGGTCAGGCCTTTACCATCTTGACAGTTTGGAAATTCGGCTGGCGGAAGGATGGGACGGAAACCCCAGCTTTCGGGAATTCCCGAAAGGTCGTAAATAGACTTCACCCAGTCCAGTTGAAGTTCGCACCACCTTTTCTAACGCTCTCAACAGTGCTTCGATATCCTTCGGGTGCTTTAGCCAATAGCGCGTTTGCCTTCCTCTGGTTTCATAGCGAACCACGTCTGCGGTTCTGAGCCTAGCCAAATGTCCACTGATAGTTTGAACGCTGCGCTCCGACAGAGCGCCAAGTCGGCCGGTGTGAGGGGTCCATTCTTCGCTAACAAGGTAATGATCTGATAGACGACAGGATTGCCGAGCAGTCGGCAGAGGCGTGATTCACGATATCGTAATTCGTCCATCCAGCGCCTTCTACGGCGAGCCGCGCTGCCCTGTCAAGCATATTTCCACCTTTCGGGAATTCCCGAAACGTCGAAATGACAAATCTTAGGGCGCTGGAAAGCGGAAAATAGTGATCGAATCGGCGCTTAGGAATGCTTCCCGCTGTGGTGGTTCCGAACTTCCTCGAGCAATTCATCCACTTTGTAGTGCAAAAAATACTCTTTGCGCCACTGCTGATAATCAAAAGGCTCACGAGAAACCAGAGCAAGGAACCGCAACGCATCGACGGGCCCTAAACTGTCGCTCAACGCCCGGACGGCCTGCTGTCGAAGTTCCTGTTCGGTAAGTTGTTTAGCCATGCGCTGCTACCTCACTTAAGTATGCCACAGGGTTTAGAACCCGTAAAGCGAGCCCCAGACGTGCGGCCCTCCGTAATACCACATCGTCACAAGTCAACATAATCTCCGCTCCTCCAGCCTCTGCCGATGCCACCTATATAAAGGATAAAGGCAAGGGGATAAAGGATGAACTCGGGAGAACCCGTGTGCGTGCTCGCGAAGTCTCGTGTTCGTGATTCATTCCAGATAATTCCACCTCTAAGAACCCGGAGCATCGGAAGGATAAAGGCAGAAGGATAAAGGATGAACCGGGAGAAACCGTGCTCGTGATTCGTGCAGGATCATTTTCATCTTTATTGAACCCGGACAGGATGAACGGAGAAGGTACGAGGAGAACGGGCAACCAGAGGCAGGACCGGGCATCACAGTTCAGTTTCAAAAAATTGCCCGCAGTGTAACGATTTGCACGCCTTATGACAAGCAGTTTTCCAGACCAGGAGACGCGGAGACAAGGAGACAGGGAGCGAATCGGAGAAACGAGGAGGGCCGTGCTCGTGATGGGAGAAAACGTGTTCGTGTTCGCCGCTGACACCCTCGCCACGGCCCCTCGCTACCGAGACTGGGGGCCTACTCGGGAATACGGCCCGCGGGAGAGATGTGACCGTGATCGTGCTTCACGGTGACTTGCACGTTTTGAGAATTCTCAAAGCGTCAAAATGACCGCCTTGCGGGAGGAATTCCCGAAACGTGGAAACGAAACTAATGGTGTACGAAGGCCGACGTGAGACGCGCGACGGTTTGCCCTTGAGGATTTGCTGGTCTAATATGGCTCGTATGCATCCCGACCTTGATCTGCCGGATTTCCTTGTACGTACCCCACAAGGAACCTGGCGTATCGCCGGCACTCGTGTGTCTCTTGACAGCGTAATCCATTCCTTCCGGGAAGGCGCGACTCCAGAAGAAATTTGCCAGGACTTTCCGTCACTCTCTCTACCGCAGGTCTATGAAACCATCGCCTATTACCTGAAACAGCAAGACAAGGTAGATGCCTATCTTCAGACGGGACTTGACAGCGCGGAAAAGCTCCGACAGGAACTCAACACTCGTCACCGAGACTTCCTAAGCAAGCTTCGCCAGCAGCTCCTATCCAGCCGCCAATCACCCACGCCCTCGTGAGCCGGGTCAAGTATCTCTTTGACGAAGACCTCAATGGGCGAATCGTGCGCGGAGTGCGCCGAAGAATTTCTGATCTCGACTCCAGGACTGTTCAGGAAGCAGATCTCTCTCAGGCCTCCGACCATGCTGTCTTGGATTGGGCAGCCGCCCAGGGCCGAGTTGTGGTCACCCATGATCACCGGACGATGCGGTCCTGTGCGGAGGATCGGCTAAGAGCAGCACAGCCAATTGCTGGTCTGATCTTGGTGCCTCAGACTGCTCCCTTAGGTCTAATCATTGATGACTTGGTCCTCATCGCAGAAGCCACTAGCGCGGAAGAGTGGAATGGGACCATGATTTTCCTGCCCATTTAAGACCAAACAACGAAACGAACAAAGCTGAACGCGGAAGAACTCAAGAGCCCCGCCTGGCTCTCACAGTACAGGAGAAACTACCGTGATCGGTGTTCGTGGTTTCGTGCGACCGGTACTACTAAGAACCCTGTGGACGGCAGGCCGGATGAACGGAGAAGGTGCGAGGAGAACCGGGCAGCCAGATCAGCAACCGGGTATCACAGTTCAGTTTCAAAAATTTGCTGCATTGTAACGATCTGCTCCCCTTATGACAAGCAGTTTTGGATACAAGGAGACGCGGAGATCTGGAGACAAGGAGCCCTTTCTTCCAGGCACAGACAGGGAGACAGGGAGCGACTTTTTAAAGGAGAAAGGCAAAAGGATAAAGGATAACGGGGGAAAAGACCGACCGTGGGGGGTGGAGAATAAAGCCGCGGTCGTGATCCCTCGCTACGGCCCCTCGCTACCGAGACTCGGGGCCTACTCGGGAATACGGCCCCGCCATGCTTTTTAAAGGAGAAAGGCAAAAGGATAAAGGATGAGGCTGAAGGACGTGTTCGTGGTCCGGAGAAAGTAGCGTGGTCGTGATCGTGTTCGTGGGATGTTTTGAGAATTCTCGAAATGTCGAAATGACATCACGTCGTCCATAGCTTTGATCTGAACGGTTCATCGCTCTGTCGCCGAGCCGAGTTCAAGATGACTCGATCTGGCGCAATTGGCGGCTTTACAATACCTCGCGGCGCAGCTGAGGAAAGACTTTCGAAACTTTGGCCAGCAAGTAATCACCGTACGTGCCGCGAAATTCGTGCACGCTGGCACGATCCCACCGCTCATCCTTATTGTCTCTCGCTTTGGCGCCCATGTTGATCGGTTTCACTTCGGCGTGAAAGTTGGGAT
>DASTOD010000237.1:0-10359 GCA_035762645.1 Binatia bacterium | reverse complement strand
GATTTGGGCGCGACTTGGGATGGTGCTGCCTTCGGTGGAGCTTCGCTCGATGGAGTGCTGACGACCGCTGGTTTACCGGGAGTCGCAGAACATCCGAATAGGCCGAGGCAAACTGCAGCTAGCAACAGGACGCCCGCAGCCTCGTGGAGATTGAGTGGTTCCGCCCGCTTCAATAGTCGCTTCATTCCACTATTCCCTCTGATCAATCGCGAGAAAGTTTTAGACTGACATCGCGTTTCTTCTTGGTGCCGTAAACGTCGCTGTAGAATTCCGCCACAACAATTTCATTGGGACCAATCGCTTTGATTCGCCCCTCGTTCACACCGATGGGAGTGCCGACTTTCACAATGTAGCCGAGGCCCGCTGAGTCTTCGATCATGGCCGTTGGTTCTTTGACGTCCCAGACAATTCCGGTAACCTTCAACTGACCCAATTCGTACCGCTCGAGTGGAGACAAGTTCTCCCTTGGGCCCGGAACGGCCTTCGCCCTCAGCGTCATCGGTCGAAAAGGGTCGCGGTTGGCGTCAAGCGAAACGCCCGCGGGTTCCGGCGAATTCATGGGTCTGGCGGGAACTTTCAAGTCGTCCATTTGAGCCTTGGAATTCGGCGCCGGATTTCCGCCGATCGCTTGTCGAAGCGTTTCTTTCGCGGTCTCCGTCAACGCCTCCAGACCCTTCCTGATAACTTTGGGCGTCTCGATAAATTTTTGCATGGCCTCCCTAGTTTTTTGCGAGGGCGTGTCCTTGGCTTCTTGAGCGCCAACACCCCCCGACAACAACATCCCGAGGCCCCAGGCGACTACCACGCTGCGGAAAATGCTCGAGTCCATCATCTTCTATTTCTTTTCTTTAGCCGCCTTGGCTTTCTCTTCGGCTATTTTCTTGCGCTCCGCTTCATCCAGAAAACGAAAGGCGGTAGCCAAGCTGGCGCTTTCGACCGCGACGCGATCTCCTGCGACCACCGGGTTTTTGAACCCGATATTGTTGATGTTCACCAATCGTTCGAGCCGTCCGACCTGATCAAAGAAAGAGACCACGTTGCGAAAGCTTCCCTTGACCACAATGTCTACGGGAACCTCGGCATAAAATTCCTGATAGTTTTCAGCACGCGGCCGAAATACCAGCACTTCCAGGCCCGACTCGCGCGCTTTGTGGGAAATGGCGCTCAGCAGACCGGGTATTTCTCTCTTGTTCGGGAGCTGCGCGACGGCTTCTTTGAGTCGACCATCAATCTCGCGAATTTCCGTTTGCAGTCTCGATAAATTCGCCGCCTTTTGACGCTTGCCGGTAATATCAGTACGGGCCGCTTCAACCTCTTCGTTGAGTTTGGCGATTTCATGCGACTGCGGCCCGTACAAAAAGCTATAGTCGAGAGCGACGGAGAGCACTACGATGACGCCTAAGATCGCGAGCTTCTGTGCTTTAGACCGCTCCAGTATCTTGTCGAGCAGTTCGTTCACTCTTTCTTTCCCCTTTTCGCGCCTGCGCCTTGCTCTGATTGGGTTGCGCTCTCTGCCGTGGCCGCCTGATAAGAAACGGCCGACTTGACCCAGAACTTCTTGTAAGGCCCGATCTTCTCGTCGGCCTGGGTCGTTTCAACGAGTTCCACCTCGGTGAAGTGGGGAAATTTAGCCAGCTGGCGCAGAAAATCCGCGACTGCCTGATTATCGCTGGCCAACCCGTTCATCACGATGCTGCCGTTGATTTCTCTAAATTCGATCAGCCAGAGACTCGCCGGGGTTGCGGCCGCCAAGCTCTCCATGACGCGGACCGGGCCGCCTTTTTTCTTGTTGAGATCATCGATAACTCGGTACTTGCCGTTCAGTTCTTTGATTTTGCCTTGCAGGTCGCCGACTTCTTTGACCTTGAGGTTTAGCGACTCGATTTCCTGGCGCAATCCAGCCAGTTCGTTGTTGAGACTTGTCAGCCGCCGCCACTGATAGAGATAAAGTCCGCCCAGAATCAGAACCACGAGACCCAACGCGACACCCGCGACCGACAGGTCACGGCGACGGCCGACCTCGGCATTGATTTCCTTTACCGGAAGAAGATTGACGCGAATCATTTGTCGCCGGGCCTCCGGATGGAAAGACCGGCCGCAACCGCGAACAGAGGCGCCGTCTCCACGAGGTGCGATCTATCGATTTTCCTATTGATGGTGAAACCACGAAACGGCTCGGCGAGAATTGCTGGAACCCCCATTTTTTCCTGTAACATAGATTCCAGGCCCGGGAGTTTCGCGCTTCCGCCACTCAGGTAAATCGTTTTCAGTCCCTCTCCGTCTTCGGAACCGACGCTGCCGTAGAGCGTCACGGTGCGGCGAATTTCGCCCGTCAGCTCTTCGATCATCGGTTGCAGCATCAGCTTCACGTCAGTCGTTTTTTTGCCGCCGAGTGCGCCGGTCAGCTTGAGATTCTCCGCCGACTCGTCGGAGATATTAAGCTCTTTTTTGAGAAGTTGCGTAAATTCCTCTCCGCCTATGGGCAAATCACCGGTGAACGTCGAAAGCCCGTTTTGCAACAAAGTGATACTCGTGTAACGCGCCCCGATATGAATGAGGCCCACCATACCAGCGCTCTCGGCCGTATAATTCGCCTCGTACATATTTTCCATCGCGAAATAGTCCACGTCCATAATCGCAGGCTTGAGGCCCGCCTCGACAATGACGTCGGCATAACTGTTGACAATTTCTTTTTTGACCGCCACCAAAAGAACTTCCATTTTGTCGCCGGCGGCGACATAGTTGAGGACCTGGTAATCGAGATTGATGTTTTGTAGATTTTCGGGAATAACATTGTTGGCTTCGAATTCCACGTTGGCTTCCAACTCATCGTCCTCTTGCCGCGGGAGCTGCACTTTTTTCATGATTACCGCCCGGCCCGGCACAGCGGAGATAACTTGAGTAGCGCTAACTTTGTTCTCCTGGATCAATTTTCGAATGGCATCGGCCACTAAAGATGAATCCGCCACCATATTGTTCTGAATGGCTTTCGGCGGAAGCGGCGCGACACCCAAGTTTAACACCCGATAGCCGCTCTTCTCGACCGCGGTTTCCACCAGTTTGACGGAGCTCGAGCCAATATCCAGCGCAACGAAACCACCGTTCTGACTGAACGAGTGGAGAAAACCAAAATTCAGCTTTTTTAAGAACTCAGCCATCTCACTTAAAGACTCGGCCTTTCTGATTCACCTTTAGACCCAACGCCAAGAGGATTTTTCTCTTTGTAGCCATCCGGCTCGGCTTACCCTGTTCGATACGATCCAAGGTGAGAGGAGATATTCCCGCTAAACGAGCGAGTTCCGCTTTGCTCAACATCTTTTCCTCACGAAGCTTCTTGACATTATTCGGCTGATCCATCTGCCACCCTCGCTCTGAGGTCATGCTGCGACAAGGTATTGCAGCAGGCCAGGTGATAAATTAGCCAAGCAGCGAAGGCAGGAGACGGCGATCTTCGATCTTCGATCCTCGCTCCGCCGTATTTGCCGCGCCAGCCCGATCTCGGAGTGAATGAACGGTCTCATGAAGAGTTACTCTGTGTGCCTTTTGCCGAATTTAAGTCAATAAAATTATTATCAATTATGTATAATTATAGGAGAGCCGCAGGCCGTTTCGCATGCAAAGTTGTTGCCACCGTTTTTTTCAGTCACGACGGTGCGCCAAGCGGCGCTTTTTCCTTGCGCGCAAACGACAATTCGAATTCGGGTCCCGCCGTCTTCGGACCCGATGCGAACAATTTGTGACATCCGTAACAATTTTGAACATCAATCGTTCGCCCGAGATCGCTCCAGAGACAGACAACGACAAGTGGAGGACACGGTTGGTAGCCCCTAACTGGTTGTTGGAAAACTCTGTTTGCAGGCTGCTCAAAAAGATCTTAGAGGCGAGGCGCGAGTTTCGTTTTTCGTGTTCGTGGCTCGTGTTCGTAAATACAAGCACGATCATGTGCCACGAGCACGATCCTGAGATCGAGCGGGCCCTTCGACGATGCTCAGGGCAGTCGGTTTTAGCCGATGAGTCTTTTTCAGTAGCCTGTTAGTTGCTTTTGATCGACTCGACGGCTAAGAGTCACATCATGAACCGAAGGGCAGGAAAGTTCGCGCGAATCATCATCCCTTCGCCTCTCAAAGAGCCGTTGGTTTACCGGCTCACAGACGAGCTGCGTCATCAGGTTGCCCCCGGCATGCGAGTTGTGGTCCCGCTTGGAAAAAGAAAACTTACCGGGATTGTTCTCGACCTCATCGAGGAGACCGATGTCGCAGGGACCAAGGAGATCATCGCGACCCAAGATGAGCAACCGGTCTTGGACGTCAAGCTGCTTCAGCTGAGTCGGTGGATAGCGCGCTACTACTCGACCGCTCTGGGGCAAGTCATCGGAACCGTTCTGCCGCCGAGTTTAAAAAGCGAAAGCGAGCGGACGGCTGTTGCCACGAGCAGTGACTTTGCGGGTACAGGCGCGCTTGAAAAAAAAATCCTGCAAGCCATCCGGTCCAAGAAGGGCGGGATGCGGCTCAAAGCTCTGCAGCGAAGCATCCCCGGAAGCGGCCTCTACCCGACGCTCGAAAGGCTCCAATCGAACGGCGCCATCGAGATTCGCGACCGATGGCCGGGTCAACGGACGCGCCATGCGGCGCCTTCGGTCGGCGAGGTTTCGCCGCCTAAAAGTCAGCCGACGCTCACGCTGACGGCAGAGCAAGCATCCGTGCTCGCCGTCATCGGCGAACGTCTCGAAAACGGTGGCTTTGAAACTTTCCTGCTGCACGGAGCTACCGGAAGCGGTAAAACCGAAGTTTATCTACAAGTGATGGAGCGGGTGCGGCAACAGGGTCGCCGCAGCCTTATCCTTATTCCTGAGATCTCACTGACGCCGCAATTGATCGATCGCCTGAACGGTCGCTTTCCCGGAAGAGTCGGCATTCTCCACAGCGCCCTCACTGGCTCGGACCGTTCTTCCCAATGGTGGCAGATTGCTCGCGGCAACGTCGATGTGGTCGTTGGGGCTCGCTCCGCTGTTTTTGCCCCTCTGCCCGACCTGGGAGTCCTCATTGTCGATGAGGAACACGACCCCTCGTACAAGCAGGAAGAAGGCTTGCGATACAACGGCAGGGATGTCGCCGTAATGCGCGGCAAATTATCCAATTGCCCGGTTCTGCTCGGTTCGGCCACACCGGCCGTCGAAAGTTATCAAAACTCTCTACAAGGTCGCTACCGGCTCTTGCAAATGAGGCATCGGGTTCAGGAGCGGCCGCTGCCGTCGATTGAAATCGTCGACCTTAGAACGCAACTCCAAGAGCCGGCGCCCCGTGAAACAGAGCAGGCCGCCTCGCTCGGCAATACCGTCGAGGGCGAACACGATCAGGACGGCTTGATTTCGAATCGCTTTGCCGAACTGCTGAAAGAAAACTATAAAAAATCACGACAGAGCCTGATTTTCCTTAACCGCCGCGGGTTTGCTAATTTTCTCCAGTGCTCGACCTGCGGTTATGTCCTGCGCTGCTCCTACTGTAGCGTTACGTTGACGCTACATCTCGACCGGAAAAACCTCTGCTGCCACCATTGCAACTTTCGCCGTCCGGCAACCCGGGTCTGCCCCGAGTGCAGCCAGCTGAGCCTCTCCGGAATGGGAGTGGGCACGGAACGGATCGAAAAATCCGTACACCGGCTGGTGCCGGAGGCGCGGATCGCCCGGATGGACCGGGACACGACGGGTAAAAGAGGTTCTCACGAGCGATTTATTCGGCGCTGGGAAGACGGCGACATCGACATCCTGATAGGGACTCAGATGATTACCAAAGGGCACGACGTCACCCGAGTGACTCTGGTGGGAGCCCTGCTTGCGGACTTGTCGTTAAACCTGCCGGACTTTCGCGCGGCGGAGAGAACCTTCCAGCTCCTCACTCAGGTTGCCGGCAGGGCGGGACGAGGAGACGACCCGGGCCAGGTGGTCATTCAAACCTTCTCCCCGGACCACTACGCCATCAAATATTTGACGAGCCATGATTACCCGGGGTTTTTTGCCTCTGAGATAGAGTTTCGCCGCGAGCTCAATTACCCTCCATTCAGTCGCTTGATCAACCTACGGATTGACGGCCCGAAACCGGACAAAGTCGAGGCAGCGGCAAAGCTGTTAGCCGCCCGGCTGCGTCTAAGCCAACGTAAGGCCACAAGATTGAGCGACGTCGAGATTCTCGGACCGGCGCCGGCACCCATTCGAAAGCTGCGCAATCGGTATCGTTGGCAGCTCCTGCTCAAGGGTGACCCGATTTCCGCGCTCCTCGACCTGGCGCAACATGCCCGTGCGCACCTGCCGCGTTCTCACAGCACCCGCCTGCAGATTGATGTTGATCCCTATAATATGTTATGAAATTGGTAAGTTATGGCGATTTTAGAGATCCTGAAGTATCCGGAACCGGGTCTCAGCGGGGTTGCCCTACCGGTCAAAAATATGACCGGGGAAACCATGCAGCTGATCGGTGATATGCTAGAGACCATGTATGCGGCGCCGGGCGTTGGACTTGCGGCGCCTCAAGTGGGGGTGTCTCAACGGGTGGTCGTTCTGGACGTGAACCATGAAAACCCGCGCAAGCAGGTTTTCAAACTCATCAATCCCGTGATTAGCCGCGCAGAGGGAGAGGTTATATGGGAGGAGGGCTGCCTGAGCGTCGTCGATTTCACCGCGGAAGTTCGTCGCGCCGCTCGGGTGGAAATCACGGCCTTCGATGAGCATGAAAAGGAAGTCAAGATCGAGGCCGAGGGGCTTCTTGCCGTCGCTCTGCAACATGAAATCGACCACCTCGACGGCAAACTCTTCATCGACCGTATCAGCCGCTTGAAAAAGGATCTTTATACGCGCCGACGAAAGAAGATGCTTCGCAGTGGCATCGTCCCCCCAGCCGAGAACGCCCGTGTTATGATTTAGCCCGTTCCCCCTCTTACATCTCCCCCGCCACGGGGGAGAGAAGAGAGGGGGCCATTCCCTTTCTGTCATGTCTACCGAATGGCCCATCGTCTTTATGGGAACGCCCGAAACCGCTGCCGCCACCTTGGTCCAGCTCTTCCAGGGGCCTGACCCTGTCGTCGGCGTCGTGACCCAGCCCGATCGTCCAGCCGGCCGAGGCCAGAAAAAGGTTTCCTCGCCGGTGCGCGCGGTGGCGGAAACCTACAAGATTCCGGTCGTCGCGCCGGAAAAAATCCGCGATCCGACTTTTCACACCCTATTAAAGGCCTGGAACCCGAGGGTGATCGTCGTGGTTGCCTACGGGCGGATTCTTCCGGGGACGATTCTCGACCTGGCGCCCGAAGGTTGCATCAACGTGCACTACTCGCTGCTGCCGAAATACCGCGGCGCGGCTCCCGCTGCCTGGACGATCATCAATGGAGAAGATAAAGGCGGCGTCACAACCATGAAGCTGGTCGAGAAGATGGACGCCGGTCCGATTTTTTTACAAGAACCGGTCAGCCTTGCGCCAGACGAAACCACGGCCTCCCTCCAAGCCAAGCTCACTCCCGTTGGAGCGCGGCTTCTCTTGGAAACGTTGTGCGGATTGAAAGCAGGATCGTTGACACCGCGACCGCAGAACGAGGCTGACGCCAGCTTGGCGCCGATGCTAAAAAAGAATGACGGGCTTGTCGATTGGCGCCAACCTGCCGTCGCCATTGAACGCCGCGTGCGCGGGTTCAATCCGTGGCCCTCCGCACACACGCATTTTCGCGGCAAGCTGCTAAAGATCCACCGGGCGCGCGTGGTCGCGACGAGCTCGACGGGCACCGCCGGTGAAATCATTAGAGCCGACGGCGGTGGGTTTTGGGTGGCAACGGGCTCTGGCGTGTTAAGCCTTGAGGAGGTTCAGCTGGAAAATAGAAAGCGACTCACTGGCGTCGACTTTACCAAAGGGGCAAGAATTGAGAAAGGTGAAAGCCTCTGAACCGGCAAATGTCCGTGAGTTGGCGACCCAAATCCTGGTTACAATCGACAGGGGCAAGTCCTATGCCGATCGTCTCTTGGACCAGGCGCTCGAATCCAACATTTTAGAGGCTCGAGATCGCGCTCTTTTGACCGAACTCACCTATGGCGCTCTGCGTTGGCGAGGAAGATTGGACAGCTGCCTGAAAGTTTGGATGCGCCGGCCGTTGGAAGATACCGATCCCTATCTACGAAACCTCTTACGCCTTGCCCTTTACCAGCTCATGTTTCTCGACCGGATTCCGCCGTACGCGGTATTGGATGAAGCGGTTGAGTCCGCCAAGAACCACGCGGGCACAAAAGTAAGCGGTTTTATCAATGGGATTCTGCGCAACTATCTGCGCGGGCAAAGACCGCTGGCCCAACCGGATCCCGAGCGAGCTGCGCCGGCCGACGTCGCTGAATATTGGTCCCATCCCGAGTGGCTCGTGAAGCTATGGCTAAATTACTTTGGTCCCCGGGAAACGGCAGCGCTCCTCGAGGCGAACAACGCCGAGCCGCCCTTGGTCCTGCGCGCCAATTTGCGCAAGACCACGCGGGAAGATTTTCTATCGCTCCTTCGAGCCGGCGGTGTCAAAGCCACGCCCACGCCTTATTCGCCCCAAGGCGTTCACATGGATTCGCGCCGGCGCGTCGCGCAGATCCCCGGCTTCGAGGACGGACTCTTCCAGGTTCAGGGAGAAGCATCCCAGCTCATTGGCTATCTACTGGACCCCAAACCCGGCGAGCGCATCCTGGACGCCTGCGCCGCGCCCGGCGGCAAAACCACGCACATCGCGGAACTCATGGACGACCGCGGCGTCGTCGATGCAATTGACATTTCTGCGGCGGGGATCGCGCGCCTCGAGGAAAATGCCCGCAGACTAGATCTGCGTTCGATTCGAGTCGTTCACGGCGATGTCTGTCAGGACTTGCCTGGTCGCTTGCACCCGCCTTATGATCGGGCGCTCGTGGATGCCCCTTGCAGCGGGCTCGGCACGCTGCGGTCCCATCCCGAGATAAAATGGCACAAGAGCGAGAGCGACGTCGAAAGACTTTCCCACTTGCAAAAGAAGATCCTCGGCCGCGTTGGCGGTTACGTTAAAGCAGGTGGGGTGTTAGTTTACTCCACCTGCACGCTGACGGAAGCGGAAAACGAGAGAGTTGTCGAAGATTTTCTACGGGAGCACAAGGGGTTTGTTTTGGCTGAGGCCGGCGGTTACCTTCCGGCCGAGGCGGGCTCAATGGTTCGAGACAAATTTTTTACGGCCTTACCCCATCGGCACAACACGGATGGCTTTTTCGCCGCTCGAATCCGAAAGGTTGCTTAAATGAAAGCAATAAAAATCGCCCCGTCGATCTTATCCGCTGACTTTAGCCGGCTCAAAGATGAAATCGAAGCTGTCGAGGCGGCGGGCGCCGATTGGCTTCATGTGGACGTCATGGACGGCCATTTTGTCCCGAATATCACCATCGGGCCGGTCGTGGTTGAATCCATCCGCAGAGTGGCTCGGATTCCTCTCGACGTGCACTTGATGATCACCGATCCGGATAAATACGGTCCGGAATTCATCAAGGCCGGGGCCGATTGGGTTTCCGTTCATCCCGATACCTGCACGGCCCCCAAGGCGAGCCTTCAAAGAATCCGTGAGCTTGGCGCCAAAGCCTCGATCGCCGTCAATCCCGATGTTCCGCTGGAAAGCGTCGAGCACTTACTCACCGATATCGACATGATCCTTATGATGACCGTCTTTCCGGGGTTCGGCGGCCAAGCTTTTATTGCCGATGTCCTGCCCAAGATAGAACAGGTCAGAAAGATGATCGACGAGAGAAGGCTGCCCGTCCTTGTGGAAGCCGACGGCGGAATTAAGGTCGATAACATCCATCGTGTCGTGCAAGCGGGCGCCGAGGTGATTGTTTCCGGCTCCGGCATATTCAAAACCCCCGATTATGCCGCAACGATCCGCCAGATGCGCAAAGCCGTAGGACAATCCTAACAAAAGTTAACAATCTCTTAGATGAGGCTATTCAAAAAGGTCCAGCTACGAGGCGCGCGCGACCGAAGTCGCATATGGCTGATCGCTTATGGCATATAGATCGACCCAACGGAGCCATACGCCATAGGCCATACGCCAGCTCAGAGCTGTTGTTTTCTCGTCTCGGTGTGTTAGTTTGACCGGGTCGGGGCGTGGCTCAGCTTGGTAGAGCGCACGGTTCGGGACCGTGAAGTCGGTGGTTCAAATCCACTCGCCCCGACCATTTCTTTCCACCAAATCTTTTCGCTACTTGCCCCTGTTTAGCACTCCTTTCGTGTCGTAGGGTTTCGGTCAAGGTTTCGGTTTTACCCTCAAAAAGTCGCTTCAGCTGCTCCCGCGAATCGTTCTTGATGTATCGCCCGTAATGCTTCTCGATCATGGCCA
>DASTOD010000236.1:0-4261 GCA_035762645.1 Binatia bacterium | reverse complement strand
CTGGCCACCGGCGACCACAAGAAGATGCAGAAACTGATGAGCATGGGCGTGCTCCCCGGCAATCAGCTCTCCCTCAACCGCACCTTCCCATCGTACATTTTTAAGGTCGGCAACTCCGAGTTCGCCGTCGATGACGAGCTGGCGCGGGAGATTTTTGTGCGCAAGGGGTGAGGGGGCGGACGGTCAGACATGAGGAAATTCAGGGCGCCACGGCCGAGAGGCTGTGACGCCCTTTTTGTTTACTTCCGATAGGCCTTGTCATGCTGGATGTGCAAGCTGACCAGGACGAGGGTCGGGCCTTTGAGCAGGCAGGTGATGGCGCGGACGCTGCCGGTGACGCGCAGCGAATAAAGCTGCTGACCGGTGGTCGGCTCGACCATGCCGTGAAGCTTTTCGAAGTTCAGGCCGGGATGGGTCCAGAGCTGCGGCAGATCGAGGGACTGCAGCAACTGGAGCATCTTGGACGCGGCCTTGCGCACCGGCATCTCCGCCGCCATGACCGCCTCATCGAAGGCGGGCCGGATCTCAATCCTCACCGCGCCACCTCTTGGCGGCCTCGTCGGCGTCTTCAGCCACCTCGATCACGGTGGAGGGGCGGGGGTCGGTCAGGGAGGCGGTGATGGCCGCCTTGGTCTCGGCGGTCCAGGCCCAGAGCTGGTGCTTGGGGATCGGCTCCACCGGGATCAGCAGGATGCGGCCGTCCTCCAGCACCTCCAGGTCGACGGCGTCACCGGGCTTGATGCCGACCGAGGGGGGAAGGGTAATGCGTCGGCGGGAATCGGTCTGTACGAGCATGGTTCGATACCTCCTATGATTCAACAATAGCACCCATGTAAAAAGTAGGCAATGCCCATTTGCCCATTGGTTTCAAAAAGGTCTTCCGGCCAATATCCCGTAGGGGTGGATCTCGGAATTCCAGTCTGCAAGGCCGCGGCACCTTGTCGTTGCGGGGGGAGGCAGTTTTCGGTTTGACAGGGGAGGGGAGGCGAAGGTATTTTGAGCCGTGTTTGTCATTGATGGATCAATCAGGAGGGAGACGATGACCGAAGAGGAGATGAAAGCCATCGGGGAGATGATGGCCCGACATGTCGGAGTGTTCGTGGAGGACGTCCAGCACAAGTTCGATCTTTTGGCCGAGGGGCACCAGATGCTGGCGGACAAGCTCGATCGATTGACGGAGCGGGTCGCCAAAGTCGAGGACCGGCTTACGAGTGTCGAGACCAAGGTCGATGCGGTGGCCGTGGATCTTGCCGCCCACCGAAAGGACACCGAGGCGCACCGTGGCGTGTATCGGGTGAGCGAGTCGTGATGCCGGCCGGGGGGCGCGGTTTGGAGAGAAGGATGAGGATCGTTGAGACCGCTCGACGCCAGTGAGGCGCGGGCGGTTTTTGTTTTGGAGCTGACTGCACAATTACAAAGGGGGAAGAGCGCGAAATGTCTGGCCGTAGGGGGGGCGGAGTTCGTATCCTCTAATTTTTTCCGCCCTCTACCCCCAGATTCTGCGGAAGAGGCACAAAAAAATGAGAATATCGAGCAAACCAAATCCGATTGAAACCATCAGCAAACTAGATGCTGCTCGCCGTCAACTCGACAGCGCCATTTCTCTCTACTTTCAAGAGAGTGATCCGGTTGTTGTTCATACGCTTGCCTGCGCAGCACATCAAATAATCCACGACATCAACAAATCCAAAGGGAGTACAGACCTCTTATACGAAAAGTTTCGGACTAGAGGCTTTACTACGGCGCAAATTAATAAACACTACAATTTTTTCAAACATGCAGATAAAGACCCCGATCCAAACGGGGAAATTGAGTTCAACCCCAAATTCACAGAAATATTTATACTTTTTGCCATAAGGGGTCTTTCCGAACTCGGGATAACGTATAGTCAAAAAATGACGGCATTTTCGCTCTTCGCTCAAATAAGCAACCCCAGGATAAGCACACTAAATAAATTCATCCACGACAGCATCCAAGTCGATGCTTTCGTAAATATTCGGTGGGTCAAGCGAAGCGAGTTCCTTGATATATTCCTCCGTACTTGGAGGCAATGAAATAGACATAGAAACCTCGTATAACTAAGCGCAACAGCGGGCGGATGCCCGCCGCTGTGCTCTCTCACGTTGAATGAGAAAGAACAGGCCAGCTAGGGGACAAGTCCGGAATTCACATTTAAAAACAGATAGATACAGACATATTTTTTCTGAATGGCTTTGCTCGGGGAGGGGGAAATGCCAAGACAGGCTCGCATCGGGTTGCCCGATCACATTTACCATGTCACGAACCGCGGCAACAATCGCGATCGGGTATTTCGGGAAGAGGAGGATTTTCGAAAATATCTCGAAATTCTGGCCCGCTACAAGTCGAAGGAAGGCTTCCTTCTCTACCATTGGGTGCTGATGAACAATCACGTTCATCTGCTCCTGGGAATCCCCGAAAAGGGTTCATTGGCCAGGGTGATGCAATGCATCAACTTGGCGTACACGCTCTGGTTTAACCGGAAATACAGGCGGGTTGGACATCTCTGGCAGGGGAGATTCAAGAGTTTTCCGGTTGAGAATGACATGTACCTGCTCGCGTGCGGTCGGTACATCGAAAGACCGTAAAAAATAGTTTGCAAGTTGTTGTTCTTTCAAATGAAATCAGGACCTGTCCCCACGGGCCTGGTTTTCGAAAACATGCCCGGTCGCTGGAGCGCTTACCCGACCTGGCGCAGCGTCGACTACTGAGACCGATCCTTTGATATCATTCTTGCTTATTTAGACTAAATCCAATATCCTTTAATAGCAGCGAACCTTATTAAAGGATCTCGTTTATGAAAATTACGGATCTGAGCCCCGATCGGCAAAAGCTGCTTGTTCCCCTGAAGGAGTATCCGGAGGCTTTCGCGCTCGTTCCCCCTCCTGCCCCTCGCACACTCGGGCTGAAGGACGTTTTCGGCGATATAGTCAAGGCGCATGAGGCTCTAGGAGCAATGCAGGCCGCCACATCCCGCCTTCCCAACCCGAACCTTGCCACGAGGACGCTCGACCGCCGGGAAGCTGTCCGGAGCAGCCAGATCGAGGGTACGTCCTCGAGCGTCGATCAGGTCCTCGAGTATGAGGCGACCGGCAGCGACGACGGACTTCCACGGGACGTGGTGGTGACCCTCAACTACGTCAAGGCTTTGCACTACGGTCTGCAACAGGTGGCCACCAGAGGGTCCGCTGCCCTGGACCGCGCACTTATTGAGATGCTCCACAGTCACCTCATGGAGGGGACCGACTACAAGGAAACGCCCGGCGAGTTCCGGCAAAGGCAGAACTGGATCGGCGGCCATCGAAACATCTACGATGCGAAATTTGTCCCCCCCCCTCCTGAATATGTTGGAGATTGCATTGCAGACCTGGAGAAGCTGCTGCGCTACGCTCCGTCCGAGGAAGACCAAACAGAGATATCCATCGTCATCCGCATGGCGATCGTCCACGCGCAGTTCGAGACGATCCACCCCTTCATCGACGGCAATGGCCGCGTAGGGAGGCTCCTTCTGCCGCTCATGCTGTCCGCCGAAGGTTATTGCCCCGTTTACCTGGCCGGGTTTCTCAAGGAAAACCAGCAGGAATATTACGACGCGCTGGGCGCGGTGCAGTTGCGTGGGGAATGGGTGCCGTGGGTCCGGTTCCTCGCCGAAGGGGTACAGCTGGCCGCACGGGAGACCATACAAACGGCGGAACGGCTGGCCGCCCTTCTCGATCAGTGGAAGACGCTAGTTCGTGCCAGCAATGTCCGGAGCGACGCCCTACCTCACCGACTCCCTGAATACCTCATCGCTCACCCGGTTGTCACGGTCCGCTCGATCCAGGAGGCGTTCAATACCTCATTCCCGACGGCCAATGCCGCATTGCGCGTCATGCGAGATAACGGGATCATCAAGCCGAAGACTGAACGCAAACGGGACCGGACCTTCATCGCTACGGACGTGATTAGCATTCTTAGTCGACCCTCTGCCCCAGACCAATAGACGACTGGCTAATGGTTCTCGGTGTGCTGCAGACTTGCTCATGACGGTGTGTACAACCAGGCCGGTAGAGCGGTGAATCCCGCTCATCGCCAACGACGTTAGCTGAATAATGCCAGTTGACCCCTTATGAGGCGCCCAACTGTTTTTGGAGGTTAACCATGGGACATCTGGTTGGGAAAGACATTTTCAGGAAGCTGGGCAAGAAAATAGATGGACTGGAGACACGGGCTCCGTGGAACGACAAGCTGCACGCAATTCTGA
>DASTOD010000235.1:0-3053 GCA_035762645.1 Binatia bacterium | reverse complement strand
AGAGTAGACCTGTTTGCTGGAGCCTATTGAAATCCTTGGGGAATTTTATTGTTTGGATTGTCGAGAATCTTTCGTACGCGGCGAGGAGTAGCTTTTTTGATGCATGAGAGAATCAATTTTGCTTCACTAGCAGGCAGGGTGCCAGCGGCTTATAGCGTATGGCTCATAGCATATGGCGCATGGTTTTGGCCATAAGCGATTCTTTTCCGGCGCGCGCCGCGCCTCTGAGTCTTTCCGAATTCGCCTCACGCCTTCCGCCTAACGCCTGACGGCTCATTGAAGCGACGGGGGTTTCCCCTCACGCCTCCCGCCTAACGCCTGACGGCTCTGAAAATGGGTTGAAGAAGGGCAGCGAGGATCGTATGATCGTGCTCGGAGTCTTAGGAGGTTCATATGGCTGCACGCCCATTGGGTTCAGGCACCATCTCTTTTGGTCTTGTGTCGATTCCGGTGAAGCTTTACACCGCCGCTTCCTCGCAGGCTATCAGCTTCAATTTGCTCCATGCCAAATGCGGCAACCGTATCAGACAGCAGCGCTTCTGTCCGGTTTGCAACGAGGTCATCGAGAGAGAGGATCTCGTCAGGGGATACGAATTCGCAAAAGACCAATACGTCCGGTTCCAGGAGGCGGAGCTTGAAGCGCTCGAGCAGGAAGCCTCACAGGCGATCGAAATCTCGCAATTCGTGCCGCTTTCCACGGTGGACCCGATTTATTTCGAGAAAAGCTACTATCTCGGACCGGACAAAGGCGGCGAAAAGCCTTACCGGCTGCTGGCCGAGGCGATGAGCAAAGCCGGCAAAGTCGCGCTGGCAAAGTTCGTCATGCGGGGCAAAGAAAATCTCGTCCTCGTTCGCCCGGCGATGAGCGGACTGTTGCTACACACCATGTATTTCGGCGACGAGGTGCGCAGCTTCGACGAAGTGCCCAAGGGCGAGTCCGCAAAGGTCAGCGAGGCCGAGACCAGTCTAGCCATTCGCCTGATCGAGGAGCTTTCGACGCAGGAATTCCGTCCCGAAGAATTCGAGGACGAATACCGCCAGCGCGTCCTGGAGTTGGTCGAACAAAAGGCCCAGGGTAAGGAAATAACGGTGAGCGCTCCTCAAGCCCCCCGCGCTCAGGTGATCGACCTCATGTCAGCCCTCAAGGAAAGCCTAGGGAAGAAAACGGAGAAGGAAAAGAAGCGCGCGGTTCAAGCCAAGCCGGCGGAGATCAGAAAAACCCAGAAGAGAGCTCAGTCCAGTAAGAAATGAAACTATTCACCACCGGCGAAGCGGCAAAAATTCTCGATCTGCCGGATAGCCGTATTCGTTCGTTCGTGCGCGCTGGATTCCTCGCGCCCACTCGCGGCCGGCGCAAGCAGCTTGAGTTCACGTTTCAGGACCTGCTGCTGTTGAAAACGGCGAAGGGCTTGCTCAGCTCGCGCGTGCCGCTGAAGCGCGTGACGCGAATGCTTTCGTCACTCAAGCGCCAACTCCCGGGTGACCGGCATCTCGCCACGATCAAGATCTATGCCGATGGGCGCCGCGTAGTCGCCTGGGACGGCAGGGCCCGGTGGCAGCCGGATTCTGGACAGTTCGTCTTCAACTTTGATGCTCGGGACATTGCCCAAAAGGTCAGTCTCTCCCGTCCCGCGCCGAAGGGTTCGCAAGAAAAACTCACCGCGGAACACTGGTTTCACGTCGCGCTAGAGTTAGAAGGGACCTCGATCGAAGACGCCAAGCGGGCGTATCACCTCGCGCTCGAACTCGAGCCGAAAATGACCGACGCGCACCTCAACTTGGGCAAGCTCTATCATGACTCTAAAGACTGGCAGAAAGCCGAAGCGCATTACCGGGCTGCCGCCGAGGACGCCCCTCATGACCCGACGCCGCACTTCAATTTGGGCGTGCTGATGGAAGATCTAGAAAGATCTCAAGACGCCGTTCTCGCATACGGCCAGGCGATCAAACGCGACCCCGGCTTTGCCGACGCGCATTACAACCTCGGGCTTGTGTTCGAATCGATAGGGAGAAAAACAGACGCCATCGCCCACCTGCGCACCGCGCGCAAAATCTATATGCGGCGCTGAAAGGCAAAGAGCGCCACCGTAAAGAGAAGAAACAGAGTAAGTACGATCACCGCACGAACTGATTCATGAGCTTACGCTCGCCCGCAGAGATGAAAGACAGGGAGTCCGTCATTCCCGAATGCTTCTGTCGGGAATCCAGGCAAGCCGGAACTGGACCCCCGATTAAAACATTCGGGGGTGACGTCTTTGAGAGTCGCAATGCCTTTTTTACTTGAGAATCTCCTTCAGTTTGGCCACCAAGTTAGCATCGAGGCTGAAGATTTCCTTGATGCCCCGCTCCAGCTCGATGCCGTCCAACGGTTTGATCTCTAGCCGAGCTTTTTGGGCTTCCGCCAGCAGTTCCGGATCCTTCATTGCTTCCATGAAGGCCTTCCGTAAGAGCTGAACGCGTTCTTTCGGCGTTCCCGGCGGAAGCGCAAAGGGACGGACGGTTGGACCATGAACCTGCACTACGGCGCGTATCAATTTTTTTGCCTCTTCTGTCTTCGCGAAATTTATCGCCAGCGGCACATTCGCCAACTCCGGATGAGGCGTCAGCGTTTCCTGTAGAACGATGATGAGATCTCCGGCGTCGAGCTCCTTACGCCATGTGGCTCTAAATGACTGCCATGAATTGCTAACGCCTTGAACTTCGCCGCTGGCAAAGGCCAGCCGGATATCGGCGGTTCCCTTGTATCCCGAGACGAGCTGGATGGGTAAGCCTATGGTAGCTTTGAGGATATTGGGCAGGTCATCGGTCCCCGAACCGGTGGAGACTCCGCCCAATTTGATCGGGGTTTTGGAGGCCATCAGTTGTTCCGCGCTGGTGATTCCGCCGGCTTTGGACAAGCCCAGCATGAACTCGTCCTGAGCGGGGACTCCGATATATTCGAACTTGCGCGCGTCGAATTCGATCCCGGGCTTTCCAAGAAGTTGTTGTAGGAACAGGCCGCCGATAAAATGGCCGATCGTGAGACCATCAGGCTTGGCCACCTTGTAGACATG
>DASTOD010000234.1:0-2223 GCA_035762645.1 Binatia bacterium | reverse complement strand
CCCAAATCGTTAATATGATGGACAACATTCCCTTTTACGAGAAGTGGCAGCTAGGCGAAGGCATACCGATCATCAAGACCTTTTTTGTCCAGGATTTGAAGAAAGTCGAACTGAAACTCTGGGATCGAACCGGAGGCAACGGAGCTTTTATAAACATGGAAGGCGCGGAGGGAGCAACCGGCGCCTACGTATGTGAGATTCCCGCGGGAAAGAGCCTCAACCCCCAGAGACACCTCTATGAAGACATGAATTACGTACTCAAGGGGCGAGGCGCAACGACAATTTGGAATGATAGAGGGGCCAAGCAGACCTTCGAGTGGCAGGAAGGGAGTCTCTTTGCGCTACCGCTCAACGCCTGGTATCAGCACTTTAATGGACAGGGGGACGAGCCAGCCCGTTTTTTCTCGGTCAACAGCATGCCGATCGTCTTTAACCTGTTCCACAATGAGGATTTTATCTTCAACACGCCGCGCGACTTTACGGATCGATTCGACGGTGAGCCCGAGTATTTCAGCGGCAAGGGAAAAGCCTATCCTGGCCGCGTGTGGGATACCAACTTCATTGCTGATGCGCGCAATTTCAAACTCGAGGAGTGGAAAGAGCGGGGTGGCGGTGGGACGAACGTCATGTTGGAATTGGCCAATGGATCAATGGCCGCCCATATCTCAGAATTTCCCGTGGGGACGTACAAAAAAGCCCACCGTCACGGGCCGGGCTTCAATGTGATCATTATCAAGGGCAAAGGCTTCTCGCTGTTTTGGCGAGAAGGGGAGCCGATCAAGCGTTATGACTGGCAAGACGGCAGTGTCTTTACGCCGCCGGCAATGATGTTTCATCAACATTTCAATACCGGCGCGACGGGGGCGCGCTATTTGCCTCCGCGTTTGGGTGGGATCAAGTACAGTTTGGGTGAAGGGTTTGGAGATATCACGAAAGTGGATAAAGATGTGAAGGCGGGCGGCAACCAGATCGAATACTATGATGAGGATGCCTCGATTCGGAAGATGTTTGAGGAAGAGCTGGCCAAGTCTGGAACCTACAGCCGCATGAATCCGGACTTTTATAAAAAGCCGTAATCCACGAAGCCTGAGATTTCAATCACCGCAGAAAGGCACAGCCCCGCGCCGAAGTCATCGGTTTGGGGCTTTTTTTTGCGGTTTCGCGCATGACGTCCGGCCCCCCACGGATTTGCTTTGTGAACTTTCGTTCCAGGACGTAAAATTCCAGGATGGAAGTCGCTATGATTATAGCCGCTTACCTGCTCGGCTCGGTACCGAGCGGATATCTCGTTGCGAGGTTCGCGGGGGTAGATATTCGGAACGAGGGCAGCGGCAACTTGGGCGCCACCAACGTAGCCAGAGTGATCGGTAAACGCCAGGGTATCCTGACGCTCATTGCAGACACTGCAAAGGGATGGCTGCCTGTTTTCGTCGCGCTCCAGTTAGGCATGGCTCCATCTGTGGCAGCGCTGGCCGGAGTCGCGGCCTTCCTCGGCCACCTTTATCCAGTTTTTTTGCGGTTCAGGGGAGGAAAAGGAGTCGCCACGGCTTTTGGCGTTCTATTGGCCGTGGCGCCACTGGCGACGTTGGTCTTGATCCTGATCTTTGCCGTGGTTGTGCTGTCGAGCCGGTTTGTTTCGCTCGGCTCGGTTGCGGCGGCCGCTGCGGCGCCGATTATCGTCTTCGGACTTTCTTATTCTCTGGGTGTCGTTGCAATGAGCGGCTTTCTCGCCCTGTTGATCATTCTCCGTCACCGCACCAACATCCAGAGGCTGCGCGGAGGCACAGAGCCGAAATTTACTTCCTCTTAGGGTCTGTTCAAGAATGGTAACCCGGGTGTCATTTTGATGAGGCGGCGTCTACCCTGAGCAAAGCCGAAGGGCTCAGGGGTGACCCACTCCTATTAGTAGGTAACAACTATAATAGTAGATAACGACAAGCTGGAACCCGGGGCCGCGATGTGCCGGCTGTCGTTTGAGCAGCGGAGTGAGTCAGTTTTCGATAATGACTTCGACGCGCCGATTTTGCCGCCGACCCTCGTCGGTGTCATTCGACGCGACCGGCGAGCGCGTTCCGAGACCGCGAGTCGTAACGCGGTTGTTCCCAACTCCGTCCCGCTCGAGCGCGTCGCCGACAGTTTCCGCTCTCCGTTCGGAAAGGCGCTGATTATAAGACTCTTGGGCGGCGCTTTCTCTGCTGGCATGACCTTCAACCGTGATCCTTC
>DASTOD010000233.1:0-4528 GCA_035762645.1 Binatia bacterium | reverse complement strand
TTCTTCCCGGACTGCCTGGCGTACCACATCGAGGGTCGAACGGCGATGGACGTACTCAAGCAAGGCCTCATTGATAAGGGTCTGGTAGTTCCCTCCCCCCGCCTTATCAACGAGACTCCGGAAATATTCGAGTACGGCATTATCCAGGCGAATAGAGATCTTCGTCTTTCCCGGTTCAGGTCTTACGACGGGACCCCGCTTGGCCCGCGAGAAGTCGATATCGCGGTACTTGTCAGCTACGACCTTTTTCATATAGCATCCTCTGGCGTTTATTCGCCTTCCAAGCCGAGATCACCCGGATCATATCCGGCTCGCGGTAGGTGCCACGACGAGCAGATTTCCAAGGTTGCTGAGGCCTAGAGTAACAAAGCGTGACTCTTCCACGGAATCGGGATCTTCACGGGTCAGGGCGAATTCGTCCTCCAAAACTGTGACCGCCTCAGCGAAACTGACCCGGTGAGTGCGTAGATTGCGCTACCGCTTTAAGCGGATCCCATTCGAACCGCACGCCCATAATGTATAGACAATTGTCCTCCGGCGCAAGCTTCTAGCTGGGAGCGCGGAGATAAGAGAAGAACTCGAAACGAAAAACGAGAAACCAGAAACTAACCTAGTTTACCCGGCATTAAATCCTGTGTCGGTGTGACTGCCGTCGCAGAAGGGCTTGTTCTTCGACTGGCCGCAGCGGCAGAGGTAAATGGGTGGGAACTGTTCTTCTTGATACTCTTTGCCTTGGTGGTCGAATAGCTTGGCCCCGCCGGACACTTCATAGGGACCGTTCTTCGTCACGTTGATTGTAACGTCAGCCATGGTTTCTTCCTTTCCTTCTAGGCAACGCCGCAGTTCATAACATTGCAGGCTATGCCCGTCAATCAAGTTCACCTTGACAGAATTGAGAGCTCTGCGATAGGACCCAACCGTATGCTCGATGATGTTGATCGCGAGCGATGCGTTCCGCGTAGCCTCGACAAGACGCACCCGTGAGGGATCGCTAAAATGCGAAGGTTCGAGTTGGTGGAGCCGGCGACTCTCCACGAGGCGTGCGACATCCTCGCCGATAAACCTGACGTTAAGCCGATCGCCGGAGGCACGGCGCTCCTCACGTTGATCAAGCACGGTATCTTCGCGCCCAAGCTCCTCGTCAATCTCAACAAAATAAAATCGGCCAGTCAGATTAACTACGATGCGGGCAAAGGGCTCCGAATCGGCGCTCTAACCAGCATCTATGACGTCGAGAATTCACCGCTCGTGCGCGAGCACTATCCGGTGCTCGCCGATGCTTGTCATGTCGTGGCGAATATCCGCATTCGCAACATGGCGACGATCGGCGGTAACCTCGCGCACGCCGACTATCAATCGGATCCACCCACGGTTCTCGTTGCGTTGAATGCGAGCGTTGAAGCGATGAGCGCCCAGAGTACGCGCCTCATTCATCTTAAAGATTTCTTGCGCGGTAGCTACGAGACCGCACTGGAGCCGGGCGAGTTGCTGTCGGCGCTGGTTGTTCCCCCCACGCCGCCAGGGTTACGCGGAACGTACATCAAATTTACCACCGGCTCCTCGGAGGAGCGCCCCTGTGCAGGGATCGCCGCAATGGCGATCATGGACGACGGCGTCTGCAAGGAAATGCGCCTGGTTGTGGGCGCGGTCTCGCCGCGGCCCGTGTGTGTCGAAACCGACATAGCCCGGGGCGAAAGGCTCGGTCCCAAGCTGGTTGAACGAATCGCCGCAGAAGCTGCTCGCGTTGTCGATCCCATCGACGATCTGAGGGGGCCGGCAGATTACAAGCGCCATATCGTGGCGGTCCTTGTTCGGCGCGCGATCAATAGGCTGGATCATCTTTAAGAGGAAAACCGTGGCTCTGGTTGGAAGCGACGTCGCAATGGTCGGAGGGGTGGCGAAGGTCATCGGCGCCGTGAATTACACCCCGGATCTTCTTTTCCCGCGCATGCTCCACGCCAAGGCGGTCCGCAGCCCTTATCCGCATGCGAGACTGTTGCGCGTCGATGCTCGCAACGCTGAAAAATACCCGGGAGTTGTCGCGGTGATCACCCGCGACGATCTTACAGGCCTGAATCCCTATTTCGGACCCATCGTCGACGATCAACCGGTTGTGGCTACCGATCGGGTGCGCCACGTGGGAGAGCCGGTGGCGCTCATTGCCGCCGAGAGCCGCGAGATCGCGGAAGAGGCTTTGGCGCTGGTCGACGTCGAATACGAAGAGCTGCCTGCGGTCTTTGATATTCTCGAAGCCGCGAAGCCGATGGCGCCAGTGCTCCATCAAGACCGGAACGAGACCCATGCCGGCGTCCATAAGGAGGAGTTCAATTTTCATTTGGGCGGCAATGTCTGCAGCGTCTTTCACGTCGAGGATGGCGATGTTGAAAAAGGCTTTCGGGAGTCGGACGAGATCTTGGAAAACGTTTACAGCTTGCCGTCCGTCCAGCACGGCCACATCGAGCCGCACGCAGCTGTGGCCTACTGGGAGCCAAGCGGCAAGCTGGTCATTCATTCGGCTTGCCAGAACCCGTGCGGCGTCCAGGAGCAACTGGCACACATCTTCCGACTCACCGAAAATCAAGTTCGCGTCGTTGTGCCGTACGTCGGCGGCGGCTACGGGGGAAAGACCCACGCCCGAATCGAGCCGGCGCTAGCGCTGTTGGCGCGCAAGGCGCGCCGTCCCGTGCAATGGGTTTTGACGCGGGACGAAGTTTTTTTGACCGGCAGACGCTACGGCGCGGTGGTAAACATCAAGACCGGTTTCAAGCGAGACGGAAGCCTGGTGGCGCGCCGGGTCGAGATTTTTTACGATATCGGTGCCTATGCCTTGAACGGTCCAGTCAATGCGAAGACCGGCTGCTATGTATCGAGCGGTCCTTACAACATTCCGAATCGAAGCCTTACCACTTATTCGGTCTATACCAACCTGCCGCCCACGGGACCGTTTCGCGGCGTGGGCGTGTCGCATGGCTGCTGGGCTTACGAGTCCGAGATGGACGACATCGCGCGGCGCGTCGGCATGGATCCGCTTGAACTAAGGCTCAAGCACCTCGTCAAGGAAGGCGACATCTTTGTCACCGGGGAAAAGCTCGTCTCGGTAGGCATCGCCGATTGTCTGCGGCGCGCGGCGAACGCAATCGGCTGGCGCGGCAAAGACGAGCAGACCTCGCCGCCGAGCAAAAACAAAATCGTCCGCGGCAAAGGGCTCGCGGTAACAATCAAAAGCACCACCACCCCCACAACCTCGTCCGCGACTATCCGTCTCAACTCGGACGGCACCGCGGTCTTGATGACGAGCAGCGTTGAGATCGGCCAGGGCGCGCTCACCGCGCTGGCGCAAATTGTCGGCGATGAACTGGGGCTGCCGATGGAAAAGATCACCGTGACGTTTCCGGATACCGATGTCACGCCGTACGACAAATCGACGAGCTCAAGCCGCACGACTTTTCACATGGGGCAGGCGGCGCAGCAGGCGGCGAGAAAAATCCGCAATCAGTTGCTCGAGGCGGGCGCCAAAAAGCTCGAGGCGCGCAGTGAGGATCTGGAACTAAAAGACGGCGCGCTGTGCGTCAAAGGTGTGCCGGACAAGCGGATGAGCATCGCCGAGATCTTTAAAGCGACGGTCGGCTCTTCGGTCGGGAGCCTATTCGGCAGCCACTGCTTTCACACCGAAGGAGGATTGGACCCGAGAACCGGCAAAGGAAAGGCGGCGGTGTTTTGGTTTTTCTCCGCTTGCGCCGCCGAAGTCGAAGTGGACAGAGAAACCGGCAAGGTGCGCGTCCTGCGCGCGGCCACGGCGGTGGATGTGGGAAAGGCTATTCACCCGCGCCAGTGCGCATTACAAAATGAAGGATCTTTGTTATCGGGACTGGGTTCCGCTCTCTTCGAAGAGCTGGCTTATGACAACGGCCAGCCTATCAACAGTAACTTCCTGGAGTACATGCTTCCATCGTTGGAAGATCATCCACAAGAATTCACCTCGCTGCTAGTCGAGACTCCCCATCCCGAAGGGCCGTTCGGCGCCAAGGGCGTAGGAGAAGCGGCATTGCCTCCGGTCGCGCCGGCTATCGGCAACGCGATCGCGAACGCTCTCGGCGGCGCGCGAGTCAGAGACCTGCCTGTGAAACCGCATAAAATTATTGCCGCGCTCAGCCGCCAAGGAGGTCCGCTGACGTGAAGATCGCGATCACCACGACCGTCAACGGTCAAAAGCTGCAGGTGATGGTTGCGCCAAGCCAGACTCTCTTGGATTTCCTCCGCGACGATTTATCTTTGAAAGGGACGGTGGAAGGCTGCGGCGTCGGGGTTTGCGGCTCCTGCACGGTGCTTGTTGACGGCAGGCCGGTGAGTTCTTGCTTGATGCTCGCGACCAACGCCGAAGAGAGACAGGTCACCACGATCGAGGGTCTGTCGTCAAACGGCGAGCTCGATCCGGTGCAAAGGGCTTTTCTCAGCAACCAGGCTTTTCAATGCGGTTACTGCACGCCGGGGATGATCATGGCGGTAAAGGGCCTGCTCGCGGCCCATC
>DASTOD010000232.1:0-2677 GCA_035762645.1 Binatia bacterium | reverse complement strand
TTCGGATTATCACACGTGGCGCGTCGAACAGCTCTTTCCCCAAGTGCTTGATGCCTACAAGCGCCTGGCCGCCGGACATGATCTGATCGTCCTCGAAGGCGCGGGCTCGCCGGCGGAGATCAATTTGCGCGCGCACGACATTGTCAATATGCGCATGGCCCACGCTGCCGATGCTGCCTGTCTCCTCGTGGGCGATATCCATCGCGGCGGCGTGTTCGCATCGCTGTTGGGGACATTGGAACTCCTGGAACCCGAAGATCGCGCACGCATCCGCGGCTTCATCATCAACAAGTTTCGCGGCGACGAGTCGCTCTTACGGCCGGGCGTGACAACGATGGAGCGCAGGCTCGGGCTCCCGTGTGCCGGAGTCATCCCGTATCTTCCGGATCTCGGGCTGGATGAAGAAGACGGCGTCGCCCTCGAGGATCGGCCCTCGGCAAGACGCCCTTGGAAAAATCCCGATACGGGACCGCCACGGCCACTCCGTATCGGGGTCATCTCTCTGCCGCACATGGCGAACTTTACCGACTTCGACGCGCTGGCGCTGGAGCCCTCGGTCTCGCTCGCGTTTCTCCAACAGCCCGAAGAAGCGGCCGCGGCTGACCTACTCATCTTACCAGGCACCAAGCAAACCCTTGATGACCTGCGTTGGCTCGACGATCGCGGTTTTGCGCGTGAGCTCGGTCGGCTCCATAAAATCGGCGTTCCGATCGTCGGCATCTGCGGCGGCTTTCAGATGCTCGGAATGGCCATCGAAGATCCCCACGGTATCGAAAATCAAGACGAACCCTGTAGCCGAACGGCGCTCGGTCTGCTGCCGATGAGAACCGTGCTCCGCGCAGAGAAGACCGTGCGGCGCCTTCGAGGCTGCTTGCGACAGGATTGTTTCCGCAACGATGCCGCGCCGCAACTTACCTTCGAAGGCTACGAGATCCATGTTGGTGAAACTTTCTATCAAACCGGAGCACGCCCTCTCGCCGATATTGAGCGCGAGGGAACGATCGGGTTCGTCGCGGACGGCGCTGTGAGTGAATCCGGCCGGGTGTTCGGGACCTATGCGCACGGCTTTTTCGACAACGACGATTTTCGCCATTCGCTTATCAGCGCCGCACGCGCCGCCGTCGGTCTCGCCCCCACCACTAGGTGGGCTTATGTTACCGCTGAGCGTGAAGCGCGCATCAATCGATTGGCGGACCATCTCAGACAATCGTTGGATATTAATATGATCAAGGGTTGGATCGTGGATTCGCGTGAACAAGAGATCCGCTCATGATCGGCAGTTTTTCTTGAATTCACCGGAGGTTTTTTTGGTGCCGTGGCCAAGCAAATCATCTTAGTCACCGGCGGCGCGCGCTCGGGAAAGAGCAAATACGCCGAACTGCGCGCTAAAGAGTTAGGTGATCGCCGACTTTACGTCGCGACCGCTGAGGTCAAAGATGAGGAAATGGCCCAACGAATCGCGCAGCATCGAAAACGGCGCGGCAACCAGTGGACCACCATCGAGGAGCCTATGGAATTGGCCGAAGCGCTTCGGGCGCGACCTGGCCAAGCCGACTGCGTTCTGGTGGATTGCTTGACCGTTTGGCTCAGCAATCTCCTGCTTCGCCGTAATGAAAAATACGCGGAAGAGAAAATCAAAGAGTTGGTCGAATCGCTGCCCTATTTGGATTTTCACCTCCTCCTCGTCACCAACGAGGTCGGCTGGGGGATTGTGCCGGACAATCCATTGGCGCGGCAATTTCGCGACCTCGCCGGTTGGGCCAATCAGCGGATGGCCGCGGCAGCCAACGAAGTCGTTCTTACTGTTTCGGGGATGCCCATGATCATCAAGAAGGCGCCGCCGTGTTCCTAGACGAGACGCTCGCGCAAATCCGCCCGTTGGATTGTTCCATCGACAACGCCGCCCAACAGCGACTCGATTCTCTGACCAAGCCGCGTGGAAGTCTGGGCCAACTGGAAGCGTTAGCGCGGCGCATCGCCGTGATCCAGCGAAAAGTGCCGCCCCGGCTTGGGCGAAAACTCTTGTTCGTTTTCGCGGCGGACCACGGTGTCACCGAGGAAGGCGTCAGCGCGTACCCGAAAGAGGTAACCGCGCAGATGACTTACAATCTTCTGAATGGCGGTGCCGCGATTAATGTTCTCGCGCGCCATCATGGCGTCGACACCGAGGTCGTCGACGTCGGGGTCGATTATGCATTCGCCGCACTCCGGGGCTTGCGCGACGCGAAAATACGCCGCGGCACGGCGAATTTCGCCCGCGGAGCGGCGATGACTCGGGATGAGGCCAGACGTTGTGTGGAGTTAGGTATCCGGCTCGCCCAAGAAGCCGCCGCTGAAAGCGTCTTTCTTCTCGGCGCCGGCGATATGGGCATCGGCAATACCAGCAGCGGTACGGCTATTCTATGCGCTCTGACGGGCGTAGCGCCCGTCGATGCCGTCGGGCGCGGTACGGGGATCGACGACGCGACGTTGGCAAGAAAAATCGGGGCGATCAAAAGAGGACTCGATATCAACCGGCCCGACGCCAATGATCCTCTCGACGTTCTCGCCAAAGTGGGCGGCTTGGAAATCGGCGCCATGACGGGAGTGATTTTGGGTGCGGCGGCGTTTGGCGTGCCGATGGTCTTGGATGGGTTCATCTCCGGTGCCGCGGCGCTACTCGCCCGGCGCTTTTGTC
>DASTOD010000231.1:0-3802 GCA_035762645.1 Binatia bacterium | reverse complement strand
GAGGACCCTGTGTAGATGGTGGCAAGAAGTGATGACCGTCGTCCAGACATTCAGATCGGTCTCATCTCGCAGGAGCTCCATGAGATGTAGGTAATCGGTCAGCGAGGTGACGCCGGCCAACGTGGTTGCCCAGGTATCGTTGACCAAATTGAATCTTTCCACCGGAGCGAGACGTGTATGCAGCCCTTGTTCGAGAGCAGCCGCGAGATCCGCGCTATAGCGCACCCGATAGAAACCATGCCCCCCTGCGTTCACGACGATCCAATCGGGCTCGTTCGCGAGCTCGATGCGCTGCTGTTTATCGGTCAGGAGCACGGTTTGATGAACGCTGCCCTGCTCGGTGCCGGCGCGGAGAAAAATCGGCACATGCCATCTCCGGTCCGGGGCGTCTCCGTCGCGAATGTAACGAAAGATGTTTTGCGAAACGACGAGACTTCGGCCGTTCCGTTCCACGCTGATGAGCGGATAACCCGCCTGAAAGATCCATGAGTCCATGAGCAGGCGCACGGGCTGGCCCGTGGACTCCTCGATGGCATCCCATAAATCGGTGGTTTCGGCATTTCCATACGGATGGTGGCGCAAATACAGCCGGATGCCGTCGCGGAAAGCGTCCGCGCCAAGATATTGTTCCAGCATGCGCAGCACCGATGCGCCTTTCTCATAGGTCAGCACGTCGAACATGCCCGCCGCCTCTTCCGGCCTTTCGACGGGAAACTCGATGGCCCGTGTGCTTTTAAGCCCATCGACTTGCATAGCGGCGGCCCGGGAGACGGTAAAACTGTCCCAGCGGCGCCACTCCGGTTTCCAGGTGTCGACGGCGAGCATCTCCATGAACGTGGCGAACGCCTCGTTCAACCATAGACCATTCCACCATCGCATGGTGACGAGGTCGCCGAACCACATATGGGCGTTCTCATGCGATACGACATCCGCTACCCGTTCGAGCTCGCTGCGCGTGGCCTTGACTTCGTCGACGAGAAGGGCGGTTTCGCGAAACGTGATCGCGCCAAGATTTTCCATCGCGCCGGAGGCAAAATCGGGAATCGCGATCAAGTCGAGTTTGTCTCCCGGATAAGGAATGCCGTAATAGCCGCTGAAGAAAGAAAGCGAGAAGCCACCGATGGCTTGTGCGAACCTGGCGAGGTGGCGCTTTCCGGGCACCGCCCAGACCCGCAGTGGAACGTTTGCGGCACTGACCGGCTCGGTTCCCTCGAATTCGCCGACGATGAACGCCACAAGGTACGTCGACATCTTGATGGTGTCGGCGAACACGACCTCCCTTTTTCTGGTTCCCGGCACGGGCGTTTCTCGGATCACCCGCGCGTTGGAAATCGCCGTCAAGCCTTGGTCGACCACCAGCGTAACCTGAAAGACCGCCTTAAAGGCCGGTTCGTCCCAACAGGGAAAGGCGCGCCGCGCATCCGTCGATTCGAACTGTGTCGAGGCCAGCGTCTTTTCCCGTCCGTCGGCGTCTTTGTAGGTGCTGCGATAGAAACCGTGCAATTTGTCGTTCAAAATGCCGGCGAACGTTATCTGCAGCTCCCAGGCTCCCGGAGTCAACTCTTGAGGGAAGTTTAATGCGGCTTGCTCATTTTCGGCGTCTAAGGCCGCCGTTCCCGTAATCGCCGCGCCGTCGCCGTCTTTAACTGACACCGCCTGGAACTCGAGCTCGGCGGCGTTGAGAACGATCTGGCGCACCGGGTCATGAATGTGGAGGAAAATTCTTTCTTCGCCGGCGAAGGTCGCCGTGGAGAGGTCCGGCGCAAGCCGGATCTCGTACCGTTCCGGCGTTATGGTGGTTGGTAACCTGTATGGTCTTTGTTCAGGCATAAAACTCCTTGACGAACTTGCCTCCATCATGTTTCCGCGCGAAGGGCTTCGAGGGCGGAGCGGCGAAAGATTCCCCAACACCCGACGACGCCGGCGAGGACCGTCGCCGCTGTCGCTAGGATCAAAATCGCCATTATCGGGCCGGGCGAAATCGCCGCCGCGGTCTTGAAAAAATAAAAGCTCAGACCCCAACTCGCCAAAACCGCCAGGAGACTCCCGGTCATTGAGGAAATCGCGGCCAACAAAAAATACTCCGCAACGATGGCGCCGACGATCTGCCGCCGCGGCGCGCCCAGAGTTCTCAAGAGAATGCTTTCTTTGAGCCGCTGCTGGCGGCTGCTGAGAATCGCGCTGGCGAGCACGGCGAGGCCGGTCACGACGATGAACAATGCGACGAAACGAATGGCGTCGGAAACTCGACCGAGGATGGCCTCCAGAGTATCGATGACGAGAGTCAAATCGATGACGGAAACGTTGGGGAAACGCTCGACGACCGCGCGCTGGACGTTTGCCGACAGACGGTTGGATTCGGTGCGCGCCACCATGGCGTAAAATTGCGGGGCTTCCTCCAACACGCCTTCGGGGAAAACCACAAAAAAGTTGGGTTCCAGGCGCTGCCAGTCGACCTCGCGAATGCTTGCCACCCGGGTGAGCAGTGGAACGCCCTGCAATTCGAATTGCAGAGGATCTCCCAGCGTAACGTGCAGCGTTTCGGCAATGCTTTTTTCCACCGAGATCGGAATCACCTCCGACCCCGCATCTATTTTTCCCTGCCAAGTCCCGCTAACAATCCGTTCGGAGGCGGTGAGACGGCTTCGATAGGTGGATCGATACTCCCGGCGCAGGACCCAGTCGGGTATTTTGAGCGCAGGGTCGGCGCGCACTTCGGCAATCGTTTGGTGCTTGATTCCGGCGAGCCTCATGGTGACGATCGGCACCTCGCCGTCCAGATCTATAGCAAAGGATCTAAAAAGCGCTCTAAGCGGTTCCCTCTGATGTTTTTGCACATCGAAGAGTACCAAATCAGGCTCGCCCCTGCCGGTGCGCTCCAGGACCTGGTTCAACAACATGGTCTGGACGTTATAAAGAGTCACCATCAAGAACGTTCCGAGGCCGATAGCGAGCATCACAGCGGTGGTCTGGTTGCTGGGTCGGTGGAGATTGCCCAGGCCTTGACGCCATGAAAAGGATAAAACGGTGGGACCCAATTTGCTTATCAAGGCCGAGATTCCCCTGGCCACCGAGACCAGAAAGCCGAAGACCATCAGGACGCCGGCCGTGAAACAAAAACCGTAGAACCAGCTCCCGGTCGTGGCGACGGCAAAGCCGCTGACGGCCGCCGTGATGAGAAAAGCGATTGACCAGAGTAGCGGATCCCGCCTCGCGCCTGTCGTTTCGTGCGAGGACCGCAGCGCGAGTAACGGCGAGATATTTCTCAGCGGCACCAGGGGAATGAGCGAAAAGAGCACAGCCGTTCCCAGGCCGATCGCCATCCCCGCCCCTATCCCGCTTGGCGCAACCGATAGGCCGGTCCACACAGGAAGAAAATCCTTGAGCGCAATCGGAAGAACAAACTGGAAAAGCGCGCCGAGAACCGCGCCGATGAGAGACCCGGCGAGGGCGGTGAGGAGCACTTGGGCGAGAAATACCAAGACGGTCTCCGTTGGCGCGGCCCCGATGCAGCGCAGCACTGCCACCGAGGAAATTTTTTGTTTGGTATAAACGTGGACGCCGCTCGCCACGCCCACTCCGGCGAGCAGAACCGACACGAATACCGCAAGCCGGAGATATCGAGAAAGATTTTCTATGGACGCCGAAATCGCCTCTGTCCGCCGGCTCACCGTGTCGGCTCTCAGTTGGAGCCGCCGGAGCTCTGGCGCAATCCGCTGCACGAGCGACTCGACCTCAACATCAGGATTGAATCTGAAATACACCCGGTAACGAACCAGGCTGCCCTTCTGCATCAGCAAAC
>DASTOD010000230.1:0-3215 GCA_035762645.1 Binatia bacterium | reverse complement strand
CGGATGTCGATTTTTTTCATCTTCACCTACCAATGATATGTTCGATTCTAACACTTACTTCCGTCTGCACTGAAACGTAAACGACTATATCACCGCTCACTTTGAACGAAAAGACACCGCCGGCATGGTCGATTGCTCCGTGCGTCTTTCCTTGGGCGATTTCTTGGGCTCTACGGCTGACCGATCTTCTAATATCCCTGGGTAAATGAAAAAAGGTTGATCTTGCGAGTGCTGCGATCTCAATGATCATGGATGTAAAGCCGGGTCCATATCACGGTTGCGACAAGAAGTGCAATGGGAAAGATTCAGGCGAGGCCGGGAGGACATTCCGGGGTCGGACCAAGCAAGTTCTTGATCTGACGATAGGAGGCAGTAGGCAATAGGCAATGGGCATTGGGCAATAGGCAACCGGATTAGGCAACAGGCAATGGGCATTTGGCAATAGGCAACAGGGCAGACTTCAACGGTTTCAATCGTTCCAATAGCCTGCCCTGAGTCCTATCGAAGGGTTCAACCGCTACGCTCCGTTCAAGACGTTTCGGCTAACATAGATTTCAACCGTTTCAAAGCTCCAGAAGGTGCAGTGAGCAAATCCCGGATGCTGGAACAAAAAGAGTTCGAGGTTTCGGAGCTATTTGATGAGTTCAAGCCGTTCAATCCTCCGCTCGGTTCCAGCTGTTGAGAACGTTTCAAGAAGAGAAGTTTTCGGAGCTAGAAGACGCTTCGGTCGGTCGCCTACTCAACTGGTATGCGACATCTTCTGTCTTGACTTTGAACTCGCGCGCCGTGCTGCTTGCCACGACGCTGCACGGTAGAATAGGATGAGGCTCGAGCGGCGGGGCCAGCTCGATAAAGAAGAATCAAGTCGGCGCGGAAGCCGCGGACGGTTCACATGTTCAATGCTCAAGTGTTTTGAACCGCAATGTTGGTGACTCGATGTAACGCACGAGGGGCACGCGATGTTCGACCCTAAAAGCCTGATCATAGACAACCCGAAAGAGGGCGTCTTCCGAGTCCATCGCTCCGCCATGACCTCGCTCGAAGTTCTTCAGATGGAGCAGGAGCGGATATTCAACAAATGCTGGCTGTATTTGTGCCACGAATCCGAAGTAGAGAACCCGGGCGATTACCGGCGCCGGAATGTGGCGGGGAGGCCGCTTTTCTTCGTGCGCGGCAGCGACGGCAAGCTGCGGGTTTTCCTAAACACGTGCACGCACAGAGGCGCGCTCATTTGTCGGCACGACCAGGGGCATGCCGACCTTTTGCAATGCTTCTATCATGCCTGGACGTTCAACAATCAGGGCGATCTCGTAGGCGTGCCGGACGAGGCCGGCTACCCCAACAGTTTTAACCGGGCAGAGATGGGTCTCAAATCGCCGCCTAGGGTAGACAATCACCGCGGCTTTATTTTTGTGAGCTTCAATCCCGATGTCGAAGAACTCGTGACCTATCTAGCGGGCGCTCGGGAGTATCTGGACCTTATCGTCGACCAGGCCGAAGAAGGCATGAGGATCATTCCAGGTTCCAATCGATACTCTATCAAGGCCAACTGGAAGCTGCTGGTCGAGAACAGCTTGGATGGATACCACGTCAGGCCGACTCACAAGACTTACTTTGAATATGTAAACAGCCTGGGGATAAACACAAGCGGGGTGCAAACCGCATTCAGCCGGCCGGCCCGCGTCCTCGGTAACGGTCATGCGGTGGAGGAACACGATGGGATAAGAGGCCGACCCATTGCTCGTTGGAGCCCGCTCTTCGGGGAAGAGAACAAGGAGGAAATCGCCACGATCCGCGCAAGACTAGTGCGGAAGTTCGGCGAGCAGAGGGCTCGTCATATGGCGGATATAAGCCGAAACCTCCTAGTCTATCCTAATCTCCTCATTATCGACTCTATCGACATCACCGTAAGAATATTTTGGCCCATAGCTCCGGACCTGATGGAGGTGACAGCTTGGCAGCTGGCTCCCAAGGAAGAGAAACCCGAACTCCTCGCGCGCCGGCTGGACAATTTCCTTACCTTCCATGGGCCGGGAGGATTCGCAACACCGGACGACGTCGAAGCGATCGAATCCTGTCAAGCGGGCTATAAAGCCGAGGGGGTCGAATGGTCCGAACTATCCAGAGGCATGCACCGAGAAGCGATCGCCGAGGACGAGCTTCAGTTGCGGGCGTTCTGGCGCCAGTGGTTCGGCCATATGTCAGGGCTGGGGAAAGTTGAAACCAACGACCCGGTGATCAGGGAGAGGGCGGCGCTAGCCCGTTAACAACGAGAGCGATCATGCCGGACGGAAGCCGCGCTGGAAACCATAGCAGCGTACCTGCTTTGCGCGAGATGGTGGAGGACTTTCTTTACCAAGAGGCGGCTCTTTTGGATGCATGGCGCTTGGATGAGTGGTTGGCTCTTTTCACCGCCGATGGCAGATATGTGGTCCCGACCACGGACCTTCCGGACGGAGATCCCCAGAAGGACCTGGTGTTTATCGACGATAACATGGTACGGCTGCGGGCTCGGGTGGAAAGACTGAAGAGCCGCCACGGTCACAGAGAATATCCTTCGTCTCGCACCCGGCGCTTCATTACTAATGTGCGAATCAAAGTAGCAGACGGCGACATCGTCGTGACTTCCTCGTTTCTCGTCTATCGTTTCCGCATGGCGGAATCGAGCCCCTATGTGGGTTGGTACGAGCATAGACTGAAACGGGTGGACGGAGAGTTGAAGATTCACCACAGGAAGGCCGTTCTCGACATGGAAGCGCTAAGGGAGCACGGCGCGGTGAGCATCATCCTATAATGCTCTGACGCTGAACATTTCCGGCCGTTACAAGAAATCATCGGCGGATCGAAAAATCCTTTCAAATGATGATTCGTTGGGGGCACTCATGAAAAGTTTGTCAAGTGCGTGCACCTCACCACTGAACCCAGGGTCGGCCGCAACGTTCGGCGTCATTTCCTGGTACGCTGATCGGAGTGGTAAAGGTCTCAAACGACCAATCCGTCAGTCACTCACCCGTGCTCTGCGCACATTATTGATTCGACTCCGGTCTCCTAATCAGGCATCTGGATCTCCGCCTTACGCCTGGATCATGACCCTGCGAGGATGACCGGGAACATGATTGAACCGTCAAATATTTTGTTGGATCTGTCCAGGCCATCGATGTGATCTCCCGTGACCAGTGGCTTCCCGGAAAATCCTGTTGACTCATTTTGTACGC
>DASTOD010000229.1:0-4982 GCA_035762645.1 Binatia bacterium | reverse complement strand
GCGGCAGGACGCGATCCTACGACCTTCGGTATCGCCAAGCGTGTTTATCTAGCGGTCGATAACGACAAGAGACGGGCTGAGCGACGCCTGCGCGAATGGTTCGGAGGCCGTTACAAGAACGCCGATCTTGGCCCGAAGGTTGCTGTCTGGGGCAGCCGCGACGAATGCACGGAGCGAATTCAAGGAATCGTCCGCGCCGGCGCGCAGCGCATCGTTTTCAATCCCATGTTCGACGAGATGGAGCACCTGGAAATCTGCGCTAAGGAGATCATGCCGCATCTTGGAAGGGATGAAGGATGAAGGCGGAAGGATGAAAGTCCGGATCGGAATCAGCCTGGGGGACGGTGCGGTGGATACCGCGTCGCCGGACAACGTTCTCGATATTATCGACGACTGCGAGCGCTGGGACATCGACTCGGTATGGGTAAGCGACCGAATCGCTGCTCCCCGGCCAACGCTCGATCCGATCGTTTTTATGGCCTACATGGCCTCGCGCATGCGCAACATGAAGTTCGGCACGAGTGCCCTCGTATTGCCGACCCGCCATCCGGTGGTTCTCGCGAAGCAAATCGCGACCTTGGATGTTCTCTGCAAGGGACGGCTTCTGCTGGTCGTCGGACTCGGCGGCGACGATTCTCAGGACTTTGCCGCGACCGGCGTGCCCAAACAGGAGCGCGGAAAACGCGCGGATGAGGCGATCGTTCTTATAAAAAAGTTGTGGAGCGACGAGAGTGTCAGTTTCGAAGGCAGATTTTATTCGGTGCGTGACTTAACTCTCCTCCCGCGGCCTTATCAAAAAGGCGGTCCGCCTCTCTGGGTCGGCGGGCGGAGCCAAGCAGCGTTGCGGCGCGTCGCGCGTTTGGCCGACGGATGGCTAACGTCAAACTCCGCTCCCGTCGAGGTAAACGCCGGAATCGGGGCTATCCGCGGCTATGCAGCCGAAGCAGGGCGCGAAATTCCTGAAGACCATTATGGCGTGCTGGTTCCCTATGTTTTCGCAAAGGATAGCGACGAAGCTTTAAGGATCGCGGACACTTTGGTTCATAGGCGGCAAGATCTTTCTCCCCCGGACTATGCCGCGCTGGGGACGCCGGATCAGGTACGCCGGAAAATTCAGCAATACGTGGATGCAGGCGCCACGAAGTTCGTGATGCGACCGGCAGGACCGAAAGAAACTCTGCGCGCGCAGCTGAAGCTACTCGCCCGGGAAGTCATACCCGCACTTCAGACACCTTTCAGTGATGAAGAACGGCTCGAGCGTGGTGGCCTGAACTAAGAAGGAGAGCCCCCCTCTCTGACTCTCCCCCGGTTACGGGGGAGAATTAAGAGGGGGAATTTCAGGTGGGAGCCGATCAGGGAACTCCCGGAGGCTTGGTCTTCTTGTCGTAGTATTCCTGGCTGAATTCGGGCTTGCGTCTTTCGGCGAAGGCGGCCGAGCCTTCGTCGTAGTCCTTGCTCTGGCGCAGGTGGGCGTAGAATTCGCGGTGTATTTGGAAAGCTTTGTCCCACCCTTGGATCTCGTACAAAAGCTTGTCCTCGATGTATTCGACGGTATGCGCGGCGATCAGCCTGCCGTTGCGGTTGATCGTCGTGCAAAGCTCGACGCAATCATCGATGAGCTTGTCGGGTTCACAAATTTTCTGCACGAGCCCCAACCGGAAGGCCGTGTCCGCATCGATCATCTGGCCGGTGAGGGCCAACCAGTAAGCCCAGCCTGTGGGCAGCTGGCAGACATAGGAGGGCCAAGCCGCCATATGCGACCAGCGCACCTCGGAACAGCCAAACTTCGAGGCCGGCACGCAATACCGTATATGGCACGACAGCGCCAGGCTGAAACCACCGCCTACGGCATAGCCGTTGATCGCCGCGACGATCGGTTTGTGCATCTCTAAAGCACGCAGGTTCGAATACTGACGCGGCCCGGACCTGGGTCCTTTCATTTCGCCTTTGGCGAAAGCGAGATTTTCCTTTAGATCACCGCCGACGCAAAAGGCGTCGGCTGTTCCTGTCAGAATAATAGACCAAACGTCATCGTCCGCTTTGGCCTTTTGCCACGCCTCATCGAGCGCCCAGTAAAGATCGCGGCTGATCGCGTTCTTTTTCTCCGGGCGGTTAAGACGGACTATGGCGATATGCGGATCGCGCTTCTCGTAAACACATAGAGGTTCTGGTTCCGGCATGGGTCCTCCTGTCTTAGTTGACAGTTACCAGTGGTCCGTTGCCAGGTGCCGCTTTGCTGAGAACTGATAACTGATCACTGACAACTGCTAGTAAAGCACTTTTTCTTCCTCGAGCGTGGCGATTTCCCGGTCGCTGAGACCCAACAGGTCGCGGGCGATCTCGCGGGTATGCTCGCCCATCAGCGGCGCGACGCCGCGCACCTTACCGGGAGTCACCGAGAGTCGAATCGGCACGCCCTCCGTGACGACCTCGCCGGCTTCCGGTTCATTCAGTTTCACGAGAAACCCGGTGGCAGCGTACTGCCGGTCGCGCTCGAACTGGTCCTCGACGTCCTGGACGACGGCGGCACATACCCCAATTCCCTGGAGGGTCTCCATGACGTCGTAGGGATCCCGCGCGCGCGTCCAGGTGGTGACCCAGACGTCCAATTCCTCCCGATGGCGCACTCGGCCGAGATGAGTGGCGAATTTCTCGTCACGCTTCACGCCGGATTGCTCCACCAAGGCCGCGAAACGCTTCCACTCGTCCTGATCATAGATGGCGATCACGCACCAGCGGTCCTCTCCGGCGCACCGATAGGGCCCGTAAGGCGCGGCGATCAGGCTGCGATTGCCTTCGGGCCGGGGTTCTCGTTTGTTGACGGAGTATTCCAGATATTTCGGTCCGAGCAGCGAAGCTCCGATTTCTACCTGCGCGCTGTCGATCCACTGCCCGCGCTTGGTTTCCCTGCGCTGGATCAGCGCCAATACCACGGCGAAAGCGCCAGTCACACCGCCCATAAAATCGGGATGCTGAGTGCGGGGCTCGGCGGTCGCCGTGGTCGCGCCGGCATAGTTCCAAAGGTAGGTCGTGCCCATGGTGTTGCCGACGTTGGGGCCATAGGTCAGATCGGCGGCGTGAGGACCGGTGCAGCCCATGCCTTTCACGCGAATCAAAATGCACCCGGGATTGATCTCCTTCAGCTGCGGGTAATCGAGTCCCCACTTTTCCAGTATGCCGAGACCGAAGTTTTCAACCACGACGTCGGATTTCTTCACCAACTCTTTGACCAACTCCCGGCCTTTCGGTGTCTGCATGTTGACGGTGAAGGATTTCTTGCCGCGTTGGAGCTTCATAAAATCCGGCTTCTTGTTCCAGAGAGCCGGGTCCTCGCCACGATGGCCATCGCCGCGCAGACGGGTTTCGCAGCGGATGACCTCCGCGCCAAACTCGCAAAGCACGCGCGCCACCGTGGGTCCCGCCGCGCCGGTCGTGAGCTCCACAACTCGTATGCCTTCTAAAGGCAGCTTGCTCATAAAAGACCTGTCCTACTTTGGGTGACCTTGGAGTGTTGGAGTATTGGAGTAATGGAGTGTTGAGCGGAAACAATACTCCAATATGCCATTACTCCATCACTCCCATTTTCTTCTAGATCACTCCGCTCGCGCGCAATGCGACGAGGTCCTCTTTGCTCATGCCCAGCTCGCCGCAATAAATTTCACTGTTGTGCTGGCCAACCAACGGCGCCGTGCGGGTGATCCGTCCCGGCGATTCGCTAAACCGCGGCACTGGGCCAAAATGCGCATAATGACCGATCACGGGATGTTCCATCTCGACGAAGGTCCCGCGCGCCTTGACCTGCTCGCTGGTTATGAACTCGCCGGCGGTATTGATGGGAGTGACGGCGATGCGGCGCTTTTGTCCCTCTTCGTAGAGTTCTTCTTTCGTGTGGCGGCGACAGAACTCAGCGATGGCCCCAACGACAATGTCCGGGTGTTTGCGCCGATAGGCCATCTTCTCGAACTCCGCTCCTGAGATGGAGGGCGGCCGCCCCATCCACTCCACCAGCCGGCGCCATTGCTCCACCGGGATGATAAAGATCCGGGCGTAGCCGTTCTTGGTAGGATACGGATCGTAGAGGTCGGTCTCTTCACCTTTGCGCGATGCGCGCGCCGGCTTCGCGCCGGTGTAGCCGTAGTTCGGTATGAAATAGCCCGCAATGTGGGCGGCGCACTCGTGCATCGATACATCGATAAACTGTCCCTGGCCGCTTTCCAGCCGATGGTAGAGGGCCACGGCGATACCGAAAGCCCCATAAGTCGATGCCATGCCATAGGCGATCTCGCCCGGAGGTTGGAGCGGAGGCTCGCCTGGCTCGCCGGCGAGATAAAGCAGATTGCCGAGCGCCAGGCCGGCCATGTCGTTGGCTTTGTAATCGCGCCATGGACCCGACTGGCCGAACGGCGTGATCGAAGCATAGACCAGCCCCGGATGTTGCCGGCGCAAGTTTTCGTAGCCGATGCCCAGCTCATCGAGGCGCCCAGGCTGAAAGGTCTCGAGAACAACGTCGGCGTTGCACGCCAGCTCCAGAAAGATCGCCCGGCCCTCGGGCGACTCAATATCGAGCGTGACGCCGCGCTTGTTGGTATGGAAGTGGAGAAAATAGAGGCTTGTCTCCGGGTGGGGCAGATCGTCCTTGAACGGCGGGATGCGCCTTGCTTCGTCGCCACCGGGCCGTTCGATCTTGACCACGTCCGCGCCCATATCGGCGAGGAGCTTGGTGCAATGGAAACCCAGCGGTCCGCCTAGATCCAATACGCGGTAACCCGTCAATGGCGGAGAAGTTGGATCGATATCTGGCATGAGAATGCGTCTCAGTAATTTCGCCGTCACTGTTACTTGGTTCAGATAATTGTGTCAAGGCGGGAGTAGAAGCGACGACGGACCACAGACGACAGACTACGTAGTCAGTGGTCCCGTAGTCTGTAGTCGCTTTTCGCATTCACAGCTCACCGTTTCGCTTTACAGTGTGTTGCGGTTTT
>DASTOD010000228.1:0-27509 GCA_035762645.1 Binatia bacterium | reverse complement strand
ACGACCACCGCGGGTCGTTGGCCTTCTCCTTTTGGACGGGTGAGATAACCGCTAATGGCCGCCCCATCGACCGTGGCAAACTTGATGTCGGAAGACGTAAGCGATGCATCATTAGGATCGACCTGCGCGCCGTAGGCGGGAGAAGCGAGCAGCGAATCGACAAGGGTCGTGGCAGCCGCCAGACTTCCGGTCAAAACCACCGCTCGATGGATAAACTCCCGCCGGCTGATTGTCCCATCGCGATACTCTCGCAACATTTCTTTGATATCTTCTGCCATGGTTTCTCCTGTAGTTTTGGGAGGCAGCGGACAGGGCTGTGGTTTCAATCGCGGAGATGCTTGTTAAAAAAGTCTAACGTCCTATCCCAGGCCTCCTTGGCCGCCTCCGGCCGATAATTCTGGATGAACGGGGGTTTTACAGCAGAATTACCATTTAATCATATCCATCTTCGTCAACGTCGTCTGTTGTCCCACACCGGGAGCATTGGTCATGTGATGCGCCACGTATTGCTCGAAATACAGGTCTTCAGACGACATCCCCTCGACGGGAATGATGACTCGGAAACCTCTGAACGCGGCCTGGCTTCCGGTGTAAAGCACGGCACCGTGAGCAGCCGTTCCTACGATAACCACCGTCTTGATGCCTTTGTCTTTCAGGATCTTTTCTAGATCGGTCTTGAAAAACTTGTCCGCCGGGGCTTGAACCATCGGTTCGCCCTCAGCCGGAGTCGCCTCTTTGAGAATATCGGCTGGTTTTGCCGCGGTCGTTATGCTGTAGACGACCGTAATCTTTTTGGCCCTGGCTTGCTTCAACAATTCCTGAATCTGCGGCAGCGAAGCAACGCAGCGCGGCCGCCTCTCGTTGTTGCAAGTCTGTTTGACGATATCGAGCACGAGCAGAGCGGTAGTGTTCGGCTCAACAGTCACGGGTTTCAATTCCGGCGGCTTTGGCGGTTTCACCGCCGACCATTCATCGATGATTGTCTTGGTCTGGCCGAAGGAGTGGCCTGCAGTGAGTGAAAGAAGAAATAAAGCCAAACCCAGGCTACCGCCCACTAAAGTCATCCAGCCAAATTTTTCACCCTTCATCATATGTCCTCCTTTAAAGTCCTAAGAGCTGCTCGATCTTAACTTGATCAAAGCCGACAACCGCCTGGCCGTCGATGATCGTCACAGGCGTACTTTGGTACCCCATCGCCAACAACTCCTTCAGCGCGGCTTGGTCGGCGCGCACGTCTTTATCCACAAATGAGATGCCCTTTTGAGAAAGAAACTCCTTCTCTCGGTGACAAGGGCCTCATCCAGCTTGACTGTAAACGATAACGATTTTTGCCATCGTCATTTTAATTAACCTCCCACCCTGGAATCGGATGAACTGCACTGCGCTAATCGTGCAGCCGGCGTATCACTGATTTCAGGCAGAATTTTTATCAAACACGGCCCGTCCTGTCTATAAACCCGTTCGGGTGGCGGTCACACCAACCCGATAGGGTTGGCGCAAAAGCGTGGCTCGGCGCGCCGCAACAGAACGACAGGAGCCTGTTCTTCAAACGCTTCAATGTCTCTGCTAATCTACCTGCATCGCGCTATGAAGGGTTCATTTCATCGTTTTTATATCGGCAGCCGGAGGTTGGCCGCACTCCTCCTCATCTCTGGCGCCTTGTTCTGTTTCTCCGGCTGGGCGTTCGAAACCAAAACTCCAATTGATTCGACTTCCGTTGCGTTGCGGGAGCATGCTCGCTACCTGGCCTCCGATCAGCTTGCCGGCCGTGGCGTCGATACGCCGGGAGCCGCGCTGGCAAGAGACTATATCGCCAGCGAATTTACCAAATACGGCTTGCGCCCCGCCGGTGCCGACGGAACCTACCTGCAGAGCTTTGACGTTGCCACGGGGGTGGCCGTCAAGCAGCCGACCAGTCTCATTCTCGCCAACGAAGCACCGTTACCTTTGAACGAGGCCTGGACTCCACTCGGCCTGTCCGCCTCCGGCAAGATCGAAGCGGAGCTGGTCTTTGCCGGCTACGGGATAACCGTCAAGGATTATGGCTACGACGATTATGCCGGCATCGACGCCAGAGGAAAGATCGTGCTGGTCTTGCGTTACGAGCCGCCGCCCAAAAACGAAAACAGTCCGTTTCAAAAATCCCAACGCTATTCCGTTCACGCAACGCTGCGCGCCAAAGCCAACAATGCGCGTGATCACGGTGCCCGAGGGATGATCCTGGTCGATCTGAACACGCCCGGAAACGACGACAAAGAATTGATTTCCATGTCTGGTAGCCTTTGGCGGAGCGGAAACCACTTAATCGCAGCTCAGGTCAGGCGCAGCGTGGTCGAAAAATGGCTGCACCGATACGGCATCTCCGTCCCCCGTCTGAAACAGCAAATTGACCGGGAGGAAAAGCCGGCCTCACTGCCGTTCGCCGGTGCCAAAGTCACCCTTCAGGTCAATCTGGAAGAGATTCACCGCCGTGCCGATAACGTGATCGGAATTCTCCCCGGATCCGATGCAAAATTGAAAGATGAAACCATCGTTGTCGGCGCTCATTACGACCACTTAGGGCTCGGCCATTTCGGCACCCCCGATCCGAAGACCCGAGGCCAAATTCATTACGGCGCCGACGACAATGCATCGGGAACAGCCGTGCTCTTGGAGCTGGCGAAACAGCTGAGCCGGTCCAAGTCCAAGCCCGCCCGGACCATAGTCTTCGCCGCCTTTTCGGCCGAAGAATTGGGTCTGCATGGTTCGCGGCACTACATCAATCATCCACCCGTCCCACTCTCGGCCACCAGGGCTATGATCAATTTCGACATGGTCGGAAGATTGCGCGACAATCGTGTCACGGTTTTCGGCGCCAGATCCGCTCACGGCCTGAGCGAGATTATCAATGAACAGGCAACCCGGCTCGGGCTGGTCCTCATAGAATCAGACAACGTCGGTCGCAGCGATCACATATCCTTTTACAATAAAAAAATACCGTCATTTCACTTCTTTACCGGCTCTCATGCCGACTATCATCGACCGACCGATACATGGGAAAAATTAAATATCGAAGGCATGGCGAAAATCGTCCGGCTCACTCTGGCAACCGTCGAAAGGATCGCCAGCGGCAAAGAAGCGATGAATTTCGTGAGCTTGCCCTCGCGGCCGCCGAGCCAACGCGAAGGAGCGAGACAAGGCTACGGCAGTTATCTTGGCAGCATTCCTGATTTCGGCGGAAATGAAGAGGGTGTAAGACTTGCCGGGGTCTCCGAAGGAAGCCCGGCGGCGCTCGCCGGTCTGCGCGAGGGCGACCTCATCGTGCAGTTCGCCGGGACGGAAGTCAAAAACCTTGAAGATCTCACGGACCAGCTTCGAAATAGCAAGCCGGGAGATGAGGTCGAGATCGTGGTCCGGCGCGGGAAGGAATCAGTCACCGTGAAAGCTGTGCTCCGCTCCAGGAGCTAGTAGGGTATCCCTCCAACGACAACTTGGCTGAGGCTCAAAATTACAATTTCATAGTTCACAGGGGTGCGATCCTTGTGTTAGTATGTGAAAGTTAAGGAGGATGGCCGCTGATGATCAAACTGTACACCTTTCCGTATTCCACTAACTCACGAAAGGTTCGAATCGCCCTGATCGAAAAGGGCTTAGAATTCGAGCGAGTGAACGTCGACCTCACCAAAAGAGAGCAAAAGAATCCGGAATATTTGAAGATTCACCCGTTCGGCCAAGTACCGGCCCTTGATGACGAGGGATTCGTTGTTTATGATTCGACGGTTATCAACGAATATTTAGAAGACGAATATCCCTACCCTCCGCTAATGCCGGACGATTCCGAAGGCCGCGCCAGGGCTCGGCTGATGGAGGACTTCCGCGACACTCACTTCAATCCTCCTTTCGTCAGGCTTATCCAGGAGATGCGCAAGCCGGAGGCTGAAAGAGACGCGAATGCGATCGGCAATGCCAAAGCCGAAATCGCGAAATGTTTCGACCGCGTTGAAAAAGAGCTGCAAGGCCGCGAGTATCTTGCCGGTCCCTTTAGTCTTGCCGATATCGCCTTTATGGCGAATTTCGATCTGATGGAGCGCTTCCAAATCGCCGTGGAATCGAAATATGCCAATTCGATCGCCTGGATCGGGCGCCTCAAATCCCGATCGAGCTTTGCTGCCTCTGCGACATAAATAAATGGATGACCGCTAGTCTGATTCTCGCCTGGCTGGTCCATCTCTATACGGCTCTCGGAGCCGTCCTCGCTTTCGCGGCGATCATCTCGATCGATCAACTGAAATTTCAGCAGGCTCTCTGGCTGATGGCGATAGCGGTCGCTATCGACGCCACCGACGGCACTCTGGCGAGGGCCGCGCGCGTGAAGGAGCGAATTCCGCGCTTTGACGGTGATCGGCTGGAAGATATCATCGACTACGCCAATTATGTCATCGTTCCCTGCTGGTTTTTATTTCGCGCCGATCTCTTGCCGCAGCAGGACGCTTTTTGGTTGGCGGCGTTGCCCCTGATCGCCAGCGCCTACGGCTTCTGCCAAAAAGAAGCTAAGACGGCGGACCACTTTTTCCTGGGTTTTCCGTCCTATTGGAATGTCGTTGTCCTCTACCTTTATGTCCTCAAGACGCCTCTGTGGATCAACGCCTTTGTGATTCTGGTCCTTTCCGTACTTGTTTTTGTGCCGTTACGGTACATCTACCCCAGCCGGAGCCCGCGCTACCGCGCCCTGACGAATGGCCTTGGCGTTTTTTGGGCGATTGCGGTTCTTTTCATCGTCTACGCCCTGCCGGAACCACCGCGTTACATTGTGTTGGGATCGCTGTTTTTTCCAGCCTACTATCTGGCCCTCTCCTTGTGGCTGGAAGCCCAACGACTCTCCTCCTGAGGGCATTATCCAGGGCGCAAGAAACAAATGAGAGGGAGAACGATGCCAAATCGGTTCTATCGCGATTGGATTATAGGAGGCGCGATTATTCTTGTCGTTCTGGCTTGTCATGGTCGCCTTAGCCCTCCTGATGCCCCCGCCCAAGCGTCATCGCCGCGGCCCAAGTATATCTTTTTCTTTCTCGTCGATGGCGGCGGTATCACCCACATTGAGATTACCCGCCAATATAATCGCGTGGTGCACAATGAAGGCCTGATCATCACCGACAACATCATGAAGGAAGGCGCGCTGGGACTTGTGGCGACCGAGCCGGCGAATTCGCTTTCCACGGACTCCGCCGCGGCCGCTACCGCTTTGGCGAGCGGATGCAAAGCCAAGCTCGGCATGCTCGGCATGTGCGCCGACGGCACGGTTCCCAAGACCGCGATGGAAATCGCCAAGGAAAAAGGCATGCGGATCGGCCTGGTAACGAATGGCACCGTCTACGACGCCAGCCCGGCGGCTTTCCTCTGCCAGGTACCGAGCCGGCGCCAGTATGCGGCGATCTTGAATTGCTACCTGGAAAAACAACCTGACCTGCTGCTGGGAGGCGGCAGGGACCAATTCGTGGCCAAACGTGAGGCTGAAAACCGCCTAGGCGACGAGATTGACGTGACTGCGGCGTTCGTAAATAAAGGCTACGCGAAAGTTGAAACCAAGAGCGAGCTTAAAAAAGTCCCGGGCGGCAGGGTCTTGGGGTTGTTTAGCCCGGCGGATATGAGCTTCGAGATCGATCGTGACACCAACACCGAACCCTCTCTCTACGAGATGACCCAGGCGGCCATTCGCCTGCTCCACAACAATCAACGCGGTTTTTTCCTCTTCATTGAAAATGAACACGTCGATACGGCCGCACACCAGAGCGACATCGCCGCGGTGATTCGAGATTTTCGCGAGTTCGATCGGGCCGTGGGGCTGGCCTACGAGTTTTACAAGAAATATCCGCGTGAGACTCTGATCATCGTAACCTCCGATCATGAAACGGGCGGCGTCGGCTTTACGTTGGCCCTGAAGGATCTCAGCAGCACCAAGGGCGACAATCAGGCGGCGGGCACGACCGAAGATCTAAAGAAAATTCATTCGTTACCGATTTCATTGAAAAGAGCGGCGGAGATGCTCGGACCCCGGCCGACCGGCGCAGCGATCGACGCGGTGATGAAGGAATATTTTAAAGGTTTTCGCCTCGCCCCGGAATTTAGGGAGGCGATTCTGAAGCAACAACCGATCTCGCGAACGCTTTTTACCGATGCGACGATAAACGCTCTGGGTATGATGATCGCCAACAACACCCAGGCGTACTGGCTGACAAGCACACACACCAATCAACCGGTGTTCGTCGCCGCCATCGGCGAAGGATCGGAAAGGTTCAGGGGCTATCAGGACAACAGCGATCTGGGCAAAACTTTAAAGGCGTTTCTGGAAAGCATGAAAGAATAAACCAGAAACGTGAAACAAAAACCCAGCCCGGGATTATTCACGGCTACCCGAGAAGCACCGACCCTGTGTTCCCGAGCCGACGGGGCAAGCCTTTCCAGCCGCGCTCAATAAGCTTGTGCCTTGTAGGCCGCCACCCGATCCACTCCAATAGTGGTTATTCCCCGGTTCGGGCCTGAACTCAACCTGCACGTTCCTGTGACCGCGGCTTCCAAGGCTCGCCCCGTGTCGGCCTGCCTACGAAGAGAGGAAAGCCGGGACGATACGAAAGCCGGCGCACCAAGACGCCCGTGGTGATATGTGTTCTGGTGCGTTTCTAACTCTCCCCCCTCTTTTGTCTCCCCCCGCGTGCGGGGGGAGAAATAGAAGGGGGTAACGCAAAAGAGATCTCAGGAGGCTCGGTGCGATTGGAAGAAAGGCTTGCCCTGAGTAGCGCGGAGCGCCTATCGAAGGGCGCATTGTGCCGGTTTGAGGAGCGTCCCGGCTTTCCCTGAACTGAAACACGATGAATATTCCGGGCCAGAAACTAATAATTAGCCGATGATGGAGACGCCGAGCAGCCATCCCACGCAATAGGTGATAGCCGAGGCGAGGAGGCCGATCACGACCATGCGCAGGCCGCTCGTCAGGGGACCGCGCGCGGTAAAAATCGACAGCACCGCGCCGACGCCGAACAGGGCGAAAAAACTCAGCAAAGCGCTTGCAATCCACGCAATTTGGCCCCCGGCAAAGAGATAGGGCGCGACGGGCACGAAGGCGCCGACGACGAAGGCTAAAAACGAGCTCACCGCCGCCCGCCAGGGCGAACCCAGCTCGGAAGGATCCAAACCGAGTTCCTCCCGGGCCAGGGTATCAATCGCCATCTTGGGATTCATGATAATGCGCCGGGCCACCATCGCGGCTTCCTGTTCCGGGATTCCTTTTGCCTGATAAATCAGCGACAACTCCTCTTCTTCCTCTTTCGGAGACATTTCCAGCTCTTGTTTTTCCATGGCGATCTGCTGCTCGAACAATTCGCGCTGGGCGCGCATCGAGACGTACTCCCCGGCGGCCATCGAGAAGGAGCCGGCCAAAAGTCCCGCGATGCCCGCGAGCAGCACGTATTCCGGGCGCGCCTCCGCTCCGGCAAATCCCATCACCAGGCTGAAATTGGAAACCAAGCCGTCGTTGATACCGAAAACCGCCGCCCGCAAGCTGCCGCCGCGCGACAAGACATGCCAACGCTCGGCGCCGACGATAGCGTCCGAGCTCGTGAGACCGCCCTCCATCGCTCGCAAAGCGCGACTATGCGCTCGCTCCTCGGCAGGCAGCCCCGCAGCCTCCGGTTGGTTCAGATATCCCGCCTCGTCCCTCGCTTCGAGGCTGCTGATGATCGGCAATACTCTTCGGGTGCCAAATTGCCTTGCCAACCAGCTCAGCATGCGCACGCGCGCCGTGGGGCGATGCCGGGGCACTTCTTCCCCGGCGGCTTGGATGAGGCGCGCCCAGCGTTGTGCGTGACGCTCCTCGTTCTCGGCTAGTTTATTGAAGATGGCCGCTCGCTTTTGATCCTTCTCGGCGGCGGCCATCGAGCGGTAGAGCGCGATGCCGTCCATCTCGACCAGATAATTCTGTCGATAACGCTCAACGTCGGCCTGCGTGCTAGTGCGGCGGGCTTTCATGGCACCTCGCAAAATTTCTCCACCCGGCATGTCTCACAATGCCTCCGCCCTTCGGAATTAGCAAGTGAAAGCAGGCGGCGTTCGCCTTGCATGCACGACCCATTCATTCTAACGTTGCGGCAAGATGATCTCTTTCGCCGATATCGAAGAAGCGCGCCGACGGATCCAAAATCATATCTATCTTTCTCCTTTTCCCTACTCCGAGACGATCAGCCAATTGAGCGGTAATCGGGTTTTTTTCAAGCTCGACAATTTGCAAATGACCGGCTCCTTCAAGGAGCGCGGCGCACTCAACCGTTTGATGACTCTCACGGCGGACGAGGCCAAGCGCGGCGTGATCGCCGCCAGCGCCGGCAATCACGGCATGGCCGTCGCCTTCCATAGCCGGCGGCTGAATATCGCGGCGACAATCGTCATGCCGCTTCATGCGCCGTTGATCAAAGTGAGCCACGTGCGCCAGTATGGCGCGCAAGCGCTGCTTTACGGGGCCGACTACGATGCGGCGTTCACCGAGGCCCGCCGGTTGAGCCAGAAAGAGGGGCTGACGTTCATTCATGCGTTCGACGACCTCCGGGTGATTGCCGGTCAGGGCACTATTGGCTTGGAGCTTTACGAGCAACACCCGGATTTGGACGCCGTCATTGTTCCGGTCGGCGGTGGCGGCCTGATTGCCGGCGTCGCCTTGGCGCTCAAAACACTCGATCCGAAAATGCGCGTCATCGGCGTTCAAGCCGAAGCCCTTCCAGCGATGAAGGCGGCGTTGGAAAAGGGCGCGCCGGTCCGTCTGGCGCCGGCAACGACTCTCGCCGATGGCATCGCCGTGCGCGCGGTGGGCGAGATGCCTCTCGCTCTGGTGAAACAACACGTCGATGAAATCGTCACGGTAAGCGAAGGCGAGATCGCCAACGCCGTGCTACTGCTTTTGGAGATTGAGAAAACGGTGGCTGAAGGAGCGGCGGCCGTTGCCTTGGCGGCACTCGTCAACCGCAAAGTGGCGCTCAGTCACAAGCAGGTCGGGCTTATCGTCTCCGGGGGCAACATCGATGTCAATTTGATATCGCGCATCATTGAGCAAGGGTTGATTCAAGACGGCCGGCTGACGCGCGTCTCCGTGGTGCTGCCGGATCGGCCCGGATCGCTTGCTCAATTGGCCCAGCGCGTCGGCGAATTGGGCGCCAATATCCTGCAGATCAGTCAAATGCGCGGCTTCGGGCAGGTGGCCATCGGCGAAACCGAAGTCGAACTCATTCTCGAAACCACCGGCGCCGATCACATCGAACGGATGGTTCAGGCGCTGCGCGCCGGAAAGTTTAAGATCAAAAAAGAATCGTAAGGGACAGCGCCTGCGGCGCCTTATGAGAGGATAGAACTAACAGAAGGCGTGACGATTGATTATCTCCCGACCAGGAGCAGTATTCCCGTCACGATTGCCAGAATACCCATCGCTTGGTTCGGGATTGCCAAGCGGACGAGGGACATCAGGCCCGTTAGAATCAACCAGATCGCCAAAAGAATCATCCCGATCGATACGACTCCGATCGTCATTTTATCCCTCCTTCGTCACGACGAGATCCGTCTCTGCCGTGAATTCCCAACCCCAATGACGATTCTCATCCAATTCTGCGCCATTCGCGCTCGGTGAGGGGTATTCTCGCAGATCTCGCGCCTCGCCGAATCGGTGATTGCACCGTCGTAACATCGGGTTTAGAGCCTTCCACCTTTCGTCTCGCCTCGGTCCAGGACAGGTGGCTGTGCCGGCGCAGCTCGACCAAAGCGGCATAGCTCTTCCGCAAGGTCTCCTCGCCTATATGGAGTCCTTTCCGCGCGATAGCCGACTTGAACTGATCAAAAGTGAACGCCTTTTCGATGCCTGGTGGCGTAGCTGTCGGACGTACCTGAATGTGCTTGAGAGCTGCTTTTGCTAGACTTTTTTTCAAATTATCCACTGCATCGATGACCTGCCCGCGTTCCGAACCCAAGTGGTGGCTATGCAGGCGTCGTGTGTGTTTATCAATCCAGGCTTCGGTCATATCCAACGCGAACGCTATCGCTTCCGCCTCTGTCTTGAAGCGATCCGGAAACCTGATAAACGCGAAATTACGCGATGGAGACTTATGATTCCAGCTGACATCGGCGTGGGGAGCCCAGCGATTGGTAGCGGTATCGAAGCTGGGAAAGGCCATAATGAAATAATCTCCATGCAGCCGTCCGAACATGACGCTAACCCCTTTCTGGGTGGACGCGAGCGGCGAGGAGCTTATCTAAGAACCACCCGGTGTATCAGGACGAATTGTGGCGAACGCCAGACCTAGTATAATAAAATATACTGTTCAATTTTCAGCGCAAGGGGTTCTCAAGGCTGTGCGGTGTCGGAGCCGTGGAAGCCGAAGCGGATCACCGCATAGACCATAGACCATTGCGACGCAGAAAAAAAGACCGGCGCATTGGAGAAATTAAGAACCGCCTTTTCCGGCGGGACGCGGCGTCTACTGGTGAGAAATCTCAGGCTCGAGCTTTACGGCGCTCTTGAGCGAGTTAGAGACGAAGCAATTCTCCTTGGCTTTTTCCAACATTCTCGGGACCCGGGCGAGATCCTGCGGTGAAGTGACAACAACTCTCGGCTTGATAACGATCTCGGTGATCTGGTAACCCGCTCGCTCAACTTTCTCCAGCTTGCCTGTCGCCGCCGAGCTAAAGCTGGCTAAAGGCACCTTTGAGTTTTCGGCGATTGCGACGAACGTGAGCATCAAGCAGCTGTTCACGGAACCGACCAGCAGGTGCTCCGGCGACCATCCTTGTCCTCTGCCCTTGAATTCCGGTGGCGCATCAACCGAAATCGGCGGCAACCCCTTGGCCTCGAGCCGGCCTTCTCGCGCGCTCACCCAGCGAATTTCGGTTTCGAAAAAAGTTCCCTTTTCTTCAGACATGATGAAATCCTCCTGGTCAAAATTTATCTACCGCGCCGCCGTTGATCTGACTTGAGGCTTCGTTCCACCTCCAGTCGGCGATCTCGGGCGGATCTACGCCTTCGCGCCGGATGTACACTCCGTGATCGGCGATCCTACGCTCGTACTTCACGATCAACTCCTCGGCCTTCGCCGCCGCCTTGGGATGACGCGCGGCAATTTTTTGCGCTCCTTGCAGGACCAAATGGTAGCGGCTGGTCCGATTGTGGATATGCATGTCGAACGGCGTCGTGGTGGTCCCCTCTTCACGGTAACCGTTCAAATCGAAGCGCTCGTTATCGGGTCGCTCCCACAGCAGCTGCTTGAGCGCCGCCGTGTAGCCGTGAAAGTTGAAGATCACCGGACAGCCAAGAGGAAAAAGGCGCCGAAACCGCTCCTCTTCCAGGCCATGGGGATACTTCTGCGGGATCCCCAATACCAAAAGATCGGTTACATTGACCACACGGATGCGCCACTCGGGCGCCTCGCGACGAAAGATGTCCGCCGCTGCCATCGTCTCCAAGGTCAGGTTGTCACCCGCGCAGGCGAGCAGCAGCTCGGGATCTTCGCCCTCGTGGGTGCTGGCCCAACGCCAAACCGATGCGCCGATACGGCAGTGATCCGCCGCTTCCTGCCAATTCAACCATTGGGGCATCGGTTGTTTGCCCGCGATGATCAGATTGATCTTGTTGGTGACGGTCAAGCATTCCTTGATCGTGTGGATCAGGCAGTTGGCGTCCGGCGGCAGGTAGATGCGATAGGTATGGCCTTTTTTTGTCAGCAGGTTGTTGATAAAACCCGGCCCCTGGTGCGAGTAGCCGTTGTGCTCCTGGCGCCAGGCCTCTGAAGTGAGCAAATAATTCAGCGACGAGATCGGCTTCCGCCATGATATTTCCAGCGAAGACTTAAGAAACTTAGCGTACTGATTCATCATGCCATCGACGATTGAAATGAACGCCTCATAGCAGGGATAAATGCCGTGGCGGCCGGTCAAAAGATAGCCCTGCAGCCAACCCTGGCAGTTATGCTCGCTGAGGATCTCCAGCACGCGGCCGTCGCTGGAGATGTGCTCGGAGTTTTTTGGCAGTGGCCAGATATATTGGCGATCCGTCGCTTCAAGAATCGCGCCGACCCGGTTCGATTCCAGCTCGTCGGGGCAAACAACGCGGAAATTGCGCGCGTCAGCATTCAGTTTGATAACATCGCGCAGGTACTTACCCAGCTCCTCCACGCTGCTGATGTGATTTTGCCCGCGCGCCTTGAGATCAATCCCATACTGATCCAGCTGCGGCAGTTTGAGCGCGTGGCGAAGTTCGCCGCCAAAAGCATGGCGGTTCATGGCCATGCGGCGACCTCCTTTGGGGCAGAGAGCCCGAATGTCTTCGCCGAGCCGGCCGTTCTCGTCAAAAAGCTCCTCCGGCTTGTACGAGCGGAGCCAATTTTCAACCACCTGTAGATGCGCCGGATTTGTCTTGGCGTCCTTTGCGGGAACCTGATGCGCGCGAAACGAACCCTCGACAGGGATACCGTCGACGGCGCGCGGGCCCGTCCAGCCTTTGGGGGTGCGCAGGATAATCACCGGCCAGCGCGGGCGCTCGACGGTATTACCCGATCGCGCGGCTTTCTGAATAGCGCGAATCTCGTCATAGGCAGCGCCCACAGACTTGCTCATGTCTCGATCGATTTCACTGCTCAGCTCGACCCGATGCACGGAGTAGCCGTAGCCCGAGAAAAGCGCGCCGATTTCGTCATCGTTCATGCTGCCGAAGATCGTGGGGTTGGCGATCTTAAAGGCGTTGACATGAAGAATGGGCAAAACCGCGCCATCGGTTTTGGGATTGAGAAACTTGTTACTGTGCCATGCTCCCGCCGTCGGTCCGGTTTCGGCTTCGCCGTCGCCGACAATGCAGGCGACGATCAGCTCCGGATTGTCCAGCGCGGCGCCGAATGCGGTCGCCAGGGCATAACCCAACTCTCCGCCTTCGTGAATCACGCCGGGATAACCGGGAAAGAGGTGGCTGGGAAAAGCATCGGGCCACGAAAAGGCTTTTATAAACCGCCCGAGGCCTTCGCGGTCCTGTGTCAGCTCCGGAAAATATTCGGTTATGCTTCCTTCCACATACATGTTGGCGAGGTTGGCGGCCGCCCCGTGTCCGGGTCCCGTAATCAGGAGAATGCTCGCGTCGGTGCTCAAGATCAGCCGGTTCAGATGAGCATAGATCAGGTTGATGCCCGGCGCTGTGCCCCAGTGGCCGAGTAAGCGATCTTTGATATGTTCCGGGCGGAGGGGCTTGTCGAGCAGCGGGTTGTCTTTCAGATAAATTTGCGCCGCGGAAAGATAGTTGACCGCCCGGCGATAACGTGCGAGCCGCTGGCGATCCGCCTCCGTGAAATTCGCCTCCGCTTGCGGTCTGTTCCGAAAATACTCAGCCGGTGCGCTCATGCAGACCTCCTCTCGAGCATTGGCGTTACCCTTGCGTGGCAGAGAGCAAACGAGCGGTCTCGCGGGCAATAATGGCTTCCTCGTCGGTGTGAATGACGTAGAGCTGAATCGCAGAATCCGCCGGCGAGATGGTGCCGTCGCGACCGTCGAGAGCGAGATTCTTGTCGGGATCCATTCTGATTCCACACCAGTTCATACCGGTGCAGATGCTTTCTCTGATAGACGGCGCCTTCTCTGCAATCCCGCCGCTGAAGACCACCGCGTCGGCTCCGCCAAGAGCCGCTAGATAAGCGCCGATGTATTTCCGCGCGCGATAGCAAAAGATGTCCACGGCCAGACGGCAACGGGGATCCTCGTCATAGGCGGCGATCAGGTCCCGCATGTCGCTGGACCGGCCGGAGACGCCCAGCAGCCCAGACCGATGGTTCAGCCAGTGCTCGACCTCCTCCGCGCTCGCGTCCTCTTTTCGAGCGAGATAGCTGATCAATGCCGGATCTAGGTCGCCGCTCCGGGTTCCCATCACGAGCCCTTCGAGAGGAGTAAATCCCATAGAGGTGTCGACCGACTTGCCGCCACGAACAGCAGCGGCCGAACAGCCGTTGCCGAGGTGTAGCGTGACCAGATCGATCTTATCGCTCGGGGTTCCGGTTAGCTGCCCGTATCGCCAAGCGGAATACTGGTGCGCCAGACCGTGAAATCCGTAGCGCCGGATGCGGTGTTTCTTGGACAGCTCCCACGGGATGGCGTAGGTGGCTGCTTCCGCGGGAAGGGTGTGATGGAATGAGGTGTCAAACGCGGCCACCATGGGAATAGAGGATCCCAGAAGCTTTCGCGCGGCGCGAATACCGCTCAGCGCGGGGGGATTGTGCAGCGGCGCCAGGTCGTTGAACGCTTCGATCTTGGCGACACCGTCGTCGTCGATCCGTACGGCGGACGTAAATGCCCCTCCACCATGGACGACGCGATGGCCGACGGCCTCGATTGGTCCGGCGCCAAGACCGCTGCGGCGGTTTGAATCGAGCCAGTCGACAAATTGTTCGATCGCCTCTTCGTGATTTTCGATGGAAACCTCTTTTCGTTCGACCTCGCCGCCAGGGCGCGTGAACGTGCAAACCGAACGGCCCCCAATCCGGTCCACCAGACCGGATGCCAGCTTGCGGTCTTGATCCGCATTGGAAACCGTCTCAATCACTTGAAATTTAGCCGTCGAGCTCCCGCAGTTGATTACAAGGATTTTCATGCCGCTCACAATCAATATTATTACTCCACGGTTTGGGCTGAAAGACCCCTACGCTATGCAACGAAAAATTTTTTAAGCCAAGAGGAACTCGCTTCAACCAACTTCGCAAGAGCCGTGCCTCTATCGGGCTCTCAGGCGGATTTTGCGGCTTGCCCGCGTAGTCAATTTTCTCGTCACTGCGGGAATAAGGTCGATTATTTGTCAAATATGAGAACAAGGGCGCGCAAGTTTTCTATAAGTCATCGTAAATCCGACGCATATTTTGGTCGTGGTTGGCACAAACCGTGCTCTGCTGAAAGAATAGCAGGACCGAATTGGACGCGTTAAAAAACGCAGAGCGGGAGGATGGCGATGATAGTAGCGGCACGGAGGTATAACGGGATGAAAGTTGCCGACGTGATGACTAGGGATCCATTGACGCTGGGGGCCTGGGAAAGCGTCGGTCAAGCCGATCGACTGATGGCGGAAAACAATATCCGCCAAATCCCCGTCGTTCAAGACAGAGACCTGGTAGGCATAGTGACGGACCGAGATATTCGGTCGTTTTTGAGCGGCTCACTGGCGGAAAGTCCCGAGACAAGAGAAAGAGCCCTCAATACCGAAGTCGGCGGAATTATGACGACGGAGCCGATCACCGTTTCCCCAGAAGACGATCTTGAGGACGTGGTGGAACTCTTAATCAATGAAAAGATCGGCGGTATCCCAGTGGTCGATCAAGCCGAAGGCTTGGTCGGCATTGTGACCTATGTAGATGTGCTGCGTTCTTTTCTCAACCAACTGCAGGAAGGCTGAAAAATTGCGCAGGAGGAGCACGAATATGAAGAATGGCAAAGAAGACGCGGTGCGGGAGATTATGATGAGTTCGCCGGTAACGCTTAAGCCGGAGGATACATTGGATTTGGCCAATGACGTCATTTCACTCGGCCGCATTCGGCATATTCCGATAACCGAGGATGGCAGACTAGTCGGTATGTTGACCGAGCGGGACCTGATGGGAGCCGCGGCCGCGGAGATTTTTGGACTGAAGCATAAACAGAAATCGGCGCTGCTGAAGAGCGTCTTGATCAAAGATGTGATGAAAAAAAAGGTGATCACGGTGGCCCCGGAAACCAAGATCAAGGATGCCGCGCATCTCATGGCCGCTAAAAAAATCGGGTGCGTCCCCGTCCTCAGCGAAGGGACGCTTGTCGGATTGGTTACGACCACCGATGTTCTGAGATACGTCGAACGTTTGGGATAAGGCGAGCGGAGACCTCGGGTGTTTCGCGTTCCGAGTTTTGAGTTTCGAGTTGAACCCGAGACCCGAGACTCGAAACCCGCAACTCTCATACTCTCTAAACAAAGGAGACTTATGGCTGGGTTTTTGGGCGCCAAAGAGATTTTAAGCAGGGATCGAGTGAAGGAGATCCTTCGGAACAAAGAATATTCTTATCTTGAAGAGAAAGTCACTCTGTTAGATATTCGGGACGATTCACTGCTGCTCAAGATTTCCTTCCTCTTGGAGCACCGTAAAAAAATGATCTTTGTCGAAGAAAAAGAGCCTCTCGTGCTGAACTTTAAAGATTTCAAAGTCGAAGATTGGGGCGATGGCATACGCAAGATCGCCGACATTGAATAAAGCAGGCGGCTACGCGTAATACCTGTTCTCGTCTTTCCTGATTTTCTCAAGTTTGAAAGGCCATGGCAGCTGAATTGCCAGCCGTAGGAATGGACCGAGCAGGCTCCTCGCCCCGACAGTTCACAACTCGGCAGTATTCTTTGGCAGTCTATGGCATCGTTCTTGCGGGTTAGGTTCTGGAACTGCCGAAAAAAACCAGGCAAGCGGAAAGGAGACGCGAATCATGCAGGAGACCGCAACAGAGTCGGAGAGGCTTCGGCGCAGGAGAGCAGAGATTGGGGCTACGCTGCGCTATATCGAGTTTCAGCAGCGGGAAGTCGAAGAAAACACCGAATGGCTCGACGATGCCGCCCATGAAAGTAGAATCGCCCTCTTGGACCGGTTGACCGGATGGTATCTGGACGAGCTGGATGAGATCGACAGGGCACTGGGTGGCGTCCGCGAAAATCGGTATGGCGCGTGCTTGGTCTGCCGCGAACCCATCGAGGCGGAACGGCTAGAGAGTGACCCTGCGGCGGAATTCTGTTTTGGCTGTGAAGAGGAGCGCGAGAGGCTCAAGGCCGGCTAAAAGCAAAGCTTCCCTGCCGGCCATTGGCTTATTTCAAATGTTCCTTTAGAAACTCAAGCAGCTCGATGTGCTTTTCCGAATCTCTGATCATTGAATCCAAAAGAAGCTTGAATACGCCGTGGTAATAGCCGCTGCTCTCCTTCATCAACGTCTTGCACTCCTGAATTCCTTGTTTTTCGAGCGCGATGAATTCATCGGTGGTCGCGCGCAGCCGGCCGTTGGTCGTGGCGAGGTCCGCCGTGCCTTCGAGCGCTCCTGCACGCCGGGTCCACAAAAGGCTGCCCTTCAAGGTTGCAATCATCGCGTGAATCACCGCGCGATGCTTCTCCTCGTCCGAAACGATGAGCTGCAAGAGAAATCTTGCCACCGGATTCGGCAGCTCGGCCAGCAATTTCCGGTACTGCTCGATCGACTTCTCTTCGTTTGCCTCGTGCGCTTCGAATTCATTCAGCAAGCGCTCAACTGGGGATATTTCACCCGGCGCAACCGGGACAAAACCCATTTCGAACATCGCCATAGTGCCGATCTCGTCCATGACTCTCTCCTTTCATCCGGTCCTTTTTCGCAAAAATTACTTTCGAGTTTCCTCTTAGACAGCCCAGCCAAAGCGCGCATCGCCAAAGAGCAGTCGCGTGATGCGGGGCTCCTCTATAATCACAGTTTCTTCGCTTGTCTTCATGATGCCTCCCTTTCTATTCATGCCCAACGGCGCTTACTTGAATCAATGGCAACTGCCATGCCATGATCAAACCGCCGCTTTTTCAAAGAACTCGCGCTCAACAGGCGGGAGCTTTTCGCAAATGTGCGGATCGAGCATCCGGTCGTTCGCGGTTTTGCAAAACCGCTAGAGAGTTCATCGGATAAGAGCGGCGTGCAGGCACAGACCCCATTGCACCTGGACGGGCTCGCTCAGACAAAAATATCTACCCGAGTTGCCCATCCATTGAGGCAAAACTATCGAAGTGTAATATTGGGAAAGAGAGGCGGGTTATCGATTATGCAGAAAACGACAGAATTCACGACCGGGCGGAAAGACAATGTCGGTGTGCTTGTGGGCGGCGGGCCCGCGCCGGGCATCAACGGTGTCATCAGTGCCCTTACGTTGGAGGCGCGCAATCGAGGGCACAAGGTCATCGGCATTATTGAAGGTTTTCAATGGCTGATGCAACGCGACACCAGCCATGTCAAAGAATTGAACCATGACGAGGTCTCACGCATCCACTTCCAAGGGGGCTCGATTCTGAAAACTTCCCGGGCCAACCCGACTAAGAAAGAGGAAGACCTCAAGCACGTCATAGAAAGTCTGGGCAAGCTCGATATCGGTCACCTGGCAACGATCGGCGGCGACGATACTATGTTCGCCGCCAGCCGGGTTGCGAAGCAGGCTTCCGGTCGTCTGCGCGTCTGCCATGTTCCCAAGACCATTGACAATGACTTGCCGTTGCCCGGTGAGATTCCGACTTTTGGTTTCGAGACGGCCCGCCAACTCGGGTTCGAGCTGGTTAAGAACCTGATGGAGGATTCGCGCACCACCGGTCGCTGGTATTTCATTGTCGTGATGGGTCGAGCGGCGGGGCATCTCGCGCTCGGTATCGGGAAGGCATCCGGCGCGACGCTGACGATCATTCCGGAGGAGTTTCGCGGGCCGGTGCATCTGGAAACGGTCTGCGACATCCTCGAGGGCGCCATTCTCAAGCGCAACGCTCTATGGAATCGAGCCGACGGGGTGGCGGTGATCGCGGAAGGCTTGCTCGAAAAAGTGCCCGCCGAAGAGCTTTCCAATATCAAGGGTGTCCGCATCACCCACGACAGCTACGGTCACTTGCGCTTGGCGGAGCTGGACCTGGCCTACATCCTGAAAACGCTCCTGGAGCAACGCTTTGCCGCGCGCGGCGCTCCTATCACAATCGTCCATAAAAATATCGGTTATGAGGTGCGTTCGGCTCCGCCGATCGCTTTTGACTGCGAATATGTGCGCACTCTGGGATATGGAGCCGTGGAGTTCCTGCTGGGTCACAGAGAAGAATCGGCAAATCTGAACGGCGCGCTGGTCTGCCTCGTCGACGGCAAGCTTCAGTATCGGGACTTTACCGAGCTACTCGATCCGAAAACCGGAAAGTCCCGGATCCGTTTGATCGATGTCGCCAAGCCCTCCTATAAGATTGCGCGCGAGTATATGATCCGCCTGGAGAAGGAAGATTTCGATGATCCGGAAAAGCTCGGGCTCTTGGCCCAGGCAGTTTCGAGCCCCAGCAAACGGTGCTCGCCGGACGAATTCCGTTCCAGATTTCAGCATCTCGTCGGTTCATGACGGCGACAAAGCTATACGCAAAGCGCTAAGGGCATGGCGCAGAGCCCAAAAGCAGAAAGCCCATGGGCATCCAGAAAGTTGGGTCTGCTTCCACCTTTCGCTACGTGCGGTATTTCCAGCAAACTCCCTGCTAGGCGCCATGCGCTATGCCCTTTGCGTTTTCGGAAGGGAGGATAAATGAGTGCGAGAGTAGCCATTAACGGATTTGGGCGCATCGGGCGTTTAAGTGTGCGGGCCATGTTCGAGCGGCACCATAATGATCTCGATATCGTGGCGATCAATGACATGGCCGATCTTCACACGAACGCGCACCTGTTTCGCTACGATTCCACCTATGGCCCCTTCCCAGGCAAGGTGCACGTGGGAGAAGGGACCTTCAGGATCGACGGCCAAGACATAGCCGTGTTAAATCAAAAAGATCCGTCGCGGCTGCCATGGAAACAACTGCGCGTCGATATCGTCATTGAATCCACCGGGGTTTTCACCGAGGCGGCGCAGGTTCGCGCCCATCTAGAAGCCGGAGCCAAAAAAGTCATTATCACGGCGCCGGCCAAGGATGAAGACTTTACGGTGGTCTTGGGAGTCAACGACTCCGGCTATAATCCGCGCAAACATCACATCGTCTCCAATGCCTCCTGCACGACGAATTGCCTCGCGCCTGTGGCCAAGGTCGTGCATGAGCAGTTCGGCATTGAGCGCGGTTTGATGACGACCACGCATGCCTACACGAACGATCAGCGAATCCTGGATCTCATGCACAAGGACCTACGCCGCGCTCGCGCGGCCGCCGTGAATATCGTTCCAACGACGACGGGCGCGGCCAAAGCGATCGGGCTCGTGATGCCCGAGCTTAAGGGCAAGCTCCATGGTCTGTCGCTCAGGGTGCCGACCTCGACGGTATCCGTGGTGGACTTGGTGGCGGATCTCAAGAAATCGGCTTCGGTCGAAGATTTGAACGACGCGCTCAAGAAAGCCGCCGCGGGGAAACTGAACGGCATTCTCGCCTACTGCGACGAGCCCTTGGTTTCCAGCGATTTTCGTGGTAATTCCGCATCCTCGATCGTTGACGCTCTTTCGACCGTGGTTCTCGAAGGCAAGATGGCGAAGATCATCTCATGGTATGACAATGAATGGGGCTATAGCTGCCGCGTTGGCGATCTCGCCGCCTTGATGGCGGAAAAGGGATTGTAGAAGGGAGAGCAGATATGATTGCCAAGGACATCATGACGAGAGACGTGATCACCGTAAGCCCGGCAACCAGCGTCAAGAACCTGGCGATGATTTTGATCAAAAACCAGATCAGCGGCGCGCCCGTCGCCGACCGGAGCGGCAAAATCATCGGCGTGGTCTCGGAGTCCGACATCGTGGCGAAAAGAGGGAAAAACGTGCGCGACATCATGAGCAAAAAACTCATTAGCGTCGACGAACAGACGCCAGTCGAGAAGATTGCTCAGCTGATGACCACGCATAAGATTAAACGACTGCCCGTCATGGACGGCGGCAGGGTCTTGGGCATCGTGAGCCGGGCCGACATCGTCAGCGCCATAGCTCAGGGCAAGCACGTGGCGCTTCACACCCCGGTGTACGATCTCTAACCGTCTTTCCTGAATAGCGGCTAATCCCCTATTTATCTCTCACCTCTCATCGTTAGTTTCTGATTCATCAGTAGCCTTGTTCCAGGCACCAATTGGCGATTTCGATACGACGGGCAAACCAAACTTTGGGGAATCCCTGCGCGTGGCGGATGAATTCCTCGATGATCTTTGTCCGGAACGGAACACCCGAGACAAATGGATGGCAGTTAAAGGCAAAAAATTTCGGCGCGCCTTGCTCGCCTTCCCAATAGAGATAGTCGAACTGGTCCTTCATGATCTGCAATAGATCTCGCGGCGTTCTTCCAGCGCCGTACGTGGAATAATCGTTACATCCCGGCACGTTGTACGGCACCACCACCAGTCTCCGTCCTTTGACCTCGATGGTGTACGGGTTATCCGAATTGAGCGGATCGGCCCACCAGACAAACCCCGCCTCGGCGACGAGTTCCGGGGTATGGGGCGTAGAGGCGTGACCCGGGGAAAGGTATCCCGTCGGCTTTTGCCCCAAGACCTTTTCAAAAGCCGCGACGGTTTTTTGGATCGAGTCCCGTTCCTGCTCTCGCGTGTACATGAAGGAATACTCGTGCTCATAGCTTTCGGAGGAGAACTCATGACCCTGCGCTTTGAATTCCTTGCACTCCTGCGGAAACTGCTCCACCTTCAGGCCATTCATGAGGAAGGTGACTTTTAGTTTGTAGCGATCAAACATATCCATGAGCCGCCAGATGCCGACGCGATCGCCATATTCTCTTTCTGTCACAGCCGCCATGTTTTTCTTGAAAACTGCGTTTGCCGGCGGAATCAGGTGTGTACCGTGACGCTGGAGCGACTCTCTCGTCGCGAAGTTCTCCGGCCAAACCTCCCACGGAATGATAAACGTAACGCCAATCTTTGCCTTCTCCGGCCACTCGATGATTCTCGGTCTACCCATCGTCAACTCCTTTCAAATGAATTGGTTGGTGCTTGTCGCTCGCGCGCGAGCAGGCAAGGGAAGAATATAGTTGCAAGGGCTCGCGGGAGTCAAATTCAATGAGTGAACGGGGTGGTGACATCCGAGGTTTTTTTGAGTAGAGTCGCCTTAAAGCCGAGTAGCCGTTGGGCCGTACCCCCTCGATGCGCCACTTGCGTGGCTACTCGGGGACTCGGCTTCCGGTTTCCCGAGTAGGCTTCGAAGAAGCCGTATCGAGGGGGCTACAGAGTAATCGGAGCTGGTTTGACGTCCGGAGGTAATCGCTTTGGAAACCGCGGCGCGTGAATTTCAGATCATGGTCAAGACGGTCGGCGCGATCTGCAATCTCGACTGCCACTATTGCTATTACTTGAAGAAAGAGCAGCTTTATCCAAAGGGGTCTAACTTCCGGTTAAGCGACGACACCCTAGAGCGCTACATCATCCAGCACATCCAGGCGACGCCCACAGAGGTCGTCAGCTTTTCATGGCATGGGGGCGAGCCGACGCTTCTGGGCATCGATTTTTTCCGCAAAGCGGTCGAGCTGCAGAAGAAATATCTTCCACAGGGCAAGACACTCATCAACGGCATTCAAACGAACGGGACGCTCATCGACGAAGATTGGTGCGAGCTTTTCGCACGGGAGAACTTCTATATCGGCCTCAGCCTCGACGGTCCCAAGGAGCTGCACGATCACTATCGGGTCACCAAAGGACAAAAGCCGACTCACAAACAGGTGGTGCGTGCGTTTCACTTATTGAAACGCTACAAAGTTCATGTCGACCTTCTCTGCGTGGTCCACGATGTGAACGTCAGGCATCCGACCGCCGTCTATCGTTATTTTAAAGAAATCGGCGGGCAGTATCTGCAATTCCTGCCTTTGGTGGAGCGAGCCGATGATCCCAAACGGACGTTGGTGTCCCGCTCGGTTCCCGCGGCGGCCTATGGAGAATTCCTCTGCGCGATTTTCGACGAATGGGTGCGCCACGATATCGGCAAAATCTTTATCCAACTATTCGATGAGTCGGTAAGGCCTTTCCTGGGCATGGAGCACGCGCTCTGTATCTACCGCGAGACCTGCGGCGACGTCCCGGTGATCGAGCATAACGGTGATTTCTATTCCTGCGATCATTACGTCGAGCCGCAGCACAAAATCGGCAACATCTACGAGCAGACGCTGGCGGCGATGATCGAGCACCCGGCGCAGCGTGAATTCGGTCAAAAGAAATGGACCAGCCTGCCGAGCTATTGCCGGCAATGCGAAGTCTTGAGCATGTGCAACGGCGGCTGTCCCAAAGACCGCTTCATCGAAACGCCCGACGGCGAAGAGGGGCTGAACTATCTTTGCGCCGGGCTGAAGCGTTTCTTCACTCACAGCAAACCCTATTTCAAACAGTTTGCCGAATTGATGGACGCCGGCGAACCGGCCGAAAGACTCATGGAAATCGTGCGCGCCGCGGACGCAAAGAGTTTCGTCCGGCAAGCTGGCCGCAACGACCCGTGCCCCTGTGGTAGCGGCAAGAAATACAAGCGCTGTTGCGAAGGGAGAAAAGCGAGCTAGGGGAGGACAAAGGAAAGGGAATGATGCGAAGAGCAACGGCGAAAGAGGTTTCGTTTTATGACTCTCTACGATGAGCTGATCGAAGGCGCCATCGACGTCCATTGCCACATCGATTTGGAATTTTCCGCAAAACAGCGAAAACGCGAATCCGAGCTTCAATGGCTGCCGAAGGCGGCGGCCCTGGGGATGCGCGGGCTCGTCTTGAAATCGCATTGGTGGCCAACCGTCAACGTGGTGCCGTACATCCTGGCGTCGGTGGACACCAAGGTGACCCTATGGTCGAGCGTTGCCTTGAACCTTACGGCCGGCGGTCCGAATCCGTGCGTGATCGAATCGTGCGCCGAGCTCGGCGGCAAGATGATTTTTCTCCCCACCTGGAGCGCGCGCAACGACATCGAGCGCAAGGGCTTCAGCCATCGATTGAAATCGATCTACAAAAACTGTGGCGCGATGGAAAATCCAGCCTATTACTTTCTCGACGATAGGGGACGGCTGGTGCCGCGTGGTCGTGAACTCGTCGAGTGCTGCAAAGCGTACAATCTGACTCTCGGCATGGGCCACGTCTCCTGGCAGGAATCTCTCGCCTTTGTCGAAGCGGGGCGGGACCTGGGCTTTCATCGAATGGTCATCAACCACGCGCAGAGCCAGATCATCGGCGCGCCCACCGACGCGCTGAAGCGGGCGGCGGATCTGGGGGCCTTCGTGGAAGTTTGCTGGAACATTTTGGCGCCGGGACGGATGGACTCTCCCGAAGTCGTCCAACAACTGCGCGCCATCGGACTCCGCCAGGTGGTCGCCAGCACCGACTATTTTCGCCCTTACAGCCCCAATCCCGCGGAGCTGATGCGAATGTTCCTCGGCATGCTTCACGAGGGCGGTCTCACCAAAGAAGAGGTCAAGCTGGTCGGCTGCACCAATCCCGCGCGATTGATGGGTCTGGATTACGTGCGTTGATCATGCTCGTTTGACAGACCGAAGCCTTAAATTTTTTCCTCGTCCGGTACTGTGTCCGTCACCAGATCGCGAATCAGCGGCCGTTTGGGAAGAGGTTCGACAGTGATAATCTTGGGAGTCAGCTTGGCCATGCAAGTGTACTCTACCTCGCCGTTCACGAGCGCCATGCAGGTTTTGCAGGCGTTGGCGTTGATGCAGCTGTAGCGGATGGCGAGCGAGCTGTCCAGATGCGTACGGATCCAGCGCAGCGCATCGAGGACCGACATGCCTTCCTCATAGGGAACCTCGAAGCTCTCATAGCAGTGTTCCTGGTTGGCCGCGCCGCGGCGGATGCGGAGCACTGCCTTGTTCGGCGCCCGCTCGCTCATTGTATCGCCTCACGCGATGCGAGTCGCACGGGGGGAACCCACGTAGAGATCAATTCACCACCGGTCACCTCCAGCACTTGATTTTTTTCAAAAGCGCTGTTGGTCTCGGGAAAATCCTCGCGCTGGTGTGCACCGCGGCTTTCGGTTCGCGCCAGCGCGGCGACAACGACTGTTTCGGCGGTTGCGAGCATCGCACGGAGCTCGAGCCACTCCTGAAGATCGAGATTGAAGCACTCTTGGCGTCGCACCGGGATCTTCGGCAGCTCTTGTCGCAGGCGCTTGATGCGCGCCAAAGCGGCGGCAAGCTTGTCCCCGGTCCGAAACGGTCCCGCCTTTTCCCACATGAGCATCTGCAGCTCCTCTTCAAGTGCGACCGGCGGCGGTCCATCCTTGGATCGCGACGCTCGAAGAGAGCGTACTCGAGCCGCAACCGCGGCCGCGCTTTTCTCGTCGAAAAGCGGCGATGATCTCTTCGCGCCCTCGGCCGCCGACTGTCCGGCCCGTTCTCCAAAGACAAAAGCTTCCGTGATGGCGTTGCCGGACAACCGATTGGCGCCGTTGGCGCCGCCGACCGCCTCCCCGGCAGCATAGAGTCCCTGGATTCGAGTTTCCATTTTAGCATCGACCCGAATGCCGCCCATATGGTAGTGGGCCATCGGTCCCACTTCCACCGGCGTCTTTGTCAGATCGATTCCGTTGGCCAGCAAACGGTCGATGACCGGGCCAAAGGCCGCCCTTAGGCCAGCTTCAGGAACATGCCGAAAGTCGAGGTAGGCGCCGCCATGGGGCGACCCCCGGCCGGCTTCGACCTCTTTCAAGATAGCGTAAGAAGCGACGTCGCGAGTCGCCGTATACCTGCCAAAATCGGAGCCGCCGTAGCGATCGATAAATTCTTCGAATTCACCGTTGAGTAGTTTACCGCCGAGTTTGTAACGGAAGGGATCCCACATGATCGGGTCCATTCCGACCAGGCGAGGAGCCAAGTGACCGATAGGGAAAAATTGTACGAATTCCATATCCACCAATTCGGCCCCTGCCCATAATGCCAAGGCGTAGGCCTCCCCGCCCATATTGGCCGAGGCGCTGTTTCTGGCGTAGAGCTTGGTTAAGCCGCCGGCGGCCAGAATTACGGCCTTGGCTTGAAAGGTGATGATTTCGCCATCGACGAGATTAACACCCACCGCGCCCAAACTTCGCCCGTCTCTGGTTACAATCTCAACCGCCGCGAGGTTGCTGATGCGGCGAATGCCGGGGATCTCGCTGACTTTGCGGCGAAGCGTTGCCGCAACGGCTGGACCTGTGTTGAGAAAATCAACGTAGCAGCAGCGCCGGCGGCTGTGACCCGGGGCGATCTCCTGCTTGATGTGACCCTCTTCGCGCGCCCAGCGAGTCCCCCATTGCTCCATTTCCAAGATGCGCTTCGGTCCTTCTTGGCACAACAAAGAGGCGAGGACTTCATTGCAGAGACCGCGTCCCGCCCCAAGCGTATCTTGGAGATGAATTGTCCAGTGATCCGGTTCCTGCTGGCCGAGCGCCGCCGCCACGGTCATCTGTGCCATCACAGTAGCGCCGCCTCGACCCACCAGGCTCTTGTCGAGCAAAACTACCGATGCGCCGTGTTGCGCCGCGGCGATGGCCGCGAACATCCCGGCGCCGCCGGCGCCGATAATTAGAACGTCGCTGGAAAGGCGCGGCATATCTATGATCCTAATGAATTTCTCGTGTGCTTCGCGTTTTTCGTAGTGAACAAAATCAGCGGGACGGCAATCTCATACATCAAGAAACGCACACGAACGGCAGGGAGGGGGGCTAGTCCGGCAGGCTGCCGTTTTCCTGTAGTTGTTCCAGCGCCTGCTTCGCGGCTTCCTGCTCGGATTGTTTTTTGCTCCGGCCCTCTCCCTTGCCGAGCACTTTGCCGCCGAGGACGATTTCGGTCACAAACCGCCTTTCATGGGCCGGTCCGGTCTCGGCGACCAGTCGATACGCAGGCGGGGCATGGAACAGCATCTGGCTGATTTCCTGCAATCGTGTCTTGTAGTCCTGCTGGCCAAGTTGTTTCTCCTCGACATCCGCCGCAAAATATCGCTCCACGAGACGTCGGGCGGCTTCGTAGCCGCCGTCGCGGTAGACACCGCCCAGTAGAGCTTCGAACGCTCCGGCGAGAATAGAAGGCTTGCTCCTGCCGCCGCTCCGCTCTTCGCCTTTGCCCAGCCGGATCAAGCCTCCCAGGTTGAGAGCCGCCGCTTTCTCCGCCAGGGTGGAGGAATTCACGAGAGCGGCGCGCATCCTGGAAAGATCTCCCTCGCTTCGTTCGGGAAAGCGGCGCATCAACAGATCGCTGATGGCCAAGTCGAGGACGGCATCGCCAAGAAATTCCAGCACCTCGTTGTGACCGTCGCTTTTAATGCGATTATGAGAGACATGCGTAAGACAGCGCACAAGGAGTGATGGATCGCCGAAAACGTACCCGAGTTCTCTCTGCAGGACGGCCAGCAGAGATTCCTTCTTTGGACCGAGTTTATTGTCCGTTCGCGGCAAGATCCCCCCCGACGGTGACATCCCCGAGCAGCGCGTCGCCCAGCAGGCAGCCGCCGTCGAATCTCTTAATTCTGACTCGGATCTCGCGGTTGACGCAATCTCCCGTCCCGCAAACGACCACGGGGAGATAATTACGGCTGAAACCGCGGTGCCTGCCATTTTTTCGATCGATTTTTTCCTCGATCAAAACCGAAACCTCATCGCCCAAGAACCGGCGCCAAAACTCTCTTTTCTTGTGTTCTCCCAGCTCGCGCATTCTTCGCGCCCGCTCCTTCTTTTTGTCCGCCGGAACATGGCCCGCCAAAGAAGCCGCCATCGTGCCGCGCCGCGAGGAATAGGGAAACACGTGAAAATAGGTGAGCGGCAGGGAAGCGAAATACTCCAAGGAATTCTCGAACTGCTCGTCCGTCTCTCCGGG
>DASTOD010000227.1:0-3016 GCA_035762645.1 Binatia bacterium | reverse complement strand
CCAGGAGAAGACCAAAATCTTTCTTGGCGCATCGAGCAAAACCCTGGGCTACAGCCCGCTCTGGGTCGGTACCAAAAAGGGTTTCTTCGAACAGCAAGGGCTGGACGTGCAGTTGGTGCTGCTGCGCGGGATGCCGATGACTGTTCAGGCGCTCTCCGCCGGATCTCTGCATATCGGCTCCGGAGGCGCTGAACCGTATATCGACGCCTCGGAGCGAGGCCTGGATTTCATCCTCACGGGCGGCGTCATCAACGGCACGGCGCAGTTCATCATCGCGGCGAAAAATATCAAGACTTATGAAGACCTGCGCGGGGCCACCTTTGGCACGGCGTCATTGACCGGCGGTACGATTACGGTGCTGCGCGAGGCGCTGAAGTTAAAAGGACTGGAATACCCCCGCGATTACAAACTATTGATCATCGCCGGCGGCTCGGCAACCAACCTCGCGGCGTTGCAGTCGGGCCAAATCAGCGCGACCACCGTCGCCGTGCCGTTGAATTACGCCGCCGAAGAGGCCGGCTTCAATATCATCGGCAAGCTCTCGGACGGCGTGCCCTATTTTCAAACCAACGCCATCGCGACGCGAAAAAGCTGGGCGGAAAAGAACCGTCCCGTGATGGTGCGTTTCATGCGAGGCATGGTGCAGTCGCTCCGCTGGCTGCATGAAAACAGAGAAGCCGCGATTGATTTTTTGGCCAAAGAGATGCAGCTCAAGCCCGCTCGCGCGCGCAAAGGTTGGGAGTTTTATACGCAGAATCGCTTCTGGCCGCCCGACGGCGAAGTCACCATGGAAGGGCTCAAGTACAATATCCGTATTTATGCCGAGCAAACCGGTGTCAAGGGGCCGCTGCCCGAGCCCGGAAAATACGTCGATCAGAGCTATTTGAACGAAGCTCTAGCAGGACTCGGCAAGCGCTGATAAGTGGCGGTCGCCGCTCGATCGTTATCCAAATATTGATGATTGCCAACTCTGAGCGAACAGTCCTCGTCTCATCGATGGGATGGGTGGACCATGACGCGCTGTGGATTTACGACGTGCCAGCGCGCAGGGAGTCACGGGTTCCGCTCGGCAGTGGAGCAAAATATCTCTCCTTGCACTTATCCCAACCGAATTATTTTGTCGTCGGTCATCACTTTGACGGTGCCCGGTATGAAATCACTGTCCACCGGTTTTCTGAACCGGCGCAGGCTATTGCGCGAGCTGTCATCACACAATCCGAAAGTGTGCTCTCGGGCGATTCAGACAGCTGGAAGCAGGTCCCACGCCTTTACGTTGAATACCTCCGCTTCTTTCCATGGGCGGACTTTGTCTTGCTCTCGATCTCGCCCTCACTCGGGCTAATCGAGGTCCAGAGACTTGAGTGGTACGACGATACCTATGACAAGGGTTACCAGGGCATCGTTGGTGTCCTGGAGATTCCTGGTGAGGGTTGTGCGCTGGTGTCGGTGCAACGCAGTTCGCAACTTGTGATGCACGATCTGGAGACGGGCAAGAAGACGCGTGCAATCGATCTTGCGGGACGTGGTGGAAATCCGAAGCTCTATTTTCGAGCCTCGGCGGCCGAGCTTTGGGCGAGTGACTACGATACGATTGTGGTCGTCGACAGGACGAACTGGGCGGTCACGAAGCGAGCGCGCCTGCAGCAAGCCTGGGCAGGCACCCAGCAGTTCATCGGCGACTATTCGTTCGCGCCGGACGAACAGGCGTGTGTTGTCGCTCGTCCGTTCAGTGGTGATGTCGTCGGAATCGATCCCTCCAGTCTCAAGATCAAACGCAGGGCAAAACTCGGAAAACAGCCTATCGAAGTGGCGGCTTTGCCAGGGAACCAGGTGGTGTCACGCGACTGGAAGACGGGAGAGGTGCTACAAGGAAAGCTTGAACGCCGCTGGTTTACCGGATAAATTTCGGCATGATCCGCAAGCGGGTCAGCCTCTCGTTAGGGGCCAAACACGAGCGTTGCCGGGAGCATTAAACGCCTCTGCCAAGGCAAGATTCCATTTCCCGTGACGGCTCAGGGGCATAACGTCGGGCTTGCGCAGCGTAGATGATGAATTGGTCCAAACTCGAAGATGCGTACGGACCAGCCGATGAAATCCCCCGGCTGTTAGACGAGCTGACACCAGATCCCGATGCCGAGGTGTGGAGCGAGCTATGGGGCCGCATTTGCCATCAGGGAACGGTGTATTCGTCCAGCTTCGCCGCTCTTCCCACTATCGCCGAGACAGCAACGCGGTGGTCCCCTCGGCAGCGTTTGATGGCCCTAATCCTCTGTGGAAACATCATCTCCTCGCGAGACGGCGCATTGTCGGGCGAGGCGTCGCGGGAGGTGTGGTATCCACTCCTCCCGAAGCTGCGGAGCGCCACTGAAGAGAGCCTGCGGGCTGGCGGCTGGAGTCACCTTGACTATATCTATTTGTTAACCGCTTGGCTTTCGTTCATCCAAGAGTGGTTTTGGTCGTCGTGCTTCGAAAGCCTGGCAAATCAGGAGATAGACCTCACGTGTCCGAATTGCGGCCGATCCTTACTAATCGCGATTGGAAACCAGGGGTATTTCGCAGCAGTCGAGGACTACGTGACGAAGCCTGAAGCACTGAGGAAAGCAATCGCGCCCGCGTCTCCGGATCGCCTGCAGGGAACCGAGCATCAAATTCTCGAATGGACACACGTTGGAAATCAGCCGCTCGTCGAACAAGCGCTTCTGCATCTATGCGGCAACGCCGCCTGCCCGGTATGCGACACCACTTTCAACATCGTGCGCCGACGCGAGGCCCAAGAAGAAGCCTAACTTTGACGCTTCAGACTGATCGCTCAACAGCAACGGCTGAGCTTCACGGGTTAGGTGCAAAGTTAGAGTGGTCACTTTGGATAGGGATGTTCACTGGGACGCAGGATTAGTCATGAAGATTGATATCGACAAACTCACCGAAGAAGAACTGATTGACCTGAACCACAGGATCGTAGAGCGGCTGCGGTTTCTAAGCCAGATGCGCGCGCACTCAAAGATGCTGAAGTTCA
>DASTOD010000226.1:0-2509 GCA_035762645.1 Binatia bacterium | reverse complement strand
CTGCTCAACTGCCGACAACGGCGGGAAGGCTTCGTCAATGGTGGCATCGTTGTCGGAAATCGCGGTCTTGATCCCAGTCAGTAATTCCAACTGACGATCTCCCACATCAGTCCAACCACTCACACCAAGAGTGGCGAACACCCTAGCATCGTCCACCTTGATGGACCGAAGCCATTCCTTCACCTTCTCGCGCCGCTGCTCGATGGTTTTTCCCGATCCATTGATGATTTTGAGCGCCGAAAGATACACTGTCCGGCACAGGGCTTTTGGCACAACCTTGAAAACCGCATCGCGATAAGCTTTGGCCAGCACTGCCTTGGCCACGACAATTTGCATGCGCTCGCTGAACGGCCTGCCGTTCTTGTCCACCGTGGATTCAATGACCTCTGACTTGCCGGCGTAGTTCGACTCCAGATCGTGAGCCACCCCCTCGGCCTTGACGTAGCGCGGCGTTTGCTCAATCAGGCGCGCCGCGACACGGATGTTGCCATACGAAGCGGCAACGATTTCAGCCAATCGAATGCTGGCGCCTTCGACGAATTTCTGTTTCCCGTCTTGGTCTTTGCCGACCGGCCGGCTGTAAATGCAGCTTTCCGCCGTCTCCTCGTCGAGAGTTGCCATACTCAGCGCCCGCTTCTGGAACAACTCGAGCGACCGAGGGAATTTGTGAGCCGTGGTAATCTGGACATCGACGGACGCCCGTTCCAGGGCCTCGACCGCAGACGGCACCAGCGCCTCGACTACTTCAGTTTTTTGATCCCCAGGCGTATTCAGGAAGGATGATTTTTGTTCGCTCATGATTTCAGTTTTGTGTATCGGTAAACCCATCGACGACCGTCTCGTGTTCGAATCAGCAAGCCCAACGCACGGAGATCCTCCAACCGGTTATTCACTGCCGTTACCCCGAGTCTCCCCTCGAGCTTAGCGTGTACGTCGATCGCGGATCCAACCCTCATGGCTCTCAGCGCTTCAAGAGTTTCCGCGAGCGCCCCTTCCAGGGGGGCTTTCCCGCAGCCATGGCAAGTAGGACATTCGATCAGGACCGGCTTCATCAGTTCAGGTGAAACTATTTCCAGACTCAATCGCGGTCAACATTTTTCTTCGCGATCGTCAGTTTTCTTATTCACAGACCGCTCACAATTCAGTGTGAGGAAGTTTTTCGATCCAGAAATCATTTCCACTTGCAATGGAGTGTTCACCTACCGCATAACACCCGACAATACGCCGACTTGGAAGCCGGCAGCTTTGGCACTTATGACGAACCATAGAATCTTCAACGCGCTGGCTGGCGACGTGGGTCAACTTCTGCATCGCAAGATGCCCCAGTGCCGCCCGCTTCCAACGCCGGCCAGTGCGTTGAGGATTTTTTCCCGGTTGAAGCTCGGATGCGCGTTTCCGGAACGGTCTGCGTCCCGCCGGGATTCTCTACTTCGATGAAACGATTCACTGCCACGGAGAAATGGGACGACCCCTGGTTCTTCGAACTGTCCCCAGCAGCAAAGCTCCTCTGGCTTTTCATCTGTGACCATTGCGACCACGCTGGAGTTGTGGATGTGAGTTTTAAGCTGTTCTCTGCCAAGATCGGGCTGGAGATCAAGCCCAAGCACGTCGAAGAGCTAGGCCGCAGGGTTGAGCGATTAGATTCCGGAAAGTTCCTGATCCGTGGGTTCGTAAAGTTCCAGTACGGAAAACTATCCAAAGACTGCAAGCCCCACATGCCGGCGTTTATTGCCCTTGAAAAACATGGCCTTAACCCTGATTCCCTCGATCAGAATGCCGCTTACCGCAACACTGTTGACGACTACACGCGGCTTAAAGTCCTAGAGCGCGACGAAATGACCTGCGTTTACACTGGGAAGCGGCTGCTTCAAGATGAGGCGGCTGCTGACCATGTAGTTCCTCGCTCTAAGAACGGATCTAATAAATTGCACAACCTCGTAACCACCTCAAAGTCAATCAACTCTGAGAAAGGAGACTTAACCCTTGAGGAGTTCTGCGTCAAAAAAGGATGGGATTTCAACGAAATCTTCCAAAGGGTATCAAAGGCTACCATGAAAGGCTTTCGAAGCCTACAAGACAAGGAAAAGGATAAGGATAAGGATAAGGATAAGGAAGAGGGGGTGCAGGGGGAGATTCCAGAAGCGGCCAATGGAGGGGGTGCTATTGAGACGGTGAAAGTGACGGCTGAGATGGTTTACGACGCCTATCCCCTGAAGGTAGGAAAGCAGTCAGCATTGAAATCCATCGAACGATGCTTCAAGACAACCGGCCCAGAGGTGCTTCTCGAGAGAACCAAGCAATTTGCCGCGGCTCGGAACGGGGATCTGGATTACTGCCCGCACCCGACGACGTGGTTCAATCAGGGGAGGTTCAACGACGATCCCGCCACCTGGGCTCGGAGGCGGGAGGCTGCGCAGGTCAATCCGGCAAGCCAGCGAATCGGGCTGGAAGTCGAGGAGAAGCGCCTTGTGGGCTTGATTGAGTCTCTGGACCAACAGATGCAGTACGA
>DASTOD010000225.1:0-10699 GCA_035762645.1 Binatia bacterium | reverse complement strand
ACAATAATCTCGTCTGTCGGGATAGGGGCGGCGCGGGTCATTGGGGGATTGACCTTTTCTCAGAATTGATCTGCGCCATCTTTTCGAAGTAGTAGACAATTTCCATCACGCACGCTTGCGGAGACGCCCATATTTCGCTGCCGCTGAACCGCATAACCGGAACGTTCTGCGATATGAGAAATCGATCACGGGCCTTGTCGCGCGCCGCCTGCTCTTTGGTCTTTTCGTGGAACTCGTGGCCGTCACACTCAATGGCCAAAAAATAGCGGTTTACCTCAGTATGGTATCCATCCTTAAGCGAGTAGGCCGCGAGAAAATCAACCCGATATTTTCCTATGACGACCTGAGGAAATATGAGTATTTCCTTATACGGATATGCGGCTGGTGGCGTATCCACCATGGTTTCAAAAGTCTCCCCAGGGAGACAATAGATTTTGATGGTTAACTTGCTATCCGAATAGCTTTTGTTGGCGCGAAATTTCGGGCTGTCTGGCCATATTTGGTAAGCATGGATTGCTCCTTGCAACAAAAGCTCAATAGGGCTTTGCGGGAAATCCTCCGACTTCTCACCTTCGCGCGCGATCAATAGAAGACATGCCTTTTCCCATCCTTGGGCCTCATCGATCATTTGGACTATGCGTTGCTCAACGTCCATGACTACGCTCCAAAAACAAATTCGTCTGCACCGATTTTCTTGCAGATCGCATTATGCCTACGAAAGAAATCCTTGATGAACTGCCCACTCAACTGCGTTATGCCTTTTAGTTTACTTGCATCAGCGCCTGCAAGTCCAATAACATCCAAGGTTTTTGCACCAATTTTTATAACGTTTTCTTTCTCGTAACTGTCAGGTAGCCGCCGATTGACACGGCAGAAATCGAACAGTGCGCACACCCACAGATCCTCTGCGGCTTCCATGCCCATCTCACAGCGCATGAGCGCATAGGCTTGCGCGCGGCGCACGTCAGTCCAATCGGGGTACTTGTCGTAAAACGCTTGGTCCTCGTTGCGATTGTTCGGACGCTCGCCACGCTGGCGGTTATAGTGGATGTCATCGAAGGCTTGCTTGCAGGCCGCATTGGTTTCAGCCGGAAGCGGGAAATCCTTTTTTGTCCGCTCGGCAATGATGTTTTCTGCCGCCTGTTTCAGCGTCTCGTCGTCGAACGTATGGAGCACCCGGATATACGGCTCGCACCATTTTTCGAGGTTCTCCTGCGCTTTCTTCAAGTCGTCAGGATTTTTAGTCGTTGCCTTGCATCGTGCTGGCAGTTCGAACACCTGCCGCATCGGCTCGATAAAACTCGAAATCACATCGCTGTTCATGACGTTACAAATCCGTTTGCGTACTTTTTCTTGAGGTTTTCCAAGGCATCACTGGTGTTCCGGTCGGCTTGCTGCTCTTCCAGTTCCCATGGTTTCAGATTGGTGATGCCGTTGACTTTGGCGCTGCCTTGCCTTCGCAAGCAGCCGTCGATGTAGCTCATCGGATCGACCACGCCCTTTTGCTGTGCCGCGTCGAGCGCGTTCATGACGGCAACTTCGCCATAGTCGCTGATCCATCGTCCGACGCGCGGACGAAGCTTTTCTTCTCGGATGAGAGTGCGCGTTCGAAGCCACCCTAATCCTTCGTCCCAAATCACTTCACGAAGGGTCTTCTCGGGCGCTTCAGCGCCAGTTCCGTTAGGAACTGAATCTTCTTCTTTCTCTAAGTTCTTAAGTTCGCGCGTTATGTCTGGTTGACCATCCTTAGAACCATTGATTTCATTGGTTTTTCCGCCTTCGTTTTGAGAAAGTTTCGCTGAAACTTCGTCCAAACTTTCGTCAAACTTCGCTGAAACTTTGCCAATTCCAGATTTTTCGGCGCGCTGTTTCTCCCACTGCTTGCGCGTCGCTTCGGCCTGTTTTTGGAGCTGCTCGGCGCGCTCCTTGCGCTCCCTTTCGAACCGTGCATTCGTCAGACATCCGCGCTTGATTATGATCTTCCCGACTGAGACAAGTGCATCCTTGACGCGCTTCCATACCCGGACGGAGAGGCGCATCAGAGTGGACATGTAGCGGTCGTCGTCGGGGAGCGGCTTGCCGCGCTGGTAGAGGCGCATCAGGAAACGCATGTACGCGCCCTCGTGCTCCAGCTTCATGCCCTCGGTGCCGAGCAGGTAGTCTTCGATGTGCCACTTGGCGAAATGGAACAGCTTCTTGTGATCGTCACCCAGGACGGTTTCGATGTCGTCGATAAGCTCCTGCCCGTATCCGGCGCTATTGTGCCCGATGTCAGCCATGTCATGCTCCTCCATCGTTTTGAGAGAGCGGAGCGAAAGGCTGACTGCTCGACACGGATGGAATAGGTGCTGTAACCCTCTCAGGAAGCGCTACAGGGCCGAGTTCGAAAAATGCGAAGTTGCACATCGTCTCGTAGCAATCGGCTTCCTGAGGCCCTGAAAGCAGTCTGAGAGCATAGAGCCATTTGACGGCGATTTCCTCGTCATAGCAGCCGGTGAGCCATTCGTTCAGAATGGCGTGGAGGGTGACGCTGCTATCAGGCGCGGCGTTGAGCTTCGCCTGCCATGCCGATGTGCTACGGCGCTCGTAGTCCGGGGAGGGGATGATCCGGGCGTCGAGCAGCGCGTCGTCAAGGATGTTGGCACTGTCAAGATATTGTTCTTGAACTTGCCGCAATTCAGGGCTATATAAATCGTGCATTTGTGAGTGACCTCCTCGTCACCTGCTAAATGTTGTGTATCTGTCGGCCCATCTTTTTGAGCCGTTTTGCCCTCGGGGCGGGTTTCCAGAAGCCCCTCAGATCCTTCACCAGATTTCAGATCCTCGGATGGCCGGTTCCCTCACCGGCCACCGAACATCTGCCGTACTGTCAGCCCCTCAGCGTCCAGTACGGCTTAGGCGGCACGCTCTTGCGCAAGCGCCACCTCCATTTTTTGAAGCTTCAACCCGTAACGCAGTACGCCGTTGACCTTCTGCCGCTTGACATGCAGTCGTTTGACCGAGCGCCCAAAATGCGCATTGCTAACTGGCTCAACCTCCAGTTCCTTCCGGCAAAAGTCGCTGTAGTCGTCATAGAGGTAGCTCGCCTGCATCCCGAGGCTTACCGGCACGGTGACGGCTCTTGCGGTCATCCACTTGCCGGTAAGGTCGTCGATGGTTTCCGGCCGGAGGACGTGAACCTTTTCATTGTCCGTATCTGGTTCTTCATCCTCATCGCCTTCCGGCAAGCTCCGGCGCGCAAATGGCCCCAGCGCTAGACTTTTGCCGGAAAAGCGGGTTGGCGGCGGAGATGGCGGCTTAGGTCCGTCAGGAAGCGTCTCCACAGCATCAAGGACGGGCGTCGGTACTTCGGGGCTTTCCGGCAAATCGTCCGTCTGCGAGGCTTCCTGCTGTCCCTCAACGGCGATCCGAGCGAAGTAGAGAACGATCGGTCCGAACGTCGATCCACACTCGATCAGCAGCACGACGATAATCAGCCATGCCAGCACGATGGTTTCCTCATCGTAGCCGGAAAGCTGGTTCAGAAACTCGGCATGAGGATCTGCCTTGACCTTGCCTCCGACGGCCTGGAGTTCATTGCGCTTCGTCTCGATCTTGCCGGCAAGATCCTCGCCGCGCTGTGCCGTCCCCAATTCTGCCCTCAAGCCCTGATAGTTCTGGCAGAAGGCGCGGGATTCCGGCACCGTCGCATCCGTGCATTGTCCGGTACGGTCCCAAAGGAGGTCCTGCTGCTTTCCGGCAAGATCAGCCTTGATGGTATCCGTCGGGCGATGGTCGCTCAGCCAGCTCTGCTGTTTGAGAAGCTGTTCAAGCTCCTTTTCGAGCGTGACATAGTTGGTCGCCTTCGCCTCGCGGAGTCCGGCCATGTCTGTCCGGTTGGTTGCGATGGAGCCAAAGGCGGAGTTGAGCGAATAGACCGTCGCCAGCGCAAACAGGCCCATGCAGGCTGTCGTTGCCGGCAAACGCCACCACCACGGAATATGCTTGGCACGAATGATCTGGATGGCGAGAACGCCAAGGCAAATCTTCATACCGTCGGACGCGACGGATAATAGGCCGTAGGCATATCCGTCGTGTAAATAGGACGTAATCGTGTGAGAATTTGCGCCAATCCGCCATCCGAAGATGAAGTTGAAGGCTGCGGATACGAGCACCATTATCAACACAAACGCCCAAGCAAGCTTGACGTAGTTCATGATGAGCCTCTAAGATCGTTACTCGGTACGCAACTTTCACAATTCGCTACGGCGATTCAGGACTTCATGAGCCGGGATTGGCGGGCAGGCCGATGACCCGGCTTTCGTTTGTTCAGGCGGCGCTCTCTATCACCTCTGCCGTATTCAGAGTGAGTGCAGCACTCATAAGGCTCAGGCAAACGTGTGCGCCATTTTCATGGGCCAACTTCCCGACGGCTTTCAGGCTCTTTGCCTGCGCTTCATCGAAGCCATCGAGCAGAAGGCAAAGCACCGTCTTTTCGGGCCTCTTGTTGCTGTCGTCGATGACCTCGGCGATGCTGTAGACGCCCTTCATTTCCTTCGTTATCGTGTAGAGAACGAAGTCGCATTCTTGGCGCTGACGGACTTCTTCGGCCTGACATTCAGGCGTCCAGTCCTCAACGACTGGATTGAAATAATCCATCCGCAGCATGGGAATGAGTTCATCGCGCCAAGTGCTGCCGTTGCATGTGCCGCCTAGAAAAACTTTCATCAGCTTTCTCCTACGCCCGGCAGCAGCGAAGCCACAGCGTCGTAATACTCAATTCCAATCCAGATCAGCGCGATGACGGCTATGCCTGCGATGATGTAGATTTTCGTCTGGCGTGATACGGTCGGCATGGTCATTCTCCGTTCTTGAGATAAGCTTCGAAAACGCCCGCGCTTTCGACGATGCTCTTGGCATCATTCGCGCCGCCTGAAATTCTGACGGCATGATCCAGTGCGATGAAGCGGCGGCGCTCGGCATCGTCCAGCGTGTCTTCGATTTCGACGAAATCTCCGCTCTCGTCCTCAGCGTTTGGCAGATCCCTGCCATCAATCACGATCATGTCATTCTCCGTTCATCGCCCGACGCCTATAAGAGACGCCGGGCCGGGGTTGGAATTAGAAGCCGCCGAGCTTGGCATTTCTCTCCGCAGCCTTTTTCATTCTGAAATTCTTCGCTTTAGCCGCATTGCAAATTCTGCATTTGCGGTATCCCTTCGGGTCAGCCCATGAGTTCTCGAAGGTAAATTCGTGCCCCTTAGAACAATGGGTTGGCTCAGCTTTCGTGTGCCGCAAAAGTTTAGGGCGACGAGCCCTGTCCCAATGCCTCCTGCAAGTCCGGCACTGTCGAGTTCCTTGAGACGAGATGTGCGTGTTTTCTGGCGTGAATAAATGCCCCCTTTTGCAAGCCTTTTGTTTGGCCTTCTTGGCGGAAAAATTTTCGCCCCGCAGAACGTTTTCTCTCGTGGTGACAGCCTCAAGATGATCCGGATTGCAGCAGTTCGTATTTTTACAAAGGTGATCGATCACCAAACCTTCGGGTATGTCACCTTTGTGGATGGTGTAGGAGAACCGGTGCGTAAAAACGATCCTCCTACCAACACTGACGTTGCCAACCCGAATGCGACCATACCCATTGCGATCAGACCACGCGGACCACAGCCAGCATCCTGAGTTTGGATCCGGCATGCAGTATTTCTCAAACCGCTCAATGTCCTTCTCGATAATGGGGCGCATGGGTTGACCCCTCCTTAGAAACGGTAGTTCAGGCCAGCCTTGATCGCGTGAACATCGAGTTCAGGATCGTAGCTGTCAGTTGCGTAGATGCCGTTCCCATAGCCCTTGGTGCCGGAGAAGCTGTAATCGCCGTCGCCGAGGTTCAGATACAGATACTCGGTGGTGAAGCTGACGTTATTGGAGAGCTTCCATTCGAAGCCAGCGCCTGCTGTCCAGCCGATGTGAGCGCTCTCATCCGATGCATTGCCGTTGACATATTCGCCTTCTTCGCCCTTGTTGTAGACAGGCTGGATGGACGATTTCGCCAGACCCCAAGCGAGACCGCCGGTGCCGTAAACGAGGAAATCATCTCTCACGAGATAGCCGAGGCGACCGCGAACCGTACCGAAGTACTCAAGCTCGGTCGTGATGTCCCAAGCTGGTGCGCCGTCACTCTCGGGATACGGCAGGAATGATCCGCTTTCGGAGATGTCGCCCGTCGCCACATCGACGACGCCACCGAGAACGATCTTGCCGAATTGGCGATCTCCGCCCGCGCCAACGCCGACAAACCAGCTTTCGCTCTTGATAGAGCGGTCCGAATCATCGAAGCCGTCATCAATCCCGCGATCATCGTACCCAAGCGGGCCGTTCCACTCCGTCCAGGCGAAGCCGCCGAAACCCTGCAGATACATTTGGTTCCAGTTCACCTGTGCCCGCGTTTCCGCAGGAGCCGGATCGTTTAGGCCGTCCAGAAGGTCGCTCGACTTCGCAAAATTCGGCGAAAAAATGACGGCAGCCGCCAAAAGTGCACCGAAAGAACTTGAGATTTTAGCCTTAGTCATTTATAATCTTCCTTGTTGCGATTTTGTGACAGTCATCAGATCACCATCACCTCAGTACCCGGCGTTTTCCCCGCCGGGATCTCGTTAAAGCCTCAGACATTGGAGAGGGGTTTGCCTCGCGAGACATACGGGATCGCCTCGTTAATCCGTGCGTTCATCCCGTCATGGAATTGCCGGAGAATGTCTTGGCCGGTCGTTGGCCGCCACGTTGTCAGGCCGCGTTTAAATTCCTGATCTGGATTGGCCTTCGCGGTCTTGATCGCGCGGACATAGACGCCAAGGCTCACCCGCTTTTCGAACAGGGTCACGACGCGCATGCGGTTGCTCCATCCTTGCAGCGGATGCATAGAAGCTGACCGGCGAGATTGATCACGAAGCTGTCGCCGCGTTTCAGGTCGCGCCCGCATTCAGGGCCATCGCATCGGCCGATGTCCTGATCTCCGAAAGGAGTCCCGCGCGCGGGATAGGCTGATTTCTTGGGTGCCGCTGGCCTACGCATAAGCATCCTCCGCGACGCGGTAGGTCTGCGAAGCGCAGTCGAACATGGCGTCATTATTCGGGATCAGCCGACCGGCGCGCACGAGGCGCTGAAACAGGTCTGTCGCAATCTGCGAGTTGGTTTCGAGACATGGCTCGCCGCGCCTATCGACAGTGACGAAGCCGACAGCTTGAACGCGCTGGAGTGCTGCGTCTTCGATGACGCGCTGTTCAGCCTCGTACATATCCATGCGGGCGATGATCTTCTCGATAGTCTTGGCGCGAAGCTTGCGGCCGTCTTCGACTTGTGGAATGAGATTTCCCGCGTTGACGGTCAGCACTCCGAAGGCTGATTTCGTCATGTCGTAGCGAGCGCGGAATGCTTCGATGCGCTCCATCAGTTCATCTTGAGACATTGGAGACCTCCCCCGGCCTTGCAGGGCGCGTCTTGGGCTTGCGCGCGGGGATCTGCTTATTCTTCGAAAGCTTGGCGAGCCTCTTCGCTTCATCCGGCGTTACGCGCTTGCCGTCGATCGTCAGCTTGAAGCGGTCGCCGATTTTTATGCCGTCCATCTTCATGCCGCGATACTCCGGCGACGCTCACGCTCCGCAGCGAGGGAATTGTAGACTTCCGCCTCGTGCTTTATCGACCCGCGCAAATCCTTGGCGATCTCAGCCGTGTTCTTTCCTGCCTTCCATAGGAGGAGGGCGTGGAGCAGTAATGCCTCGTGAAGGCGGGGGCATTTGCCGTGGGTGTGCGTCATGCGGCGAACTCCGTATGCGTTTCGATGACCTTCCGAACGGTTCGCACATCCTGTCCGATAGCCTGCGCGATGGAGTGATCATCCCAGCCCCACGGCTTGCACCGGAGGCGAACGATCAAATCTGTCTCGGGATTGTTGGCGCGCTGGCGCATCCACTCTTCTCGGCATTGGAGGCCCATGCGATGCATCTGTCCGACGATGGCATTTCGAGTCCGTCCGGGAAAATGATCAACCATCCGGACCGGGGTCTGACCTTCCGCCGCAAGCTTTCTCAGCTTTTGCTTTTCGATGTCGGTCCAAGCAGCCATCGTCGTTTCCGTTTAGTGGGGCGGCCAGCCGGCAGAGGGCACCGTCGACTGGCCGCTGAAAAAGAGATGATCGCTACTCAGGGGGGAACTCTGAGCGGCAAACACCTTTACTCATCGGCGACGCGATCATCGCCGCACGTAACAGGACGCCTACCCGTACAAAACTCGTGAGGGACTGCCCGATTTGGCGGCTTACTTGCATGTCAGGGTAAGCAACCCACCCCGCCGCCTTTGACTCACGCATCGGACATCAGGACGCCCTCGGATACTGTCGCCCTGTGAAAGGAGGGGCGGGTCGCTAACTCGGGGAACTTCAGGCGGCGACGAAATCGCGCCGTTCGCTAAGGGGCTCGCCGTAGGAGAAAAAGTCATTGGCGGTAACTTCGCCTTTGGTTTCTCCCAAAATGCGCTCTAAAGTATCCCTATTGGGTATGCGTTCGCCGCGGAGGTAGCGGTAGACGGTTGTCTCGTGCACCGAAATCCGTTCCGCAAAGTCTGCGGCGCTCAGTTTGTGACACTTTAGATAATCAGCGAGCTTCATATGGCTTGAAGTAGCGCATTCGGCTACACGCGTCAACAGAAAAGTAGCCGATATGGCTGTTTCTCCATTGACGCTCGCTGCGTGCGAGGGATAATGGCCAATAATATAAAACGCCTGAGGGAGGCGAAAGGCTGGAGCCAAGAAGAGTTGGGGCGTAAAATGGCTCCCTACTTAAAAGACGGCAAGCCTCTTTCAAAATCTGCCGTCGGCAAGCTGGAAGACGGGAAAGTCCAGATTACGGAAAAATACCTACGTGTGTTGACAAAATTATTTGACTGTAATCCACTGGACCTTTTGAGAATAGAAGGTTGGGACGCAGTTTATATAAAGGGGCACATAAAAATGGGAGAAGCACGAAGCTCCCTATTCTGGGAAGAAAGCGACTGGAAAATAGAACAACTTCCAAAACCAAAGAGATTTCCTGACGCTCACAGATTCATAATTGAGGATTACGATACTGGTACTGTATACGAATGCGTTGATGATGCTCAGTATCTGACAACGCTGATATTGGACAAGCTCTATATTATTGAGTTCAGAAAATCTGATGGTGCGCTTACTTTTTTGAAAGCCCGTGTCCAGGAAAACTCGACAGGACATTTGACGCTGCGACCCGAGAGCGCCAACGGTGAGATCCCGCAAGCGATCGCAGTCCATGACCCCCGTGTTAAAATTGTCGCACGTGTTGTTCGATCCATTCGGGAAGAATAAAAAGTAGCCGATTTGGATACTTTCCTATTGACCATTGTAGCCATATCGGCTACTAATAAGCCTGTCAGCAGATGCTGGCGGGCTTTTTTGATTCTACCTCACCCGCTCTTTTGCTGATGCCGTTAATCGCACACCCCGCCTCTCCGCCCCAATCGGAGAGGCGGGACTAGCAAAAGGGTCAGGGCAAATGAACGACAACGAACTTCACCAGTACGCTCGCAACGAGCTTCGCCGGAAAAACGGCCCCTCCCCTCAGAACAACAAGCCCTATCGGACCAAGGCTCTGAAAATCGAAGCAGCGAAGACTGCCTACAAGACGGAAGGCGGCTTCTGGCGCTCGCCTACCCCAGTTCTTTTCCACGGCACAGCGACGAAGCGTCGGGACTGATTAACCGAACTCTCTACCTCCTCCCTCAATTCGGAAGAGAGCAACTAAAGCCCCAGCCACATCTTTCGCCAAACTAACTAAAGACTGGGGCGATTTTCTTAAAAAGGTTGAGACATGAAAATTACTCTCGAAAACACCGATAAGATCGTGACGCTCGAAGTCGACGGCGCAACGGTCCCGGCCCGCATCTGGCAGGGCGAATCCGAAAGCGGCGTCCCGGTTCACGCATTCATTACGCGGGTCGCGCCGGAAATCCTCGAAAGCAATCCGGACATTGATGCACTTACGGAGCAATTCGAACGCGAGTTGCAACGCACCGCCAAGCCGCGCGCGATGATCGACTCCATTCCGCTACATTTGATCCTGTAGGAGCAATCCCAATGACCATTTCCGCCCCCAGCATTGATCCCCATGAAGGTTCCGGCGTTGATCGCCGTACTGCGGGGGCAGACGTGGGCGAGCCGTCAGAACATATAGCTGCAAGACGGCTCGCCCGCAGCTACTGGATCGCGAATGTGCTGGGCATCTTCGCCGTGGTCCTTCTCATCATACCGGCGCTGTTTGCGTACGCGCTCGGCCTCCTCACGGCTGCCGGTTTCTACGCGGTGATCGCCGGACATATCATCTTTTCACTCGCCGTCCTGCGCATCTATCGCAAGCACTACGACGCGGCGAACGAATGCTGCTGCATCATGACTGACGTGATCCAGTCTCTCAGCAGGGAGAACGTCGATCTGCAGTTGGATGTAGCACACTGGAAGGCTCTTTCTTTCACCAAGCGGGGTGGACTGACGATGGTGAAAGAAGCGGCGGCGGAGGAACTCTCATGTTCGGAAAACAAGGAAGCCTCCGCCGCCGTTCTCGAATTTCCGAAAGGAGTATGAGCCATGCCCTTCCACAAGCAGCTTCGCAATCTGAGCGACCACGACTTGCGCCGCCATCTCGAACTGGAGAACGCGCGCGGGAAGC
>DASTOD010000224.1:0-2859 GCA_035762645.1 Binatia bacterium | reverse complement strand
CACGCGGGAGAGCCGAGGAACGGTCTCTTTCAGAAGCTCCAGTTGTTTTCCACTTAGCTCCGGAGCAACTCTGGACAGTCCAGTGATGTTCCCGCCAGGTCGTGCAAGGCTGGCGACGAACCCGTTCCCAATAGGATCGGTATCCTGCGCCATCACAATGGGGATGCTAGCAGTGGCTTTCTTGGCGGCCCGGGTGTTTGCCGAACCACCCGTGACGATGACGTCTACTTTGAGACGCACTAGCTCGGCCGCAAGCGCACTCAGGCGATCTGGGTTTCCCTCTGCATAACGATATTCAATGATGATGTTTTTCCCTTCCACGTACCCAAGTTCGCGCAGACCTTGCAGAAATGCTTCCTTGCGGTGCGCGACAGCGGGAGCGGAAGAGGCATTTAGGTATCCGATTCGCGCGATTTTCTCCGGCTGCTGCGCCTGAGCGGGAAGGCAAAGTGCAAGGAGCAAAGCGCTAAGCGCAAAGGCGAAGATCTCTCTTTTACTCTTGCCTGTTGCCTCTTGCCTACCGGCTTCTTTCATCGAATCACCCTGTCCGCACGCAGCAGCACGCTAGATGGAATCGTCAGTCCGATCTGTTTGGCCGTCTTAAGATTAATCACCAACTCAAACTTTGTCGGCCGCTCCACCGGCAGATCGGCAGGCTTGGCTCCCTTCAGGATTCTGTCCACGTAGGTGGCAACGCGCCGGTAGCGTTCCGCTTCGTCCGCGCCGTAGTACATGAGCCCGCCGGCCTCAACAGCTTCTCTGTTGAAAAACATCGACGGTAACAGGCTTTTTAACGCAAATCCCGCAATCCGTTTTACGTTAGCAAACATTAGCGGACCCGAGGAGAGCGCATAGAGTCCATCCGGGCGCTTTTTACTCAGCGCATCGAATACCCTCTCAAAACCGTCCGCATCTCGTCCCTCCCAAGGCTGAATACTCAACTTCAACGCACGCGCCGTGGCGGGTAAATCCTCTTTCACCTCGCGTGCAGCGGTCGGAATGGCCGGATCGTAGAGGACCGCGACACGGGCAAGTTTAGGGACCGCTTCTTTGAACAGCTCCAGACGCTTACTGCCCAATTCTCTGATAAGGAGCGTGATACCGGTGACGTTGCCGCCGGGACGACCAAGGCTTTCAACCAGGCCTGCCTCGGCAGGATCGACCCCAGCGCCTATCATAACGATGGGAATCGTCTTGGTCGCATTCATGGCCGGCCGCACCCACCTGGGCCCTCCTCCGACCACGATGACATCAACCTTGAGACGGACCAGCTCGGCCGCAAGCTCGGGGCCGCGATCGACTTTCCCTTCCGCATACCGGTACTCGATGGCGATGTTCTGTCCTTCGATGTAGCCCAGCTCGCGCAGACCCTGCCGAATCGGCTCGGAACGGGTGGCCTCACTAGCCGGGTTGGTTGACGATAGATACCCTATCCGGGGGACCTTCTTCGGCGGCTGCGCCTGAGCCGCCGCCTCACACACTGCGAATGCGAAAACGATAGCGAGTAGCCCCGCCCATTTTGGATTTTGGATTGCCGATTTTGGATTCCCGGAATGAGACTTCGAAGGAAATCGGTTCATGGGCTTGTTCTCCTGCGTTTGAATCCAAAATCTAAAATCGAAAATCCAAAATTATCAGGTCGCCTTATTCATCCGAGAAAGACTTCGCGCCGCAGGAATTCCGTCACTAACGGCCAGGCGAGATCGGCCAGATACGGTTGATAGCCGTCTGACTCTGTGGAGGCAAAACCGTGATTGCCGAAGTGAAAATAGTGCGATTCTAGCGGCTGGCCGTTGGCGTGAAGACTTTCCAACAGTTTTTGCTGGATCGGAAAGGTGCTGGTCCGATCCTGTCCGCCGTAGAGAATCATCGACGGACATTTGATCTCGCGGGCGGCGTCGTAGGGATGGCGGGGTCGTATTCGGGTGGATGGCTCGTCCCGGACCGACGGGTAATAGGCAACGAAAGCACGCACCTGAGGCGTGGCTGCGACGAAATGAATACCCAGTCGCCCACCCATGCAGTACCCGATCACGCCGACGCGAGCGCCGTCCACCTCTTTGCGCGACAGACAATACCGCCAGCCCTGATCAATGACGCGAACAAAGTCGGGGTCTGGTGTCTTATTCTGGATCTCCGTTCCTTTGTCGATGTGGGTTTCGGCCGGGTAGCCGAGCAAGTGATAGAGATTAGGGATAACTGTCGTATAACCGAGTTGAGCAAATCGATATGCCGCGGTTTTCAGATATCCGGTGAGACCCGAGTGTTGGTGAATCAGAAGCAGTCCCGGTCCTTTCTCGCCGCGCTCCGGGTACGCAATGTAACCTGGAATCCCGTCCTTGTCTTCTTTTAGACTACGTGTGACGATTGTTGTCATGCTTCGCTCTTCCACCATCGCGCCGGCAGCTTGCGCAAACGTTTTTCGATAATCCTAGGACCGGGGGGATTCTATTCGCCGGTCCTAAATTCGAAATTCGAATATCGAAATCCGAAACAATTTCAAAATTCGAAAAAAATCCAAAACTCAAGTCCGAATCGAGTCAGTTCGAAACATTGGATCATTTTGTCATTTGATATTGTTTCGAGTTTCGGATTTCGTGCTTCGAATTTACGGTAATCCTGGTGCTTGAACTACGATTTCTTGTAGAGTTTCTCAAAAAACCCCTCGCGCGTCAGCCGCTCGATGATCGTGTTGTCCTGGAAGGTTTCCAGCGGAGTCCCTTTCTTGCCCATAAACTCAAGAATCGTTTCCACCGCCTCGGGTTCCGCTCTCGGAATGCGATCTAAATAAGTCACCGAGTCGTTATAGTGGTCCTCGATCATCCTGGGATCGCTCAGCCGCGAGTATTTAGTGATGAT
>DASTOD010000223.1:0-7973 GCA_035762645.1 Binatia bacterium | reverse complement strand
CATCTAAATCCGGAGCGAGCGCGCCAATAAAACCGGCCGCCATGACTGACACTTTATGTCCGCATGGAACGGCACGGGCAACGAGGAGTCCTGTAATGCCGTGAGTTACAATATCCATCGGGTCCAAAAACTAAGCGCGATCTCAGTCGTAATCCTTTTTTGTCTAAGATCCATGGTTATGCTGCAAGTTCAGCACGCCATATCTTTTGTCGATATAGGAGATAAACCCCAAGTAAGACCAGGGTTAAACTGATCCACTGGTACTCTGTCATGCCCAGACCTAAAATCGGATTTGCACGCCAGAACTCCACGATAAACCGCATGGATCCTGCTAGAACCAAATAAAGCCAGAAGATCGTGCCGTGGGGATAACGTCTTTCCCTGAGAATCCAGAGAATACTGAAAACAAACAGCGACTGCACAAGCTCGTAGAGCTGCGTTGGATGGACCCTTACGCCCGGCGGGTACGGCACACCGGTTAATGGATTGACCCAGCCGGCGACTGCATCGGGAAAGGCCATTGTCCAAGGTACGCCACTGACTTTACCCCAGGTTGCATCACCCGCGAGGAAGCAGCCAATCCGTCCGACACCGTAGCCTAATGCGAGAGCCGGCGCGGATATATCAGCAGCTTTAAGCCAGGGGATACCGTTCCGCCGCACCAACCAGGTTACGGCTATGGTTCCACCGATTAATCCTCCGTACCAACTGAACCCGGCGCCGCTAAAAATAAGATCCCAGGGTGAGCGGAGAAAGTCATTCCATTCTTCCAGGACGAAAAGAAGCCTTGCGCCAAGAAGTCCTCCTATGGCGGCAGTGACAACCATGGTGGAAGCAAGCTCTGGGTTATAGCGGTTCCGTTTAAGTTCCAGGTGTAAGATCCAGGCGGCGGCAAGAGCGCCTAAGGCCCAGAGCAACCCTAAACTGTAAATCGTCAAAGGACCGATCTTGAAAAGAACAGGATACATTATTTCGCTTTTCCTGATGAGGAAAGTTTTTTTAGCTCCTCTTCGATGAGCGACTCAAAAACCTCAAAGGGCTGAGCCCCGACAAGCATCTGGCCGTTGAGAAAGAATGCGGGAGTTCCTCGGGCACCCAGAAAAGCCGCTATAGCGGTTTCACCTTCCACCTTCTTCAAATACTTTCCGGAATCGAGACACTGATTGAACGGCTGGCCCTTAAGTCCCAACTCCTTCGCATAGCCTTTGAGCTTTCCGTCGGTAAAACCCAAAGGAGAACCGGCGCTGGCAAAGAGCTTGTCGTGGTATTCCCAGAACTTTCCCTGTTCTCCGGAGCACTCCACCGCCTGAGCCGCAAGCTCCGATGGCTTACCGAGAACAGCAAAGTGGCGGTAGATAAACCTGACCTTTCCCGTACTGATGTATTTTTTATCGAGCAAGGGCAGAGCTGTCTGCCAGAACTTGCGGCAGAAGCTGCAGCGGAAATCCGAAAATTCGATGAGTGTAACCGGGGCTTTATCACTTCCTCTCTTAGGGCCGTCTTTGGCCAAATAGGCAAAGATCTCGTCTTTTTTTATTGGCTGAGCCAGAGCACTTGTGCTGACGAGCGAAGCCACTATTAAACTCAACACCGCAACCATTATTCTATTAACTCTATTCATTGCTTACCCGTTCCTGAAACCGAAATAAAAAATCAGCCGCCGGAAAGGGGCTAATTTCCTGTAGAAAAAGAATTTTGAAACGGAGGGACTAAATCTGGTAAACGGTCTTGGATTGATAGATACGAACTGACAAAGGAACTAAAATCGAGGCCGAGGACCGGAGAGGTGGGAGATGGAAAGCCCCTCCTGGCAAAAGGGCTTTGTAATGCTCAGCAGGTCTATTTTCTACCCGTGAAGAATGGGGCCTTTTATGTCGCTGGGCGACAAAAGAATGTTCCTTACTATCCAGGCAGGAAATAGAAACTGGAAACTGGCCGCTAATTCTGGTCGGAAGATCGGTTTCTAAGAGGCAATGCGCAAAGGCGTTGACGAGTCCTCCCAGAGAAAAAAGGAAAACCAGAGACCCGATCAGAAACTGATACCTTAACACAGGAGAGAAGCTACCGGTAGTTGCCGACCATGTCAAGCATCACGGCTTAGGACCGTGCCCTGTCCGCGCAAGAGCCTGCACAAACTCGCGTGCGAACTCGGCGGGTTGGGTATTAAAACCGATGTGACCGCCGGGCAGCTCGATCAATTCCCGACCGAGCTTCTTGGCCAGTTCAACGTTTACTTCATAGGTCGGATAACCACGCGATTCCCGTCCGGCCGCCAGCACGATCCGATCGGTATGCGCTTTGAGCGCGTCAAGATCGAGTTTGACTGCCGGATACTGGCGCAGCTCGTGCTCGAACCAGTAGGTCGCGTTGGCAAGAGTATATTCGTTCTTGGGGGCACTGGCCATGTGTTGCCGGTCTGACTCTGCGAACGCTTGCTCGCGGAACTTCTTTAGCGCCGGCTCTATGCCAGATTGGCGGTAAAGGTCGTAAACCCCGAAGAAGAAGTCCACCCACTTCTGTCCATCGGGCAATTGCCTCACGGCCGGCGGCTCGTGCGGAACGAGCGTGCGAACCACGGAAGGATGATGAGTGAGGACTTTCAGGGCAACGAGTCCGCCGGAGCTGCTGCCGAAGACGGTCGCGGGGTCGTCGCTCACGTGCTCAATCAAGCGCCGGACATCATCGGCGTCAGTCTCGAGCCGACGATCGTAGTCCTGCGGTCCATCGAGTTGGCTGCGTGAAAAGCCGCGTCGATCGTAGATGACAACGGTGTAGTGCGCCGCCAGATGTTCCGTCACCCTTCTGAAGCTGTCGGCTGTGCCAGTGGCCCCCGGAACCATGAGCATGACCGGGCCACTGCCGTGGGTCTCATAGTAGAGACGAGCGCCAGGAACTTCGAGGATACTCGTTTGGATCTTGCGCTGCGGATCGATCTGCGCCATCGCTCCGCACCGCGCGGCCAGCGGCAGAACGGCCATTGCGGCAAGCCCGCGGCAGAATGAGCGCCGTGTAATCGATGATAGCTTCGTCATCATCGTTCTCTCCTTGGGCACTTTCCTACTGAGCATCCTGGCTGGTCAGAGCGGCGACGGCGAGAGCTAGGTAAGAAACGACGGCGCCGAGCCAGCCGAAGGTACACGTGACGTGCGCGGTGAGCGCGAAGTTGCGGAGGCGGGCCGCCATGGTCATGGCTGTTGCACGCTGTATTGTGTGAGGCTGAAGGGTGCTGTGCGTGGTGTGCCGGCGATCGATTCGCGGTTGGGCGTCACGTGAGTTTGCGACACGTTATTCCTCTGAGTATAAGTTGAGACGTTCCATCCACAAACTTCCACGCTTTGCGGATGAACGTCAATCACCAAAGCTCGGGATTTGTTCGTTTATGAACAGTGGGGGCGAATTGTTCAGAATCTCACCCTCGACGCTCTGCCCACACGCGGGGAGTGGGACTGCTCATTTGAGGGATGGTTCATGACGAAGGCTGACCGGCGGGTAAAGCGCACGCGCGAACTGCTGCAAAAGACGCTGATCGGACTGATCAACGAACGTGGATATGATTCGATCACGATTCGGGACATAGTGGATCGCGCCAACGTCGGGCGTACCACCTTCTATCTACACTACCGCAGCAAAGAAGAATTATTCATGAGCTGCCACGAAGCCATTATTCGCGAGTTCCACTCACTTCACCCCCTCTCCCGAAAAGAACTGCTCGCTCGCCTTTGTAATGCCATGTTGATCCTTTCGTATGTGCCGATGACAAAAAAGTCGTCGAGCTAGGCCCCAGGTGAACTGAAGCCTAGCTTGGGATCTTGAATCATACCTCTCTGAGTTCGCCACGACGCACCCGCGTCACCAAATCATTCCATTCGGCGTGAGTCAGCCTTACCGTGTTCTCATTTTCACCGATCGTGACGCCGCGGTCGGTGATCTCGACGACTGGACATCCAGTGCAGGCCGGGCACAGTGTAACTTTAACAAGTTCCATACGCTTCACCTCCTTTGAAAGTCATGGTACACGTTAAACCTAACTTGAAGGTCAAGAGGGGCTAAAGAAAATGTTAACGATAGGTCATGTTGCCCGGCGTGTGGGAGTTCGACCATCCGCGATCAGGTACTATGAGACGCAGGGAATGGTTCGCCCTACGGGGCGCGGGCCGAACGGATATAGAATCTATACTAATGAAGCGGTCAAGCTTTTGCTGTTTGTAAAACGGGCGCAATCGCTGGGAATTACACTGAGAGAGATTAAACCGCTTCTCAATTTGGCTTCTCAAGGACAACCGCCCTGCGGTCATGTGAAGCAATTAGCGCGGACCCACTTACAACAAATCGACGAGAAAATCCGTGAGCTGCAGACACTTCGGAATGTCCTTCGCGCACTGCTCCGTCGTAAAGTCGGCCGACCGCATGCAAACGAAATTTGTCCAATGATTGAACGTAGTACAGCGAAGGTTGAGTAAAAATGTCAGACAACGGTGACGTCCGAGTTATCTTGACATAAAGAAATGACGTGAATAGACACTTTTTTGGATGCTCTTGTATAGCGACAAAAGATCGAGTGTTGAACAAAATGCTGGGCTACCGAGACGAGCGGCGTGTATCTCGGTCGTCGGGTATGCTAAGTCGAGCTAAACGTGGGTAAAGCAAAGGAGGTCTTTGGGGACAAAAGCGGCAGGTTTGTCGAATGTCGAAATCCGCCACGGTGAGGCGCAAGCACTTTCCTGTGGAAGATAACAGTGTGGATGCCTTCATTTCCAATGGCGTCTTGAATCTCACCCCCGACAAAATCGAGGCCTTTGGAGAAATCGCGCGTGTCCTGCGACCGGGTGGCCGGCTTTTACTGACCGATATCATCATCGGAACCGAGGAATCGGCGAGAAGGGGCATAGACCTTTGGACCGGTTGAATTGTCGGAGCTTTGTTGGAAACAGAGCTGCTGGATGTCTTCACAATTGTCGGGACGGACGCATCACAAACTATTTTGATTGCATCCAGGGTACGTCAAAGGAAACGATTGCACAAAACATTCGGCATCCGAGGCGCTAATGTTTATGGCCGGCGTGGAATGGACGGAGTGAACGACTGATTCGAGCAGAGCAAAGCTGGGCTTGGGAACGTTTGCAGCGTTCATCACGCTGGCGACTTCACGACGTGAGTCCTCGTCTTGAACACCTGCCACAACCCGATCACGATCATGGCGACGCTAAACCATTGAGCCTCGGTTAGACCCAGCGCCACGACGGGATTGATTCTCCAAAACTCGACAATCAAGCGGGCTGCTCCCGTAAGCACCAGATAAAACCAGAACATCATCCCGGGCGCATATCCTTTTTTTCGAACACCCCACAGCAGGCCGAAAATGCTCGCCGACTGAAGAAACTCGTACACCGACGTCGGATGAACGCGCACACCGGGCGCGTACGGAATTCCGGTCGAAGGATTAACCCAACCGATAATGGCGTTCGTGTACGCCACCCCCCAAGGCATATCCGTCACGGCGCCCCAATCCCCGTCGCCGGCAAAGTGGCAGCCGAGACGCCCCACCCCATACGCAATGGCCAGCGCCGGGGCGGCCATATCGGCCGCTTTCAGCCACGGAATATCATTTCTCCTCACCACCCAACTGACGGCGATGATGCCGCCGAGGAAACCGCCGAACCACGTGAAGCCAGCACCCGTCAAAATAAAGTCCAACGGCGAACGAAGAAAATCGCTCCACGATTCGACAATAAAAAGCAATCGCGCTCCGACAAGCCCGCCCACCGCTGCGGCCATCACCATGCTCGAAGCCGACTCGGGATTATAGCCGCTGCGTTTGAGCTCGGCGTGTACCACCCAAGTGGCACAAAGCGCGGCCACGGCCATAAGCGCGCCGAAACTATAAATCGTGATAGGACCAAACTGAAATAAAACAGGGTACATGAACTCTCCTAACTACAGAAGTCCAGCATAAGCGACGACGGACAACAGACCACAGACTACTTACTCCATGCAGACGTTTTTTCGGCGGACCACAAGAGATACATACGTTGTTTCCACCGATCCAAGAGCATTAAGCGCAAAGATTATCAGAGCAGTGAGCTAACGACAACGTCAGCGAACGCCGCCGCGTCCTCGCGCGACGTGAATAGAACCTGCACGTCGTTCGTCGTACAGACTAGTCGCGGATGACAAAACGCTCTGCCCGTGAACTGAAACTTCGTATGACCGTTAAACTCAAGGAGTAGTTATTGTCCCAAAACTGAGAAAACAGTGGGTTTTCCTAATGGAGGAGAAATCCTGCAGGATTTACCCGTCATTCTTTTACTGCAGTCTAGAAGAACGCGCAAATTCAAAGGGTGTCATTTGTACTCCAAGCTGGCATCAAAGTTGCGCTTTGACCGTCCATTTTTACATGGGCAGGTTTTACCTTCACTCCGCAATCCGATCTGTCCGGATTCCGAGACAAGGAGCAATTCATCCATGAGTGTACCTTTAGCATCGTGTGTCGAACCGCGTATCACGCCCCTGACTGAATCCGAGAAGGTCGTGGCCCAGGGCCGGTTTTTTTTCTTGAATGAGGAAAAATTTTTCTTGAAGGGGGTTACCTATGGCCCCTTTTCAGCTTCGCGTCAGGGCGTTCCTTTTCCCGAAGCGTACCGGGTGGAAACCGATTTCGCCTTGATGGCGGAGCTTGGGGCGAACTGCTTGCGTACCTTTACGCCGCCCCCGGATTGGCTGCTCGACATCGCGGCGAACTATGGGCTGCGGGTCATCGTCGGCATTCCGTGGGCACAGCACATCTCTTTTCTCGATTCCCATCGCATCCAGTCGGAGATCCGCGGCACGATTGTCGGCAATGTCGAAGCATGCAGGTCCCATCCGGCGACGTTCGCCTATCTGATTGGCAATGAGATTCCTCCTGAGATTGTGCGCTGGCATGGCGCCAAGCGTATTCGTTCGTTTCTCCGTGGACTCTTCGACTCCGCCAAAGCGGCTGATCCCGATCGATTTGTAAGCTACGCGAATTTTCCTTCTACAGAATATCTGGAAATTGATTTTACCGATTTCCTAGCGTTCAATGTCTACCTTCATCGCGAGGAGGATTTCCGCCGTTACCTGTCTCACCTGCACAATCTGGCCGGCGATCGCCCGCTGGTTTTGACGGAGATCGGCATCGATTCCATAGGACAAGGACTCAACTTTCAGGCCAAAGCTCTTTCCTGGCAACTGCATGCCAGCTTTGAAAAAGGCGCGGCCGGAACCGTGGGTTTCTCTTGGACCGATGACTGGCATGCCTTCTCGGGACCGGAAGGATTTCAGGTCGAAGACTGGGCCTTCGGTTTAGTCGATCGAAACCGCCGACCGAAACCGGCGTATTGGTCGGTGCAGAACTGCTACACGGAACCTCTACCGCCGAAACTTCCCGCCTATCCGAAAGTTTCTGTAGTCGTCTGCGTCTACAACGGCGAGCGCACGATGGATTCCTGTCTGGCTTCCCTACAGACGCTCAACTATCCAAACTATGAAATCATTGTCGTTAATGATGGCTCCACCGATGGCACGCGGCAGATCGCCGAAAGTTATCGCTACATTCGTCTCATCAACCAGGAGAATCAGGGGCTGAGTGCAGCGCGCAATGTCGGCATCAAAGCCGCGAGCGGACAAATAATTGCTTTTACCGACGCCGACTGCATGGCTGACGCGGACTGGCTCACGCATCTGGTAGCACGGTTTCTGTCGTCGGATTTCGCCGCCGTAGGTGGGCCCAACCTCTCACCGCCGGACGACTCGATGGTTGCCTCTTGCGTCGCGGTGTCCCCGGGCGCGCCGACTCACGTGCTGCTGGACGATGAAGTCGCTGAACATATACCCGGCTGCAACATGGCGTTTCGCCGGGAGGCTTTGGAAGCGATCGCGGGATTTGATCCGATTTTTCGCGCGGCCGGCGACGACGTCGACCTCTGCTGGCGACTGCAGAACAAAGGCTACAA
>DASTOD010000222.1:0-3948 GCA_035762645.1 Binatia bacterium | reverse complement strand
CGCGACCACACCCCTGCCGGATGTGACTATCAGGATCTGATCGCAGTTGTGGGTATGCCACCCCGTGGTCGCGCCTTTGCTGAAGTTCACGACATTGCAGCGATAGTTATCCGAGTCGCCGTCGCCGATGATCGACTGCCGCGTGCGGCTTACCGGCCCGCCACTCCATCCGGGAATAGGCGTGGCACTGTCCATGGCTTTCTCCGGCAAGTCGTGGATTTTTACTACACGCATGTTGCTTACCTCCTCTCATGCTGCTGAAAAAGGCCCATCTACGGCTTCCGCCAGTCTCGAGTTCCGAGTTTTGCGTTCCGAGTTGAACCCGAAACCCGAGACCCGAAACTAGCAACTGCTAAGAGCAGTACGCCTCCGCTCGTCGATCTTCGCGCGCCTCGTAGCTGGACCTTTTTGAGCAACCTGATTGACAGCACTTTCAAGAATTTCCTGCCCTCTGACGTGTACGATCAGTCGGGGTGGCTTGCAACACGAGCAATATCGGTTGAGACCAAGCCTTCAAGGACAAATTCAATGGGCGTCAGGAATTTTCGTTTCGCGCTAGATTACTGGACCGAGCTTTGCCGTCGATCTTAACACCGCCTTCGGCCGCCGCTTTGCGAACACGCTGCCACTCGTCATGGTAGGAACGGGTGTGGCCACGAAAGTGGGGCATGACATAGCGCGCAAAGAGCTCGAGGGATTTGCGTAGCTTTTCAGTTGCAGTCCATTCATGCGTGGTCAACATGAGACCGCCGAAGCCGCCGGTTTCCGCCTGCATGCGTTCGATTTGGGCGATGGCGTCCTCCGGCGTGCCGATGATCCAATCGCGGCGGTCGGCGCCGGACCGCGGGGTGATTTCATGTGCCGGCTGGCCCGGGTAGGACTCGTAAGGCGCTTTTAGTCCGATCGCGAAGAAGTATTCCATATCGCGCCGGATTCCTTCTTCGACATCGGCCCACGCCTGCTCCCGGCTCTCCGCGAGATAGACGCAGGTGGCGAGCCGCCAGTTGTCGCGCGAGCTCTCGACGCCGTATCGGGCCGCGGCCGCTTCGACATTGTTCCACAATTCGGCGTTGCGCCGGTTCTTTCCGGCCGGAGACAAAAGCAGCATGCCGTATTTGCCGGCGAGCTCGAGGCTCACGGGGTTTCCGGATGATGCGATGGCCAGCGGAAGGCGGGGTTGCTGATACGAGCGGAGCTGAAGCCGCATCTGCTTGAAGCTCCAGAAGCGTCCCTCATAATCGATGGGGTCAGCCGACTCGAGCAAACGAACGATGATGTCGGTCGACTCGGCCAGCATCGGATGGAGCTGTTCATTCGTCATGCCGAAAAGTTTTTTGTCGGTGATCAGGTTGCACGGTCCGACCCCGAGAATGACACGGCCGCGCGTCAGGTGATCCAGAAAAGCCATGCGTTCCGCGACATGGAACGGGTGATGAAAGGGCAAGCTGATCACCGAGGTGCCGAGGCGGATGCGCTGCGCGTGGGCCGCCGCCTTGGCGAGAGCCATTTCCGGCGCGGGCATCGTCTCCCATCCGCCCGAGTGATGCTCTCCGATGAAAAACTCGTCGAAATCGAGCGCATCGGCGTAGTGGATGAGCGAGATGTCGCGGTCAAACGCCAGGACGGGATTTTCGGACGGAAGGTGAAGAGGCATCATAAAAAAGGAGAATTTCATCGGCGTGTCCTCATAGCGCAGTCGGCGTGGCAGAGGTCATCAAATGTGATCGCCTCCATAGATGGGATCCCTCGGAGCAGACCTTCTATTGGCCTATAGCATATGGCTTAGGGTTCGATCTATATGCCAGAAGCTACTAGCCATAAGCCGATTGTCGCCGTTGCTCGATCGAGTAACGCACGAGTGCCGCGTAACGGTAGACCACGTGAGCGAACTTGCCATAGGGCGCAGTGATGAAAAGTCCCGCGACCATTCCCAGATGGACCACCAACAGCGTTCCCATCGCCGCAGTGTCGCGCCAGGCGAGCAGAAAAATGCCGGTCAAACTCGTCAGAAACAGCAACACCAGGAAAGCCACATCCATGTTCAACATCTGTTCTGCGGCTGGATCGCGGTCGCTCTTCCACTTCAAATAGAACATACCGCCAGTGCCGATGAGCAGCGCGACCCCACCGACCGTTCCCAGAACGACCGGCCAACTCAACAGCGGATACGGCGCTTGCCAGCCGAGAAAGTGATGGTACAAGGCCGCCACACTCGTGGAAGCCAGGTCGAGGAGGAAACCATAGAAGACCAGATGGTGAAACCATCGCCTAGAGTCGGAGAAAGTAGCGTCCGGATAGTTGCAGCCCGCGCCGCCGCCTTTCATATAGGTGAGGCCGAAGGCATCTTGGGTCGCGCGCCAAAGCGCGCCGACATCGACCAGCTCGGAGATGGCGCCTCCGGTCTCACGCCAGAAGCGAATTGCGCCGGCAAATAGCACGGCGACGCCATAGAGCGCGATGATCAACGGCGGAACGGTCATGGCAGCGTAGGGAACCACCCGATAGAATGCACCCTGACCGAGATGCGTTGCCAGCAGCGCATCTCGTCCCATGAAGAGCAATACGAGGATGAGGATGATAATGAGCGCTCCGGCGGTGATCAGGCCGACTGCCAGTGCGTTCCGTTTGAACAAACCGGAGAGAATGGCGGGCCAACTAAAGTCGCGGTAGGTTTCGGTCCGCAACTCCGCCATGAGCTTTGGAATGTTGACGCCAAACTCGTGCGGCGGCGCATACTGGCAGGCGTAGTAGCAGTCGCGACAATCGAAACAGAGATTCGCCAGGTAAACCAGGTCGGCTTTCGTGAAGTTTCGGCGCAGCTCCATGGCCGGGAAAACTGCGCAGTAGCCCTCGCAGTAACGGCAGGCGTTGCAGATCATCATCTGCCGCTCGCCCTCTTTGATCAGATCAGGCGCCGGCATGGCGCGCCGCCTCCCGCCCGGCAATTCTGCCGAAAACCGAACCGATGGTTAACCCAAATCCGGCCAGATAACCTTTGGTGAGAATGTTACCGGCCATGACTTCCCCCGCCGCGAAAATGTTTTTCGCCGGCCTCCCGTCCTGCATGATGACGCGCGCCTGCTCGTCGACCGTGACGCCGAGATAGGTGAAGGTGATACCGGGGCGCAGGGGATAACCATAGTATGGGGGAGTGTCGATCGGCCGTGCCCAATGGCTTTTCCGCGGGTGGAGGGCCTCGGTCCGGCAGTCATCCAGCCTGCCGGGATCGAAAGTGCCCGGCCGCACCGCGCGGTTAAACTCTTTCACCGCTTCCATGAGCGACGTTGGATTGAGATCCAACATCGTCGCCAGGTCGGGAATCGAGCCTGCTTTCAGCGGGGGAAAGACGGAGGGCATGAAGTGCGGCAGCGCTTTTGCGTCGACAATCGAGTACGCGATTTGGTCGGGTTGTCGCGCGATGAGCCCGCCCCAGATCGCGTAGCGCTTCGGCCAAAAGTCCTCGCCCTCGTCGTAAAAGCGCTTGACCTCTTTATTGACGACGATGCCGAACGGTATGCTGTCGAGCCGGGTCACGATGCCGCCGTCGAACTTGGGCGCGCGCGCATCGAGCGCGACCGCATGGCAGCCGCGGGGATTACCCACCGGTTTTGCGCCGTGTCCGAACAGCTCCTTTAACATCCGACCCTGGTTGTGTTTGGTGCCGCGGATGATGAAGTTGTCGGCGGCTTTTCCCCAATACTCTTTCAGCCAATCAATGTTCGCTTCGAAGCCGCCGGCAGCGACGACAACCGCCCCGGCCTCAATTTCCTGCGACGAGCCGTTGTGAAGCGCCACCGCAGACCGGAACTGGTCGTCGCGCAATTTCAGCTCGCCAACCTCCGACTCGTAGGCGACCGCGACCCCCACTCTGGCCGCGGTCTCGTAGTAAGCGTTCATCATCGCCTTGCCGCCGCCCAGCATGAAGAGATTACTCCTGGCCAAATGCAG
>DASTOD010000221.1:0-2438 GCA_035762645.1 Binatia bacterium | reverse complement strand
AACTTCGGCAGCGCGGGCATCAGTCCATTCCAGAAATGGGTCGGTACCTGCGCTCGGTGGTTGCTGGCCACATGCGGTACTACGCTGTGCCCATGAACGCGGTATCGGTCAGTAACTTCCGACTGGCAGTGAGTTGGCTCTGGCGCCGCGTGCTTAGACGGCGCAGTCAGAGAATTCGCTTGCCCTGGGCTCGGATGAAGCGCTATGTCGCCCGATGGCTTCCGCAGGTTCGCATCTGTCACCCTTATCCCTGGGAGCGTTTTGGCGTCCTTACCCAAGGCAAGAGCCGGATGCAGTAATACTGCACGTCCGGATCCGTGGAGGGGGTTATGGGCGACCATGATTCCTACTCCGACATATTCGGATTTCGGATTTGCTTCGCTGGTTGTTGGCGCGATAAATTTACTTGCAGAGGTTTTGTTCAACAGTTCTCAGGTAAGAATCTAATGTCCGACACGCCGACATCATTCACAGCTAAAGGCGCGGAACTTCTGGCTCGCGCGCGAGAGCTAGTGCCGACGTTTCGCAAGCGAGCGGCCGAAGCCGAAAAATTGAGACGCATCCCGCCGGAAAGCATCGACGACTTACGTAAGGCTGGCCTGTTTCGTACGCTGCAGCCGGCCGTTTTAGGCGGGTGTGAGCTGCCGCTCGACGAGGCCGTCCTGATCACCGCTACAGTGGCAGAAGGATGTGGTTCAACCGGCTGGGTGCAAGGTATCTATTCGGACCACTGTGCTACGCTCGGGATGTTTGACGGCCAGGCCCAAAAGGACGTCTGGGGCCGATCGCCCGACAGTTTGATCTCCTCCGGTTTTATGCCCACCGGGAAAGCCGTCCGGGTAGACGGCGGGTACAGGCTCAGTGGGCGGTGGCCGTTTTCCAGCGGCTGCGACTACGCCGATTGGGCGTTGGTCCGTAGCTTTGTTCCAGCGGCCGTGGACACCGACTCGGCCGAGCTTTACATGTTCCTCGTGCCAAAGACAGACTACACGATCATCGATAACTGGTTCGTGATGGGGATGAGCGCCACGGGCAGCAAGGACTTCCAGCTCAAAGACGAAGTCTTCGTGCCCGAACACCGCGCTTTAAGCAATAAAGACCTGACGAATGGAACGGGACCGGGCAGTGAATTCAATGGCGGTGCGCTGTACCGTCTGCCTCGTAATGCAACCGTGCCGTTCTCGCTAGCGGCTCCTCTGATTGGTATCGCAGAACGGGCGCTGCAGACCTTCGTGCAGGGCATGCGTGAGAGGTCGTCCGGCGACCGCAGGGCGGCCCAGGAAGGCGCCATCCACATGCGTGTTGCGAGCTCGGCCGCCGAGATTGACGCCGCGCGCGCGTTGATGCTGCGCGACTGCCGCGAGGCCATGGAGCTCGTCCGGCGAGGCCAGCGGTTGAGCATCGAACAGCGGGCGCGGAATCGGCGTGATATCGCCTACGTGGCTTACCTATGCACGCGAGCGCTGGATCGTCTTTTCGCCTCGGCGGGTGGGAGGAATATTTATCTAGATAGCGAAGCGCAGCGTCTGCTCCGCGACATTCATGTGGCAGGCCAGCATATATCGCTGAGTTGGGACGTGGCGGGTTCGACCTACGGCCGGGTTATGTTCGGACTGCCCCCGGGTCAGGACTTATAACAGGCTGTTGAAAACGGCGTTGCGCTCAATCGCCTCGCTCCAATGTACCGAGTAAGTACGCCTCCGCTCGTCGATTTCTCGCGCGCCGCGCAGCTAAACCCGTTCGACCAGCCTGTAAAAAAGGTTTTTCAATAGGCGTGATAACGCAGACAAGAAACCGGTCGTATCCGCAACGATTTGCGTGCATATCAATGTCACTTGACAACAAGATCGGGTTCCTACAACCTACATAGTGAGAAGTCGAATAGAGGTCGCGTTGTGTCTACTTTCCCTCAAAGCATCCCGCCGGGTAAAATCTTACTCACCTATGACGACTACCGTGTCCTACCCAACGACCGTAACCGCTATGAGATACTTGATGGAGAACTTTCCGTGAGGCCGGCGCCCGCCACAAGGCATCAAACAGTCCTAGGTAACCTTTACCGGTTTCTTGCCAACTATGTTGTTGCCAACCAGCGCGGAAAGCTTTTTATTGCACCCACAGACCTCATCCTTGCTCCCACTACTGTTGTCCAACCGGACCTCATCTTTATCGGCAACGATTGCCGCCACATTGTTACAGAGCGGGCCATCGAAGGGTCTCCGACTCTTGTCATCGAGATTCTCTCACCTACGACTCACCGCACAGACCGCGTGACCAAGGCCCAGCTCTATGCCAAGCACAGCGTGCCTAATTACTGGCTCATAGATCCGGATCAACGCACCCTCGAAGCCTATGAGCTGGTCATCGACCACTATGACTTGGCCGCCAGCGCTCGAGACGCTGAGCTGTTCGCTCCTTCGCTTTTCCCGGTTCTTTCG
>DASTOD010000220.1:0-12599 GCA_035762645.1 Binatia bacterium | reverse complement strand
AAAGCGAGTTTTGCATCTCCTGGACGATACCGGCCAGGCGCGCCTGGATGACTTGCAAGGTGACGGGATCAACGCTCATAAGAACTAGGCAACAGGCAAGAGGCAATAGGCAACAGAGTTAGGCAATAGTCACGAGGCAACAGGCAACAGGAGGAATTTGAAGTTCTTGCTATTGCCTAATGACTGTTGCCTCATGCCTTCCCGGTGACTATTGCCTAGTGCCTGTTGCCTCGTGCCTTCCTGATAATCAGATTCCGATAGTCATCGACGGTCGCTTGCTGCTCGGGTTGAATGACGGTTGTCGTGTCGAGTTGCTCGATCACGGCTGGGCCGGCGATCCGGTGTCCCGGCTCGAGCAAATCCCGCGCATAGATCTGGCAATTCAAAATGCCGTGCTCTTTTCCGAGGTAGATTTCTCGCCCGCCGGTTTTGGCTTCTGCAACGCTTCTGCCGGCGGCCTTTGCCGGAGCAAGTTTCGCTTGCGGCACCATTCCATAGGAGACGAGCCGCAGGCTGACTAATTCCACCGGTTCCGTTTCGGCTTTATGGCCCGACGCCTGTTCGTGCTGAGCATCGAATCTCTCGCGCATCAGCGTCAGATCTTGCCGCTTGAGCGGCGGCGCGGGACAGGGAACGGTTAACTCATAGCCTTGGCCGGCGTAGCGCAGGTCGAAGAAGAAATCAATTCTAATCTCATCATCCCGGAAGCCCTCGGCGCTGAGATCGGCCTTGGCCTGTTCGATGAGTTGGGCAAAGAGGTTGTTGAGCTCGTTTAACTCGAGATCCTCCAGACCGGCGAGTTTGGAGCGGACATAGTCGTGTTTCACATCGGACATCAACAAACCGAGAGCCGAATGCACCCCGGGCGTCAGCGGAACTAGGACGGAGGGAATTCCCAGGTCGAGCGCCATTCTGCCGGCGTGCATGGGGCCTCCGCCGCCAAAGGCGACCAGCGTGAAGTCGCGGATGTCGTAGCCGCGCTGCGACGAAACGGCTTTGATCGCTTCTTCCATTTTGACCTCGATGATCTTCAGAATCCCGTCGGCCGCTTCCAGCAACCCCAGCCCCAGCGGCTTGGCGATTTTTTCCTCCAACACGCGCTCCGCCTTGGGCTTGTTGAGTTTCATCCGGCCACCGAGGAAGCGATCCGGATGCAACACTCCCGTCACCAGGTTGGCGTCGGTAACCGTTATATTCTCTCCGCCGCGGTCGTAGCAGACCGGGCCGGGATCGGCGCCGGCGCTGTCCGGCCCCACCTGGAGCGCTCCCACAGCATCGATCCGCGCGACGGTTCCGCCGCCGGCGCTCACCGTGTGGATATCGAGCATGGGCAAGCTGATCGGCCGCTGGCTGATGCGGCCCTGAGTCGTGATCACGGGAGATCCCTGATGGATCAAAGCGACGTCGCAGCTCGTGCCGCCCATGTCAAAGGTAATAATGTTTTTGATGCCGACTCGCTCGCATGTGCCCATCGACGCGATGACGCCGCCGGCAGGACCCGACAGCACTGTGGCCACCGGCTTTTTCGTCGACCCTTCGAAAGTCGAAACCCCGCCGTTGGACTGCATGATGTAGAGCTTCGGCGTGGTAACGCCCATTTCCTTCAGCCGGTTTTCGAGACGGTTCAGGTAGTTTGCCATCACCGGGGCGATGTAGGCGTTAATGACGGTGGTGCTCATCCGGTAAAACTCGCGGATCTGCGGCAGCACCTCGCAGGAAAGCGAGAGGCTCGCTTCGGGAAACTCTTTGGCGAAGATCTCTTTGATCTCAAGCTCGTGGTCCGGGTTCAGGAACGAGAAGAGAAAGCACACGGCCACCGACTCGACGCCCTTTTTCTTGAGACGCTTTACCGCGTGATTCGATGCCTCGGTGTCGATAGGTTTTAGCGCGTTGCCGCGAAAATCGACGCGCTCGGGAATTTCCTCGGTATAATAAGGCGGCGCGAGCAATCTTGGCTTTTCGAAAAACAGGTCGTAGGTCGCCGGGCCGTAGCCGCGCGTCTGCTCCATGACTTCGTAAATACCACGAAAGCCTTCGGTGACAAGCAGCCCCGTTTGCGCTCCCTTTTCTTCGAGCAAAGCGTTGGTTCCGACTGTGGTCCCGTGTGAAAAAAAGGAGATGTCTCCGGCCGCCACTCCCCGGTCGATCAACTCTTTGATGCCATTCAGCACGGCCTGAAAAGGTTCCTTGGGAGTCGATGGGACTTTGGTGATCGCGACCTCGCCGCTCGTCTCGTTAAAAAATACAAAATCGGAAAAAGTTCCTCCCGTATCCACGGTCACCCGGTGTTTGGACATAGCTGTTTCGTCTATCATCAAAAACGCGGGCCTTCAATCGTGTTTCGGTCGCGAAATGGACTCCGCGCGCTCGCGAACCACGGAATCATCCCGTCGGCGCTTTATAGCCATCACCAGCGGAACGGAATCGTGAAACTTCGATGTTCCCAATTTGAAGCGTCGAAATGGGAACCAATCGAATGTTGAATGGACATCGCTAAATCCGAGGGGGCTTGATTAATCAGGAATCATCTATATAGTAATATTCGAATATGCAGAAGCCCGTCAACCAGCTACAGGTTTTCAAGGCGGAATTCTTCAGGGCGCTCGCCCATCCCATTCGTATCCGTCTTCTCGAGATTCTGTCTGTCGGTGATCGGAGCGTGCAGGAGCTTCAGGACACACTTCAATTAGACCAACCGCTAGTTTCCCAGCAGCTTGCCGTGCTCCGCAGCAAAAACATTGTCGTCGCGCGAAAACTCGGCACGACGGTCAAGTACGCGGTGCGGGACCCGCTGGTGGGAGAGTTGCTGAAAACCGCGCGACTTATCTTCGAAAACCAGTTGACCGGGACACAAACGATGCTCCGCGAACTGCGGCGGGAGGGACGCGACTAGTGCTGCTATCGAAAATCATTCGCACGGGAGTTGTGACCGAGCCTCTCAACAGCGATGCTGTGACGCCGGTCGAGCTGGCTCGTGAGACACGTCTCGAAATCCGGCGGCATCTTGGGCGCGCGCTGGCCATCCGTGAGGTGGATGCCGGCTCGTGTAATGGCTGTGAGATTGAAATCAGCGGCCTCACCAGCCCCGTATACGACAGTGAACGCTTCGGCATTCACTTCGTGGCGTCGCCGCGCCACGCGGATATGCTTCTTGTGACGGGGCCGGTCACGCGCAACATGGAAGTGCCGCTGCTCAAGACATACGAGGCGACTCCCGCGCCCAAGTTGGTTGTTGCGGTGGGGGACTGCGCAAAGGATTGCGGTGTCTTCAAGGGCAGCTACGCTGTCGTCGGCAGCGTCGCCGACGTTATTCCAGTGGACGTTTTCGTGACCGGCTGCCCGCCGGAACCCGCCGAAATTCTGCACGGCATCTTAGCGGCCCTGGGCCGGTCACCGCAGAAGAAATGAACTAACTCCCAATCTCTGAAGACTCATCTTTGTTCCCTGCATGAAAACTCTATTTCTCGCCATGTGTGCAGCCTACGGCCTCGGCGCAATTGCCGCACTGGTGGGGGGTCGGAACTCGCTCGGCCGCGGGTTGGTTGCCCTGGGTGCGATTGCCGGCGCGGGTGTTGGGTTGGCGCTCGGGGCCTTGGTGATCGCCACGGGCATTCCGTTCGTTCTCTCCGTCTCTGAACTTTTGCCGCTGGGCGGCGGTCTCGCCCTTCGGCTCGATTCCCTCGGCGCGTTTTTTCTTGTGGTCATTGGCATCGGCGCGATTCCTGCCGCACTGTACGGCGCGGGCTACACGGCGGCCTATGAAAACGGCGGCGTTTCTGTACGCTTATTGGGCGCGATGTTCAACCTATTCCTGCTGGCGATGAGCTTCGTCACGCTGGCCGACAACGTGCTCACGTTCTTACTGATGTGGGAAGGCATGTCGCTCACCTCGTACTTTCTCGTCATGACCGAAGCGGGCGAAGAGAGAACCCGCAACGCGGGCTTGTGGTACATCAGCATGACACACGCCGGGCTGGTCATGTTGGTGGCGGCATTTCTACTGTTCACCGCCGGAGCGGGTTCGGGTGCATTTGCCGACTTGCGAGCGAGCGCGGCGTTAGTCACTGCCAACGTTCGGGATACGATCTTTGTGTTGGCCTTCCTCGGCTTCGGTTCGAAAGCGGGCATCGTGCCATTGCACGTGTGGCTGCCACGCGCGCATCCCGCTGCGCCCAGCCACGTCTCCGCGTTGATGTCGGGCGTGATGATCAAAATGGGCGTGTACGGCCTCCTGCGCGTCGCGCTCGATTTGTTGGGTGGGGGGCCAGCGTGGTGGGGTGGTCTCGTGCTCGGCGTGGGTGTGGTCTCCGCGCTCCTGGGCGTCCTCTACGCCTTGATGGAGCATGACCTCAAGCGACTGCTCGCCTTCCACTCGGTTGAGAACATCGGGATCATTCTGATCGGAATCGGCGCCGGGCTGATGTTTCACCATTACGGCCTGATGCCGCTCGCTGCGCTCGGCTTCATTGGCGGGCTGTATCACGTGCTCAATCATGCGACCTTCAAGGGCCTGTTGTTTCTTGGCGCCGGGTCCGTCCTACACGCCACGCATACACGCAACATGGAAGAAATGGGCGGTCTAATCAAGCGAATGCCCTGGACGGCGCTCTTCTTTCTGATCGGGGCAGCGGCCATCTCCGCTCTGCCGCCGCTCAACGGCTTTGCGTCCGAATGGCTCGTCTTTCAGTCGTTGCTGGCCGGGGTTAATATTCCTGTGCCGGAGGTGGCAGTACTCATGCCGTTGGCAGTCGGCCTGCTGGCGCTCACCAGCGGCTTGGCTGCGGCTTGCTTCGTCAAGGCATTCGGCATCACTTTTCTCGCGCTGCCCCGTTCGGCGGAAGCGGCACACGCGCACGAGTCTCCGCTGTCGATGCAGTTCGGGATGGGCTTGCTTGCGCTGGCCTGTATCGGGCTCGGGATTGCGCCCTTCGCCATCGTCCCCGTCCTCGGTAGGATACTGGCAGGTGTCGGCGGTTTGCCGGATGCAGGAGCGGAATTCACGCTAAACGTGTCCTTGCAAACCCCCTCGGGCTTCGGGCAGATGTCGCCGACGCTGATTGCGTGCGGCCTGTTGCTTTTGATCGGTTTAGTGCTTTCGGCGCTGTGGCTTTTCCGTCTGAACCGCCAAATGCGGCTGAGCGACTCGTGGGGCTGTGGCCGTGTAGGGCAGACGGCACGTATGGAATACACGGCCACGGCATTCGCTGAACCGCTACGGCGGGTTTTCGCCGAGATCTACCGTCCCATGAAAGAGTTGACGGTAGATTTTCACCCCGGCTCCAAATATTTCGTGCAGTCGATCGAATACCGCAGCGAAATCACGCCGTGGTTCGATCAGTCCCTGTATAGACCGTTTCTCCAGAGCGCTGCGTTTGTCGCCCTGCAGGTGCGGCGTTTGCAGGCAGGGTCCTTGCATCTTTATCTGTTGTACATCGCCGTTGTGCTCACGGTTTTGCTGGTAGTCGCAAGGTGGTCCTAACCGTGACATACGTCCTCGAACCTTCCCAGCCTCTCTTCGCTGTGGCGCTCGCGCCCCTGGTCGTCGGATTTGTTCACTGGCTGAAGGCCCGCATGCAAAACCGCACGGGTGCACCGCCGTGGCAGCCCTACTTCGAGCTCCTCAAGCTGTTGCGCAAGGAAGTGGTCGTCTCCAAGCAGGCCTCGTGGCTATTCCGCTGCGTCCCTTACATCGTTTTTGCCAGCACCGTTGCGGTGACGTTCCTGGTACCCTTCCTCTTTGTACCGCAACGCTTCGACAGCGTGGGCGACCTACTGGCGGTGGTGTATTTGTTGTTGTTGGGCACCTTTTTTCTCGCGCTGGCAGGACTCGATCCGGGAACGGCTTTTGGCGGCATGGGGTCAAGCCGCGAGATGACGGTGGCTGCGATTGCCGAGCCGACGATTGCGGTAGCCATCTTCAGCCTGGCCCTCGGCGCTGGTTCGACCAATCTCGGGCGTATCGTTAGGCAAGCGCTAGCTGATCCGACCACCGCTATCAGCCCGGGGCACCTTTTGGCTTTTGCCGCGCTTTTTATCGTGGCGCTGGCTGAAACCGGACGGTTGCCGGTAGATAATCCGGCCACGCACCTCGAGCTAACGATGATTCACGAAGCGATGATCCTGGAATACTCGGGCCGCCATCTGGCGCTCATCGAATGGGCGGCATCGCTCAAATTCATGATTTTTCTCTCCCTGCTCGCAAACCTGTTTGTCCCCTGGGGCGTGGCGACCGACTTCACGCCGACCGCTCTTGCTGCGGCCGTTATCGCCCTTCTGTTGAAGCTCGGCTTACTCGCCGTTTTAATAGCCGCTCTCGAGACGCGTGTCGCCAAACTGCGTCTATTCCGTGTGCCGGAGCTGCTCGGCGTGTCCTTCGTGCTCGCGTTGCTAGCGGTGACATCGTCGTTCTTGTTGAGGTAATCGTCTATGAATGGGACTCTCTTCTCGCAACTTGCCACTCTGGGCTCGAGCGTTGTGTTGCTCTTTGGCATTGTGTTGCTGTGCCGGCGTAGTCTCCACGCCTACATTGAAGCTTTCCGATGGCAATCGCTGGTGCTCGCGGCGCTGATAGTGGCGGTCGGCCATTTTGGTCGTGTTCCCGAACTGTATGTCGTCGCCGTCGTTTTCTTCGCGCTCAAGGGGGTCTTCATTCCACGCTATCTGGAACGGCTGGCCAAGCGGGTCGGGGCGGAGCGCGAGTCGCAGCCGTATGTCAATATCACCAGCTCGCTGGTCATCGCTGCGCTGCTGGTGTTGTTGGCCTACGCGGTCATGCGCCCTGTGGTGCTCGCCAGCCAGCTGCCCACACGCGGCGGTCTCCCGTTAGCCGTAGGTCTAATCTTTATCGGGCTCTTCATCCTCATCAGCCGCAGGAAGGCGCTCACGCAGATTGTCGGATTTTTGGTGCTGGAGAACGGCATTGCTTTACTGGCCGTGCTCGGCTCCTTCGGTATCCCGCTCATCGTCGAGCTCGGCGTGTTCCTGGATCTGATGATGGGCTTTCTCGTCATGCAGGTGTTCGTCTATCACATTCACGGCACGTTCGAATCCATCGATGTCGAACAACTAAATCAACTGCGGCACTGATCAAAGATTCCGGATTACTGAGATGCAGTTTGTTCTCTTGCTCTTTCCTTCGTTGTTGTCCGCGTTGGTGGCCTATCTCGTCCGCCCCTATCGCGTAGCGGTCGGTTGGGCCAACGCATGCCTCTCGTTGGTGCCGCTGGGCGCCGCTTTGGCGATTGCCGGCTCGATTTTGAGCGGGAACGAAGCGCTGGTTTTTGGGCCGAATGATCTCCTGCGGGCCGATGCCCTCTCTGCGCTGCTGATGACGTGCGTTGCCGCAGTCGCCACGCTGGCGCTATTTTTCAGCCCTGGCCTTGGGGGCGAGACCCTCTACGACTCGGCGCAACTTCGCCGCTACCATATCTTCGTCAATCTTTTCATCTTCGCGATGCTGCTCGCGGTCGCCGCCAACAACGTCGGTATTATGTGGATTGCCGTGGAGGCCACAACGATTTTCTCGGCGATGATTATTCCGCTCGCGCTGACGAAAGCTTCCGTGGAGGCGTCGTGGAAGTACATCCTCATTAGCTCGGTGGGGATTACGCTGGCGTTTGTCGGGACGGTGCTGGCTTACTTCGATTTCGTCGCGCTGTCTGGGCGTGCTGAGAATGCGCTCAACTGGCCGGTGCTGCTGGCCGCGGCGCCGGGCCTGCATCCCGAAGTGGTGCGGATCGCGTTTGTTTTTATTCTCATAGGCTTCGGTACGAAAGCCGGCATCGCGCCCATGCACACGTGGTTGCCCGATGCCCACTCCGAAGCACCCTCGTCGCTATCGGCCATGATGTCAGGTGTCCTGCTCGCCGTCGCGTTGTATGCGATCACTCGTTGGAAGGTAGTCGTGGACGCGGCTCTCGGTCCCGCTTTCTCGAATCAAATGCTCCTGCTGCTGGGGGTGTTCTCGGTGCTGGTGGCCGCCTTCAGTCTCGTGATTCAGCGCAATTACAAGCGCATGCTGGCCTATTCCAGCATCGAACACACGGGGTTGATATGCATCGGGTTAGGGCTAGGACCGCTCGGCGTGTTTGCCGCTTTTCTCCATCTAGCCTGCCACACGGCGGCCAAGTCGATGCTATTCATTCTTTCGGGTGAAGTGCTGCACCGCTATCACAGCCCAGACATGGAACGCGTATCGGGGCTGCTCAAGGTCATGCCATGGACGGGCGGGCTGTTTATGCTTGGAATCCTCGCCGTCGTCGGGCTGCCGCCGTTCGGACTGTTTATATCGGAGTTCGCGCTGATCAGAGCGGGCTTCGCTGACGGCCGGCCGGTCTTGATGGCTGCCGTGCTGGCGTTGATCGCCGTCGGCTTCGTCGCGCTTCTTCGCCACTCCAACAGGATGCTTTACGGTACGCCGCCGCGGGAAGTTATCATGGGAGATATCAGGGGATGGCGGATCGCGCCGCTCCTGGTCAGTATGAGCGTGCTGCTCGTCCTGGGCCTAACGCTGCCAGCGCCGCTCGAGTCGCTACTCCATCAGGTCGTCAAGGTGGTGGCGAAGTGACCGACTTCCGACAACTACGATCCGCCCTGGCGGAAAAGCTCAAGCGCAGGACGGTGAACGTTCATGTCCGGCGCGGCAACGAACTTCATTTTGAGATAGATCGCGCGGATGTGCTCGATCTAGCCACGATCCTTCATTCCGATTTCCGCGCAGAGTTGATGCTTATGGTGGCAAACGACCGCCGCGCTGACAAAGGCTCCTTCGAGCTGCATTATCTCTTCGCGAACCGGGAGAACTGGTTTGTTCATGCCACGGCCGATCTTCCGTGCGGCGATTCCACCATTCCCTCGCTGGCAACGTTCACCTATCCGGCTTCACGCTTTGAACGTGAAATCAAAGATCTGTTTGACATCAAAGCGATCGGTCACCCGGACGGCCGCCCGTTAGTGCGTCACGCTTTCTGGCCGGCAGATTACTTCCCGCTTCGCAAAGGGTCGGTGCCGCCGGGGAAATTTGAAGACGACGGCACGCCATTTCCGTTTCTCCCGGTGGGCGGTGAAGGGGTGTACGAGATTCCGGTTGGTCCGGTGCATGCCGGGATCATCGAGCCGGGGCATTTCCGATTTAGCGTTGTCGGCGAGACGGTGATCGATCTGAAAGTCCGCCTCTATTTCACGCACAAAGGGACGGAGAAGTTGTTCGAGCGGAGAGCGCCTTCCGAGGGGGTGGAGTTCGCCGAGCGCATCTCGGGCGATACCACCATCGGCCACTCGCTAGCGTATTGCCAAGCACTGGAAGCCCTTGGCGGAGTCGAAGTTCCAAAGGATGCGCAGTTCGTCCGTGTTGCCCTGCTGGAGATGGAGCGGCTGTACAACCACGTGGCGGACTTCGGCATGATCTGCAACGATACGGGCTTCGCCGTGGCCCACTCACACTGTTTCCGCATCCGCGAGCGGCTGCTGCGGCTGAACAAGCGCCTTACCGGAAACCGTCTTTTGCGCGGCGGCATCATTCCTGGCGGCGTCGCTCATCGGATCCCCGACGACCTCGATCTTGCGGCTGAGCTTGACTCCATTCTTGCCGACTTCAATGAAGTTGTCGAAATCAGCTTCAACAATACGATGGTCATGGACCGGCTCGAAGGTACGGGACGGCTGGCGGCGAAGACTGCAACCGATCTGGGTGTTTTGGGTTACGTCGCCCGTGCCTCCGGTATCGACGTTGACGTACGGCGCGATCATCCCTTTGCCGGGTATCATGACTTGAAATTCAACGTGCCAGTGTTGGAGTCCGGCGATGTGTATGCGCGCACGATGGTTCGCGTGGAGGAGGTGCGGGAGTCGGTGGGTTTGATCAAACAGGCGATGGCACGGCTGGCCGGCGGACCGCTGGCCGCGCCGGTCGGCCGCTTGCCCGAGTTTGAGCCGGCATTCGGGATTGTCGAAGGTTGGCGCGGCGCCATTGTGCACTGGCTGATGCTTGACGACGAAGGCAAACTCTTCCGCGTGAAAGTCAAAGACCCATCATTTGCAAACTGGCCCGCGCTCTCGCTCGCTCTGCTTGAAAACATTGTCCCGGATTTCCCGTTGTGCAACAAGTCATTCAATCAATCTTATTCCGGTAACGATCTATGACTACCGTAGAGTGATCCTGATCGGTTCCGGTATGGGGCTTGTACGGACTCAACAGTGTCGGGTTTCGTGGTTCGCTTTTAACTCGAGACTCGAGACCGGAGACTCAAAACAGCGACAGTGCATACGAGCATTCGCCGGCCTGTGTCGACTTGACAGTCTCGGCCGTAGGTACTATCTGGGGCCGTGGCAGAAATCTCGGCACGAAAAGGCTTTGTGTCCTCTGTGCTCGACCGGGTCGAGCGCTGGGGCAACAGACTGCCTCACCCATTCAATCTGTTCATTTTATTCGCTCTCGCCGTTCTCGTCATTTCCTGGATCGCTCATGGTTTAGGCCTATCGGTCACCCATCCGCTGACGGGAAAGCCGATTGTCGCCGTCAATCTCCTCGACCGCCAGGGAATCCAGAATATCATCACCAAGGCCGTCGGCAATTTTACCGGCTTTGCGCCTCTGGGCACCGTGCTCGTCGCCATGATCGGAGTGGGAGTGGCGGAGCGGAGCGGCCTGTTTGCAGCGGCGCTCAAGGGCTTTGTTCGAAGCGTGCCGCACTGGCTGATTACCGCCGCGCTGGTTTTTGCCGGCGTTAATGCGAGCCTGACCGTCGATGCGGGATATGTGATTCTCGTTCCCCTCGGGGCGGTTCTCTTCGCGCAAGTCGGCCGCCACCCGATCGCCGGACTGGCCGCCGCCTTTGCGGGCGTGTCCGGAGGATTCAGCGCCAATCTTTTTCTCACCCCGCTGGATCCGCTCTTGGCCGGCCTTACACAGGAGGCGGCGCGGCTCTACGATCCAAAGTACAGCGTTCCGGTGACCGCCAACTACTATTTCATGATCGGCTCGACCTTTGTGCTGACTCTTATCGGCGCGGCGGTGAACAACTGGATGGTCGAGCCGAGGCTCGGCGCTTATCCCGCGCCGCGCGACCCCGGAGCCGATTTCTTGCTTCGACAGGAACGACGGGGTTTGCTTGCTGCGGGACTAACCATCGTCGTGGAGATAATTTTACTCCTGGCCTTGACGGTTCCCGACAACGCACTGCTGCGCGATGCGAAGGGAGGGCTTGAGCCATTTTTTCAAGGCATGGTGATCTTGATGTCGGCGGGGTTTCTCTTCGCGGGCGTCGCCTACGGTTTGGCCGCCGGAACGATCAAGAGCAACCGGGACATCGGGCAGATGATCGATGAGACACTCGGCACGATGGGGAGCTACATTGCGCTCGCCTTTGCTGCGAGCCAGTTCGTCGCTTACTTCGCCTGGTCGAATCTCGGTCTCATACTCGCCATAACCGGCGCCGACCTGCTCCGCGCCTCGGGTCTTTCCGGCATTCCGCTGATTCTCTTGTTTGTTTTTGTCTGCGCGGTAATCGATCTTTTTGTGGCGAGCGCCTCGGCCAAGTGGGCGGTCGTCGGGCCTGTGTTCGTGCCCATGCTCATGATCATGGGCTTCTCACCGGAGCTGACCCAGGCGGCCTACCGCATCGGCGATTCGTTCACCAACATCGTTACGCCTCTGATGCCTTATATGCCGCTGATCATCGCGTTCGCGCAGAAATACGAGCCGCGCATCGGCCTTGGAACCTTATTGACTCTCATGCTGCCCTACTCGGTGTCGTTTGCCATCGGTTGGACCATTCTGCTGGCGCTTTGGCTCCTTTTGGGAATCCCGCTGGGGCCCGGCTCGGGAATCGTCTATCCGCCAGTGTAATCTACGTTCTTGACTTCCTTACTCATGGGATATACTTCTGGTAACACCGGAGGCAAATCCGATGGCCAAAGCCCTCTCGCTCAAGTTGGATGAACCCACTTATTTGAAGGCAGAAAAGATTCGCAAACGTCTCAAGTTGCCCAGAAATACCTATATTCGCAAGGCGATTAGTCACTATAACTCCCTCTATGCCAGGAAGCTCTTAGAAAAGGAATATAGCAAAGCATCTCGCCGGTTGGGCGCAGCCCACCTCGAGTACCTCAAAGAGACCGAGGCACTGGAAGACTTGCCCGAGAATTTATGACACCCCAATACGGGCGTGTTTATGTCGCCGACCTAAACCCCCGTTTCGGCACTGAACCCGGAAAGCAACGGCCCGTTGTGGTCGTCCAGACCGATGCCTTAAATCGCTCTCATCCCTCAACCATCATCTGCCCGCTTACGACAAGAACTGCAGGTTTTGAGAATCCACTGCGCGTGGCCGTTCCGAAAGGCGTTTCCGGGCTGGGCCGCGCGTCGGATATTTTGGTGGATCAAGTCAAGGCAATTGATATTCGCCGATTGCGCAAAAGACTGGGCCTGCTTCCAGATCCATATCTGGGCGAGTTGCGCAATAAACTCCTCCTCATTTTGGACTACGTCGAGGAAAGCCTTGCGCGTACGCCGCCCTAAGTGTCCCGGCTGACGTGCCTCTGGGAGCTCTTCGGATCTTCGCCACATGAGCTAGCCAGACTTTCGGATTTTCGGAATTCCGA
>DASTOD010000219.1:0-8735 GCA_035762645.1 Binatia bacterium | reverse complement strand
AGGTCGCGCCGGATCAATTCGGCAATAAGTTCCGCTTCGGCTGGCGGGAAACGCTTTTTCCCCACCTCCGTGGCGCGCTTGACATCCTCACGCAGTGCCTGGTGAGCTTTCATGATCGCCCGGATCGCCGCCGCGGCGGTCTCGGGTTCTTTCTCGATTGTTTTCTCCGTACTTACGAGGGCGGGGAACGTGTAATGGCGGGCCGCCGGAGGTCCGTCGCCGCGGCGTACGTCCAACACCATCGTTCCGACGCCGCGCCGTACCGCCACTTCGCATCCCATGCCGTTGGCCCAAAAGCCGTCGAGTTTGCCTTCTTCCAACGCCTTGGCTGCGGATAGGCCGAAGGAGACATTTGCGCCCGCTGCCCCGGGAATGGGCATGATCTGAATGGCGTTCTTGGCCGGATCGATGCCGGCTTCCTCCAGTAATCGCCGTAGGCTGAGATCGACGCCGGGAGCGGCACCGATGCGCAAACCTTTCATGACACTTAAGTCACCGCGCGACGGTTTGAGATCGCTCCGGATGACGAGAAACCAATAGGTGTGCTGGGCAATCGCCGAAAGTAGCTTGGCCCCTCGCCAATCGGGGAATGCGAGCAGTGCCGCGTGAGCCGAGCCAACCACGAAGTCAAGCTGCCCGTCCCGCAAGGCTTCGTAAGTTTTCGGGATGGGAAAGAGCAGATCAATGCTCGCCTCGAAACCTTCCGATTTGAAAAAGCCAAGCTCGACCGCAGCGATTGCGGGAAAATAAGAGTTCGAGATCAGATCGGGAACAGCAATGCGAATCATGTAGAACTCCTTGACTGCGGGTCATTCGATGTATCTGCCGGCATTTGATCACAATTTTATCTGCCGCTTATCCATAGCCTGGCGCCACTTTTTCTCGGCCTCTTTGCCAAAGATCAAGGCTCTGTCTGCTTCAACAGTGAACCACGCGTTGGCCTTGAGCTCTGCTTCGAGTTGGCCCGGCGCCCAGCCTGCATAGCCCAGCATGAACAGAGACTGGCGCGGACCCTTGCCTCGCGACAGAGCCTCCATGAGCTTCGGGTCCGACGTCATGGCGATCCCGTCGCTGACTTTGATCGAGCTGTCGACCAAAACGTCGTCGCTATGGAGAACAAATCCCTCACGGGGACTTACCGGGCCGCCGTAATGAATCACGACCTCGCCTTGAGCTTCCTTGCTTTCGATGCCGAAACTTTTGAGTAGATCTTCCATTGGCCCCTTGGCCAGAGGTCGATTGATCACCAAACCGAAAGCTCCCGAAGCGTCGTGTCTCACCAGATAGATTACGGTCTCCACGAAACGAGGATCGCGCATTTCAGCCGTTGCCACCAATAATTTTCCAGCGAGGGTCTGATCTTGATCAGCGGTGTGGCTATTAACCGCGGCAAGCAGCGTGCATGCCGTCAGGATCCCGAGAATCACGTTTCCTATCTTAAGAGATCGCACGTAATGTATCGCTAACATGCGGCTCGTCAACTCTCTATCTCGTCGTCAGGCGAACCTAAATACCCAAGCCGCATTATTGCAAGAGCAACGCCCAGGTGACAAGCTTAAAGCGTTCTTCGTCAAGAAACACTCCGATCTCTGTGAACTCTTTAAGTCTTGCTGCATTGCTTGGGGATCAGCCGGGCTAGGGCTGGAATGGTAGCTTGACCGGTCACGCTCGGTTACCCTATAAGGATCTATTGTGACGATGAGCATCCCACGCATGAAGTTGCCGGACATCCTGCCGGTGTTTCCGCTGACGGGTGTCTTGCTCCTTCCGGGAACGACTTTACCGCTCCATATTTTCGAGCCGCGCTACCGCAATATGGTCGAGGACGCGCTGGATGGCAACAAGATCTTCGGCATGGTCCAACCGTTTGCTCCGCAACAAGATAACCGGCCGCTGCCCGGAGCCGAAAAAGAAGCTCCGGAGCTGTACAAGATCGGCTGCGCCGGTTGGATCGAAAATTGGGAGAAATTTCCGGACGGCCGCTTTTTTCTTCAGCTCAAAGGGGTGAATCGCTTCAGATTCGAAGAGGAGTTGCCGCTTCATCGCGGCTATCGGCGCGTCAAAGCGATCTATCAAGCGTTCCCTGACGCCACTCTAGCGCAGGGATGGCATTGCGAGCGCCAGGCCGTGCTGGACGCGCTTCTGGAATACGGTAAGGCCCATGGGCTGGAGGTGAAACCAGATCAGGCGGAGCGCTTCTCAGATCTCGAGCTGGTGAATCTCCTGGGCGTCTCTCTCCCGTTTCATCCCGCCGAGAAGCAAGCGCTTCTCGAAGCTCCCACCCTCAAAGACCGCGAAAAGATGCTCGTCAATCTGCTACGCCTCGGCGGCGGTGCCGCGATTCCAGATCCAGACACCAAGCCGCGCACACTGAATTAAAGAAAATTTATCTAGCGATTTTTCCCTCCTCACTTGGTCAACATGTGACCGAGGCTGTTACCGATCTATGGACTTCTCAAGCAATGCCTTCAAGGTGGACTTCTCAAGCAATGCCTTCAAGCGAGCCAAGTCCTTTCGATTGGCCATTCGCATGGCTGCAGCCATAAAGGCGCCAACCAAACGAAAAAAGCCCGAGGGTGTACCACGGTTGCGGAGCGTCATACGACTGCCGCCTTGTTCCGTTGTTTCCCAAGTATAGGTGGTCTCCATCGGGAATGGCCCCTCGGCGGCGCGCATGACCAAGCGCGTCGCCTGGGGGGGAACTCGACGACCTCATAGGTGTACACGAGACGCCTGCCGGACATCGGGTCAGTCGCCGCCTGTGCACCCATCACTTTAAGGCAATTCCGTTCAGTTTCAGCGTTGACAACTTATATCAATACTTATATGTTGAGCCGTGCCGGACAAGCCTCTGTTTTGGCTCGGATCTTCGCGGAACGATCTCAAAGCTTTTCCTCCGGACGCACGGCGCGTGGCAGGCTTCCAACTGCGACGTATCCAACAGGGGCTTGAACCAAACGACTGGAAGCCGATGCCCAGAGTGGGACCCGGCGTTCAGGAGATCCGCATCCACACTGGACTCGAACATCGAGTCTTCTATTTGGCTAAATTGGCGGAGGGGGTTTACGTGCTCCACGCTTTCGAAAAAGCGAACCAGGAAAACAGCGAGACGTGAACTTGAACTCGGTCGGGCTCGGCTTCGTGCCCTGATTCTGAAGCGACGGACTACGAGTTCCACGGAAAGGTAAGTTCAACATGAAACTCAAAATGACTCGATCGAGCGGCAATGTATTCCGGGATCTGGGCTTTCCCCCCCACGAGGCCGAGCACCTGCTTGTTAGGGCGGACCTGATGATTAAAGTCCAGAAGCTGATTACGTCCCGAGGCCTCAAGCAGGCCGAAGTGGCCAAAATTCTCCGCATAACGCAGCCTCGAGTAAGCGATCTGCTTCGTGGTCGGATCGACCTGTTCAGTACTGATGCGCTTATTGACATGCTCGCCCGCCTAGGTGTCCGTGTAAAACTCGTTCTCAAACCGTCCCGCCGGAGTCGCCTAACTAGTGAAGGGCGATTTTCGTGCTCCATGAGAGTGTTGTCCGCCATCGCGAGCATCCTGGTGACCAACCATCTGACTGTTTTCGTTTTCGCGACGCGCCCGTGATCACGGCTCAACACCGCGGCTAAGCGGCGAGCAATGGCCGCTCTAAGTGATGGTTAAGCGCGGCGATGTCAGTACAATACCGATGGCAGGTAGGCGCCCGCCGGTTCGTTGTAAAGTCCGATCGTCATCAAGGTCATGACCTGTACCACACGTAGGCCGTGGCCCAGGCACCACCGAAATAGGGCCCCATTTCGGAGGGGCACAAGAATGCCTGGGCCGGCGAAAGCGGACGCGGCGCCGATCAGCGCCATTAGATCCCGGTTAGTCTCACCGCCGGCGTGAGCCAAGAAGCCCAGATCCGTCGCGTAGCCGGTCACGCGTCCGTCGTGCTCCACGACCGTCGCCGTGCCCAACTTGATCGCGTCGAGCGTCTCCCCAGCCCGGTCATGACCATGGACGAACGTGCAGACGCGATTGCAGGCTTCAAGGTCTGCTTCAACGGCCCGCCGCACTTGATAGCCGGCCGGCAAAACCCCGATCGCGGGGCCTTGCATGCAGGCGATGGATTCCCGAGGAAGAAAACCGAGCGTTGCGTAGAGTGCGAGAGAACGGCTGTGGTATGAGGACTGCAGAAGTCGGACCCCTAGAAAGTTTCGCTCTGTGGCTCGGTCGAGAACGGCCTGCATCAGGCGGCGGCCAATCCTCAGATTTTGCACCTTGGGGTCCACTGTGATCGGGCCAACGCCAGCGATCGGAGAGCGCTCGTCAAGGAAGTTGCTGCCGACAACCTCGCCGCCCACTTCAGCAACGACGCTGAAGAACCGTGGATGCGACAACAGCATTGCGATCAGACCGGTCGCGACGTCCACGGAGGGAAAGTCGGGAGCAAAGTTATGTTGGCGGGCAATGGCGTCAAACGCCTCATAGCAGATTCTGCCGCACGCCGTGGTATCCATTGGACCCCCCGGTCGCAGCGTGATTGTAGTCTGAGTGCCGTGAACATCTGCCATTTTCACATCCTCCTCGGGCTCGCCGCCCAAACCCGCACCGGAGCTACACGTCATTATCACCTGCATCAGGTGAAATGATCCTGCTTTGGCGACGTTCGCGTCTTTCGGCCTTCTTTGCCGCAATCTCACGTGCTTTGTCCTCAATAGAAACGACGCGATCTGGGCGAGCCTTGCCAAAGCGTTTTCGGTAGAGGTTCTCAATGAAGATCGGCAGGGGAGCCTTCCAGGGTTCTTGCTTGTGGTTGGCCAGCCCGCCCAGCTTCCGCGGGTTCATGCCGAGTTCGCGAGCCATCTGAACTTGAACGTCTGACAGATGAAACCTCCTGCGCGCGTCGATCCATCTCTGAAGCTCTTCCGGTATTCGTTGTTTGTTCTTTTCCATTGTCGATTTCTCCACGATAAGTTTAACGTCTGGGTTCAACGGGGGACAAATCACTGCTACTCCAGATCGGGCAATTCATGCCTGAGCAACAACAATCTGATCGATCGGGCCTGACCGGCCGTGCGCTCAATTAGTCCGTTCCGTTCGAGAGACAGCACCATTTGATGCACGGTTGGCGGTGTGACACCAAAATAGGCTTGCATCTCCGCTTCAGAGGGGGAGCGGCCGTGAATCTTGGCGTAGTAGTAGATGAACGCCAAGTACTGTCCCTGTTTTTCCGTGTAACGCGCCATCGATCGCTTAACTTCCGTGCCGCTGGTCGATGCTTATTTCTGACCTCACCACCTACTTGGACGTGAACGAACCGGGGTTTTATCCGGATTTGCTCCGCCATTTCTGTCATCTCCTAGTTGCGAGGACGCCTCAGCTCGGCGCATTGTCAGATTCCATTAAGCGCCGATTCAGAACGCACTCGGCTGAAGGTGAATGTCCCCGCTCTGACCGCTGGCAATACGCAGAATCCTTTGACGCTCGGGGAAAATGACAACTGCGGTTTCAGAAACGCCACCGCCGCAAATGCCGTTCGAAGTGACTCCGACGACATGCTCTCCAAGAGCGATAAAAAGCTCGATCTTTTCCGACGGTGCGAGATCTGCAACTGGCACCGCATCGACGAAAACCCGAATTGTACAAGCCGAGCCCATCAAACCACTGTCACGCTTAATAATGAGACTGCCCGTATAAGGTGCTTGAAATAACCACTGGGGCGCCAGGATACGGGAGGCCGGCACTGCCGAAGCCTGATAAATGGTCACTGGCCGGGTAGCACAAGCCGTGAGCGACAAGGCCAGGAATACGGCAAAGAAGCGCATAACACCTCCGGTTGGAATCTAATGACAGATGACGCTCGGCGTGACCGCTGCAGGCACGCCGTAATCCTCCAGGCTCTCGTTGGCTTTCTTATGTAAACGCGATCAAGCGAAACTGATTGCTGTAGAGCAAGTCACTCAAGGATGGCGCCGTGTTTGGAATCGAGATCCTCAATCTCTTCTGCAATACAACTTTGAGCGCGCCCCAGCAATTGTACTTGGAGCCCTTCGCTGCTTGCTCTCTCGCAATAGTCCTATACTCCCAAAACTTTGGCGATTCTCTTGCCTTAGCAACTAGTTGTCAAGTCGGTCCTGAAATTCAGTTACTCCCCAAAGATTGACCACTACACGTGCATTGGAATCAGCACTTTGTGGAACGTGTCAAGGGACGTTTCTATGAAGTAGCGGCGCTAAACTGTCACCGGCTCCCGACGTTTGACATTGTTGCGTCCAGCATGAGACTAAGCAAAGGCATGGAACGCACACAGGTTATCATCGTTCGGCATGGGCAAACGGCCTGGAATCTTGCCGGCAAACGCCAGGGCCACCTCGACAGCCCACTGACGGAAATAGGGATCGCTCAGGCGAACGCGTTGGCTGAAAGGTTGGCTCAGGAAAAATTTGGCAATCTCTATAGCAGCGATCTCGGACGAGCTATTCAGACCGCCGAGATCATTGCGTCGGTGACCGGCCATGAAATTGTCACCGACGCACATTTGCGCGAGCGTCACCTCGGAATCTTTCAGGGTCTTAGCGGCGACGAGATTCGTCAACGTTATCCCGAGGAGTACCACCAGCACAGGACTATCGGTCCGGACTACGTGATTCCCGGCGGCGAGAGCGTGCAACAGCAGGTAGAGCGTAACCTTACCTACCTGACGGCGATCGCCGCGCAACATGCCGGCGACACTATTGTCGTGGTAAGTCACGGCGGGGTTTTGAGCGGGTTATTTAGACACACGTTTTCGATTCCATTTTCGGCGCCGCGCCGGTTCGAGTTCATGAACGCGAGCCTCAACATCTTCAACTACGAAGATGGAAACTGGTTCCTTCAGACCTGGGGCGATGTCAGTCATTTGGGGCAGATCGGGGCAGGGAACGGATACGAGTAGTCTCGAGTTTCGCGTTTCGGGTCTCGAGTTGCAGGGAGATTACACCATCTCCTCCAACTCACTCTGAGTTAACCCGAGACTGGAGACTAGGAACCCGAGACCGCGTCAGCGGACGCCCGCCCCCCGCCGTTCCATGCGAATCGAGAAGCCTGGCCGCTTGATGTAGATCTGGTTAGAGCCTTTCCGCTTGCTCAGTTGCTCGATCAGCTTAACCAAAGGTTGAGTCGCATCGACGTATTCCCGCGGCTTGTCGGTGCTCATCAATGCGATAACGGCGTCATCGCCCGCGAAGAATCTCAGAATCAGCTCCTCGTCGGAAATGCCGGCCGGAAACCTCCGCCGCACTTCCTGGAGCGACGGTTCCGATGGAGTCCAGCCGATCCACTCTTTGGCCCGCGGCCGGTTGAGAACCTTGTCTTTAACGTCAGGATCTATCAACTCGGCGCCTTCTTTGCCCCAAATACCGAGCGCGTATTGAATTACCTGGTCGGGTACCTCCTTATAACGCTCGCCAAGAATCACGTTGATGGCGGCTTGCGTGCCGACGTACTGGGACAGGGGAGTCACCATGATCGGATAGCCGAACTCGGCGCGGACTCGGCCAGCTTCTTCCAGCGCCGCTTCCATCTTGTGCTCCATCCCCACGATCTTGAGCTGATGGCGCATGTTGGAGATCATCCCCCCCGGCACCTGGTGCAGATATTGGGAATGGTCGTATTCCACCGGTTTGCCGACTGGCAGGCCGTCTCGCTTCGCGACACGAGTGAAATGTTCTTGAACCGATTTTAGCGCCTGCTCATTGACGACGGGCGTGTAGCCCAGCGCGCGAAGATTTTGCGCGATATTGAATATCGAAGGCTGGGCCGAACCATTCGCCAGCGGCGGGACCGCGGTGTGCAGTATTCTCATACCGAGTTTGACGCCTTCGATATAACAAAGAGGAGCCTGCCCGCTGTTGCAATGGGCGTGGAACTCGACGGGAACGTCGCCGGCGTTTTTGAGGACGATGGGAATCAGCATCCGCGCGCGCTGGGGAGTCAGGAGACCCCCGACGTCTTTGAAGCAAATCCGGAAGGGTTTGATCGCCGCCGCGGCGCGTGCCTTATGGGCATAGTACTCGTCGGTGTGGCGCGGCGAGACCGAATAGATCAGGTTCGCAACCGTGTCCATCCCGGCTTTCTTTAGGTCGGCAATCTCTTCTTTGAAAGCGTCATAGTCGTTCCAACAATTCGATGTACGCGTCAACGTCAGGCCGTAGTCGACCAGCCGTTCAACAAGGAGTTTGAGAATACAATGGGGTGTTTTTTCAAACGCGCTGTGCATGCCGCCATGATATCGAAGACGAGTTTTGCGAAACTTCTTCGTCCCTTGCCGCAACCATTCCCAGGGATTCTCTTTGTGCTCGCGGACATATTTTTTAAACATGACGCTCACGAAAAATTCCATGGACTCGAAACCGGCTTCATCCATCGGTTCCGCTGCGGGTAGCATCGCGCCGACCCTCATGTTGAGCGCCCAAAGGCTCTGGTTGCCGTCGCGCAGCGTCGTGTCAATAAATCGAACCTCGCTCATTTGAACTCCCAGATTCTCGGTGCCGAAGGGGACAGTTCTGCTTCAGAAACGGGGACCGTCTCTTCCATAATTGCCTTAGCGCGGATTCGAAGTCAAAAAGCAGGCTCAATGGGGTTTATCTTCGCCGGATATTTTTGCAGAATAGAATCAATCGCAATCGTGGAGAACGAATATGAAAAGCTATCGTAAAGAGCTGTGGTTTAATACGCCGACGCGAATGGCCTTTGTCAACATCACGCCTCAAGTCAAC
>DASTOD010000218.1:0-6410 GCA_035762645.1 Binatia bacterium | reverse complement strand
ACGATTCCAGCCTTCATGAATTCGCCGACGGCGCTCTGCACGAACTGCCCTGGGTTGGCGGTGCTACGGTTCTGTTGCATCTCCGCGATTTTATAGAAAGGCATTTTTCTCCCTCCTTTTAAACCGCCCCATACTCCAAGTCGAACTAAATGTCTAGCACGGTTCCGGAACGCGGTATTATTGTCATTCTGCGCCAGGAACACATGAACCTTGATTTGAGTTGACAGTTTATTGTGAGTTCAACTAGTCTGGTGTTCCCGAAATCCGTTGAATAATTCGGTCGTCCTTCCGGGCAACTCCGGATCACAGTTCGGGGGGAGCGCGACCCGGAATCCAGCAAATCAAAAATCTGGATACCGGCTTTCGCGGGTATGACGGGTGGGGCGCTCGTGGGAACTTTAATTTCAGGACACTAGACCCTGCTGAAAAAATCCCATGCTTCGACGAGGTCAGCATGAACGGAAAATTATTACTCGCTTGTATGTCCCTCTCCGTTCGCCCTGAGCACCGTCGCAGGGTGAACGGCGGCTTTTGCAACGATTTGAACGTGTTGAACCTATTGAACGATTTGAACATTTGTCCCCATCTCAGGAGAGGAGGCATTTAATGGTAACCCGTAGCACGTCAAGTTTTGGCCTGGTCGGCACCGACTGGCAGCAACGAATCAACTGGGAGCGGCTGCGCAAGTATCGGCTCGCCCGCGCCCGGGAGGCGATGAAGCGAAACGGCCTCGGCGCCATCCTGGCGATGTACGATGAAAACGTCCGCTATATCACGAGCACGGTGACGCCCGGCTGGTGCCGGCTAAAGCCCGGTCTTCGTTACGCGCTGCTCTGCGAAGGATCCGAACCTATCTTGTTTGAGCAAGGCGACATTGGTACACAGATCAATCGCCATTGCCCATGGATCCCGCGCGACAACGTGCGTTACGCTTATTCATGGATCAAGGGAGCGGTCGGCGGTGCTTCTCGCCAGCAGGTGAAAAAGTTCACCAACGCGATCGTCGAAGAGCTGCGCAAATATCATGTAGAGAAGGCGCCGGTGGGCGTAGACTTCATCGATCTCAACATGATGAACGCCTTCAAAGAAGCGGAAATTAATTACACCGACGGCGCTTCCCCGATGGTTGAAGCACGCGCGATTAAAAATGAGGACGAGCTGGAAGCGATGCGCATTGTCGCCGCGATCTGTGATGCCTGCCACACTGCCATCTCAAAATTCATCCGGCCGGGAATGCAGGAGCATCAGATCACCGCGTTTGCGATGAACTTCCTGTACAACATCCCCGGCATTGAAGACGTGGAAGACATTATCGTCTCATCCGGCCCGAATAGCTGGCCCAACTGGCGTCATTTTTCTGATCGCATTATCCAGCCCGGCGATCTTGTCATCATCGACATGGCCGCAGTCACCTGGAACGGCTATAAAAGCTGCATGTACCGAACGTACTGTGTGGGAAAAAAACCGACCCAGGAACAAAAAGATTATTATAACATCGCTTATGAATGGCTCTATCGGGCCATCGACAAGGTAACGCCCGGAGCGACCACCAAAGAGATCGCCGAAGTCTGGCCTTCCGCCATGTCAACATGGGGCTACAAAGAGGAAGATCAGGCCGCAGCGAATCTTTGGGGCCACGGTCTCGGCCTCGCGCAATACGATACGCCGGTTATCTCCCGAATCTACTCTCTCGACTTCCCCGTTGAGATCAAGCCGGGAATGAGCTTCGCTCTGGAAACGCAGCACGGCAAGCCGCTTCAGTGGGGCGTACGGCTCGAAGAGATGATGGTAGTAACCGAGAAGGGCCCCGAAGTCACCACGCAGTTTCCAATCGAAGAAATCACAGTGATCGAATAGGGCGAAATGGAGTGTTGGAGTATCGGAGTATTGGGTTCCTAAATGCAGGTCTTAGTCTTCGACTAAGAACCTCTATTCCCCGCCCTTTAGAGGGTTATGGCGGGGGCCGGGTGATGCGGATCGGCACTAGACTTGCCAAATTTCATGTAATTCGGCAATTCTGAAAGGCGCGAAACCGGCGGATCTACCCGTCGAACAACCCACAAAGTTTGAGCTGGTGATCAATCTAAAAACGGCGAAACAGATCGGCCTCACGATTCCACAGTCAGTGTTGTACCGGGCGGATAAGGTGATTCGGTGACAGTTGCCAGTGGTGATTTATCAGTTGGCAGTAAGGAAGCGGGAGCACAACGATGAGGAGAAGTGTTCTTTGGAATGTGTTATAAAGTCACTATGAACCATCCGGCCGAACCCAAGAAGATCTCCAGTCGCATCATCCGACCCGGAGACCCCGTTCCCAACCATCAATATTGGGACTATGCTACGCCCGAAGAGCGGATGAACGCTGTTTGGGAATTGACCCTCCTCTGCCTAGCTTGGCAACCAAACCAAGCCCATGAACCAAGACTTCAGAGATCTATTAGTAGAATTCAACGCCCGACAAGTTGAATTTCTCTTGGTCGGCGCTCACGCCTTGGCTGCGCACGGCCATGTCCGCGCAACCCAAGACCTCGACGTTTGGGTGCGTCCTTCCCCAGAAAACGCGAAGCGAGTCATCGAAGCCCTCCGTGCCTTCGGCGCCCCATTGCATGACCTAACGGACAAAGATCTTTCGACGCCCGGCCTCATTTTCCAGATCGGGGTGGAACCCATACGCATCGATGTCTTGACCGTGATCGACGGTGTCCAGTTCGACGAAGCTTGGGCAGACCGGATGATTTCGAAATTCGCCGACCAACCGGTCGCCGTGCTCTCCAGAGAACACTTGATTAAGAACAAACTCGCGGCCGGGAGGACGCAAGACTTGGCTGACGTCGAAGCGTTGAAGAGCAAAGGCCGACAACAAACTAAATCCTAGCCAAAAAGGGTTGCCGTCCGCCCGATGTGTTCGGTGGGAAGGTTACACCGCACTCTGGTCCAAATCGTCCGGCTGACATGCTACTTCCGGTGATCCCACCGAAACAGAGCTAGCGAAAAAGAATTCCATGAAGCGTCGACCAAAACCGAATGCACGAAAGCGCGGTCCCGCGATCGACATTCACGCGCACTTTGTTCCTGAAGAGTTTCTCCGGCTTATCGAAACGGAAGGAGAACCCCACGGTGTAGGTCTCCGCCGCAGTCCGGATGGACCGATGATCCTGGTCGGCCAGGCCACGATTGGCCCGATCACGGCGCACTACCACAATCTGGAGCTGCGGCTGAAGTCGATGGACAAGCAGAGAGTGGCAGTCCATGCGCTCTCGCTCATGCCGCCTATGGTGTACTGGGCAGATGGTTCTCTTGGTTTGCGACTGGCGCGGTTGGTCAACGACGCTATGGCCGAAGCCAATCGAGCGTACCCCGACCGCTTCGTGTTTTTGGCCACGCTCCCGATGCAAGACCCTGAGGCTGCCGTTAATGAAGTGAATCGAGCAGTCACAGAGCTTGGTTGCCGCGGCATCTATCTCGGCACGAATGTTAGAGGAAAAGAGCTGAGTGATCCATCATTTCTTCCGGTCTTTGAGCGCATTCATGCACTGCGAGTCCCGGTCTTTCTCCACCCGCTCAACGTCATTGGTTCTCAGCGGCTTACGACCTACTATTTGCATAACCTCCTGGGAAATCCGTTCGACACCGCGGTCGCCGCGGCCAACTTGATCTTCAGCGGGCTGCTCCATCGATTTCCCAAGCTCAATATCTGCCTGCCGCACGCCGGTGGCGCTCTCCCCTATCTCATCGGCCGTCTCAACCATGGTTGGAAGGTGCGCCAAGAGTGTAAAGGCTTGAACAAACCACCGACGAGTTATCTCAGACGCTTTACCTACGACACCATCAGTCACGCCCCAGAATCACTCAACTATCTCATCAAGCTCGTCGGCGTTGACCGTGTGATGATGGGAAGCGACTACTGCTTTGACATGGGTTACGAGCACCCGGTGAAAGTTGTGACGGCTCTTAAGCTAAGTTCCGGTGACCAAGAAAAAATTCTCGGCGGCAATGCAAAGAAACTTCTCCAGATTAGGTAGAGTGCTGCATTGACCTCGAGGCGGAGACATTGTCCACTTGATTGGCAATGACCTGAGCGATTATCCAGAGACCGATCATTCTGCGGCAGGCCACATGCGTCTAGAAGGAAAGACTGCCATTGTCATCGGCGCCGGGCAGAGCCCGGGCGAAGGGATGGGCAATGGCCGTGCGACGGCGCTACGATTCGCGCAGGAGGGTGCAAAGGTCATGGCCGTTGATCGTGACCTTAGCTCGGCGGAGGAGACGGTGTCGATGGTGAAGCAGGGGGGCGCCGACTGCGTTGCCTTCGAGGCTGACGTCACTAAAGAAGCGACGCTTGCCGCAGCCATCGCGGCGGCGCAGAAGCGCTGGAGCCGCATCGACATACTGCATTACAACGTCGGCGTCAGCATCGCCGGTGGCGATGCGCCGTTGCCCGACTTTACCGAGGAGGCTTTCGACCGCATCAGCGCCATCAATCTGCGCGGCGCGATCATGGCTTGCAAGCACGCCATCCCGATCATGCGACAGCAGCGCGCGGGCGCCATCATCATGATCTCGTCGCTTGCCGCACTGGAGAACTATCCTTATGTCGCTTACAAAGCGACGAAGGCGGCGATGATCGCCTTTACTCAGCAGGTGGCGATTCAGAACGCCGAGTACGGCATTCGTGCCAACGTGATCCTGCCCGGTCTGATGAACACTCCGATGGCAGTCGATACTCGGGCCCGGGTGAGCGGCAAGAGCCGCGCCCAAGTCGCGGCGGAGCGCGACGCCCGCGTGCCGCTGCGGCGCAAGATGGGCACCGCCTGGGACGTGGCCAACGCGGCACTGTTCCTCGCCTCCGACGAGGCCAATTTTATCACCGGCGTGGCGCTCCTCGTCGACGGCGGCGGTGCGCTCAATATCGGCTGAGCTCGCGGCAAGCCATCAAAGTTACTTCCATGACTTGCCTCGCCTGCTCGAGCGTAACGAGCACAGGCTTATCCAGGAGCGACCGCCTAGATAAAATGAATCGTTCGGATCAAGTTCTTGAGTCGGAGATCAGTTGCGATGTAGGGCTAGACAACGGCTCCCGGTTGGAGTAAGAGGCTTTCATATCCGCTTCCACCTGAGGCGGATCAGCCCTCGCCACACTGCTTTGGCGAGTCCGTCCGAAGCTCTGTGGCGGATTTGGCTGAAGCTGTAGGATGGATCGAAGGTAAGCTCTCTTAAGGTGCAGCACGCGGCCCTGTCAACCGCGTCGACCTGGGATCCCGTCTCCAGTTATTGCACGCCTTCCTCGAGAGGCGTTGCACAATCCGGGTATAAAAAGCCCCGGACTCCTAGCGCTCGATGTCCGCATAGAAGGTTGGCGGGCAACGCCTGCCGGTGCAGGAGGAATTCATGCAACGGTACATCGCGAGAAGAGCCCTCCAGAGTCTGTTAGCCCTCTGGGTGATGAGCCTTGTCGTGTTCTGCCTGGCGCGCATCAGTGGCAATCCCCTGGACGTGATGTTGCCACTGGAGGCGGGGCCAGAAGAATATGAGCGGGTCTCCAAGCACTGGGGACTGGATCAACCACTTCACACCCAATACTTTATTTTCCTGAGCAAGGCGGTCCGCGGCGACTTCGGCGATTCCTGGAAGTGGCACGGCGAGTCCGCCATGGGTCTGGTGGCGCAACGCTTGCCGGCGACCCTCCAGCTTGCCGGCTTCGCTCTAGCCATCAGCCTCCTGATCGCGGTGCCCATTGGTGTCTTGGCCGCGGTCATGAAAGGGAACGGCTGGGATACCGCGGCCAAGATCATCGCTCTGCTCGGCCAATCCCTGCCCCCCTTCTGGTTGGGGATCGTACTGATGTGGATCTTTGCAGTGCACCTGGGTTGGTTCCCGACTTCCGGTCGGGGAGGGATTCAATACATGGTCCTCCCCGCCATTACGCTCGGCTGGTTCCAGGTGGCGGTCGTCATGCGGCTGCTCCGCTCGTCCATGCTGGATGTGCTGGATAGCGAATTTGTGAAACTCACCCGCATCAAGGGCCTCGCGGAGTGGAAGGTGGTCTGGAAGCACTGTTTACGCAATGCGGCGATCGCCCCCCTGACCGTCTTCGCGATCATCGCCGGGGGCCTGATGACCGGCGCGGTGGTGACCGAGAGCGTCTTTTCCTGGCCGGGCACCGGGCAGCTCGTAGTGGATGCCGTTCGGGCCAGGGACTTCCAGGTAGTCCAGGCGGTCGTGATCGTGTTTGCCGGCATCTTCATTCTTACTAACCTGGTGGTCGACATTCTCTATGCCTATCTCGACCCCCGCATTCGGTATCAATGAGTATAGTGAAGGGCCCAATCATGACGACAGAAACAATAAGAACTCTCCCGTGGTATGCGCCGCCAAGAGTTGCGCAGGCAATGGGTCAGGTCAGACGGTAT
>DASTOD010000217.1:0-10630 GCA_035762645.1 Binatia bacterium | reverse complement strand
CCTTGAAGCCGGCGGATCGTCAGTTTGCCTTCGCGGAGTTCCGAGAAGTAGCGGTTTTCCATGAGGCGCCGCACGCCCGGTTGCACGATTTCTTGGATCACGGACTGAACAATCGCTCTACCGTCCATCTTTACGCTCCCTTCGGTCGCGGTCTCGGGTTTCGAGTCTCGCGTTTCGAGTTAACACGGGATCCGGCGCAGGCAAGACGACCGGCGGAGACTTCCGATACGGTGGTTTTCACGGCGGGGACTATAAACAGCGCAGCAAAGAATTGTCAACTTCGTCGAGACGCGGCGCGGCCGCGACGGCTTCGTAGAGGCCGGTTTGAAACCCGTCTCTACGCGCGAAAGACCGCCAGGAGGAAGGAACTAGGAATGGTTTACAGCTTGGGAATCAACAAGGTCATTCCCACTCTGAGCAGATGCGCTTTGCGTATGCCGTTTACCGCGAGAATCTTTTCCGCCGAGGCTCCATAGCGGCGGGCGATATGTACCACCGTTTCGCCGGGCTTGACGCGATGGCGTACAACTTTTTGCGTCTGCGGCGACTGCCTCTCGGCAGCTTCTCGCTGGGCAACCTCGATGACCGGCTGCATGCTACGATCGGCCGGAAGCTTTACGCGGTAGCCCGCTGGAACCGTCTTGACTCCTGACCCGAGAGCCGGGTTCCATCCCAGCAATTCCGCCCGCGTTAGCCCCGTAGATTTGGCCAAGTCAGCTATCGAGGAGCTTTTTTTAACCTCGATCTCGCGGATCGTAACCGCCGGCTGGATTTCCAGCTCGGGAAAATACTGCTCCCTATTCTTGGCGATTTCCACGGCGGCCAAGAATTCCGCGTAAAAATTTTGCGCGGCAAAACCCCAATAGGGATGTTTATACTGGCGGATGAGTTCCACCAGATCGTCCGTAGCCAGTTCCGCGACCGCACGGCTAAGTCCTCCGGCGCCGTAATTGTAAGCGGTCACCGCCAAAGGCCAGTTCCCCAAGGTTTGATAATTTTGGTCCAGGAGCGAGGCCGCGGCCCGAGTCGATTCCAGAGGATCTCTTCTTTCATCGATCTGACGGTCGACGCGAAGGAATTGCTTTCCGGTGCGACGCATGAACTGCCACATTCCCAGGGCGCCGGCATGCGAGCGGGCGGTGGAATCAAACGACGACTCCACCAACGGAAGATAGGTAAGTTCAACCGGCAAGCCTTTTTCCCGGAAGATCTGCTGCATCTGCGCCATCAGCCGTCCAGAGCGCTTGAGACCTTCAGCCGTGCGCTCCTTGATGCCGCGTTGGGCTCTGACCCTCTCCAAATCGACGCCATGAACGGCCGCGATCCGCGCGCGCTCGCCGTCAACGTAGCTCTTCGGGCGATTTTCCACGCCGACATCCACGACTTCGTAGATCTTGCTCATGTCGAGAGGATCGAAAAACACCATCTGGGAAAGACTGTACTCAGCGAAAATTCGCTTCCAAAAATCGACTGCGCTTTCGAGACCGGGAAGAACAGATAACGGGTTTTCAGTGACAGGAGGAATAGTTTCACTGGATGAGGTAGTTTCGGTCCTGCTGTCAATTGGCATGAACACCGACCCGCAGAGCAATAACGTGAAGAGCCATCGCGCGGTGTGCTGCATCGTTACCTCCCTTTGAAAACACGCAAAACGCAACCCATGTGCCCTATTCACTGAAATGCCTAACGACGGCATATTAAAGAATTTTAATTCCTGATTCAAACGGAATTGCGCGCCCGGTCCGACAAATCTGTCCGGCCCCACTTTGGCCTAGCGGCAAGGCTACCTTAAATGCCCTTATGTCCCGGTAATTGACGCCCCGTTTGTGCCCAACTATAGTCCGACCAACTCTAAGAGCAAAGCAAAGCGGAGGCGTCCCTTGGAGGATTCAACTTTGTTAATGATTGCGGAGTCGGCTCTTCGCATCATCTTGGGATGGAGATTTTTGATCAGCGGCGTCAGCAACATCTATCGTTGGCCGAATCCAGTGCGGACGGCAAGTCTGCTGTTTCCAAAGGGCGCGACGTTCTTCGGTATCGTGGCGACCGTGTTCATGGTCGCAGGCGGGTTGGGCGTGGCGGCAGGATTTCAAACGCCCATCTGCGGGCTCATGTTGATCCTCTTTCTGGTCCCGACATTTAACCTGCACTATTACTGGCTCAAAGTGCTACCCCTCATGGCGACGGTTGTGAAGAGGGCAATCAAAGATGAAAAGGGGGAAAGTTACTTCCAGACCTTTGACCGCCAGGCCTATCACGCCCATGAAGTGGGAATCCGTGACAATCTCGTGTTGTTAGCGGCCGCGGCTTATTTCTTTGTGCGGGGCAGCGGCGCTTTCGGCATCGACAATTGGTTGGGCGGCTGGGTGATCAGAATCTTCTGAGCTTAATTCGCTAGCAAGAGCCTAGCGCGGCGGAGCCGTAACCAAACCGGAATCCTCGCGCAAAGGCGCAAGCATGTCCTGAGCCCAGTCGAAGGAGGCGCCAAGAGATGCTTTGTCATTTCGACCGAGGGGAGAAATCTTTCTTAGATCCCTCGCATTCGCTCGGGATGACAGGCCTTCGCCCGTCACTTTGCGGTTCTTGGCGTCTTGACGCGAAATATTCCTAAACGCGTGAGGCAGAAACTCAGATCCCGCTTACGAACCGGCCTGGATTCAACAAACCTTTGGGATCGAACTGGCGCTTCACCTCGCGCATGAGCGATAGGGCGGTTGGAGCCGTTCCCCAGACGTCGACGCCGTCTTTGACATTCGCCGGGGCCGCGAAGATGACGGCGTGACCTCCGCAATCACGAGCAAAGGAGATGAGCTTCGAGAACCGCTCGCCGGCCGACCGCTGGGCTGCGACCGAAACCCAGACCGTTCCCGCGGCAGCGTCGGCGATTAAACCTGGAGACCCGTCGGAAATCTGCCAGTTTTGCCACGCCTGCTCCAATCCCGGAATAGAAGCTCGGGGCAATGTCAGTCGATAGACGAGCCTGTCCGGCATGAGTGGAAAATCTCGGATTGTACCCCAGAACCGTGTGTGAGCATAGCTTTCAAATGTATCGGCGGTTAGGCCGTTTCGAACGGCGATGTCTTTCAGGTCATTCAGATGGCGCGAAACGCTTTCAGCGAAACCTTCGGTCCAAGCGGCAATAGCCCATGGTTGCAGGGAGTACCGGGCCATCTCCTTCGGTTCAAGCTTCAAAATGACGGCGGCGGCGGGCAGCAAGGGAGAGCGCGCAATTTGCTCAGAGACGCGTATAACCTGAGACGACGTTCCGGAAGCCAACAGCGTTGCCGCGCGCTCCGGCGCCGGCGCTACTCTCAACGTAACTTCCTTTACGATCCCGAGCGTTCCGAGCGAACCGACAAAGAGTTTGCACATGTCATAACCGGCGACATTCTTGACTACCTTGCCCCCCGCTTTGATCTGTTCCCCGGAGGGAAGCACCACTTTCATGCCGGTGACGAGATCGCGGACGCTGCCGTGAGACATGCGTCGCGGCCCATTGAGGTTCGCCGCGACTATGCCGCCGATGGTTGCGCGTTCCGCATGGGGAGGATCGAAAGGCGTGAATTGATGTTGGCGTGCCGTGATCGCTTGGAGCTCTGCCAAACTCATCCCCGCCTCGACGGTGATTGTAAGATTTGCGTCATCGTGCTCGAGCAGGCGGTTCAGGCGATTAAGCGCGATCACGACGTCGCATGCCCGCGGCGGGTTGCCGACCGCCATTGCCGTTCCCCCACCCCAGGGAATCATGGCAGCTTCCGCGTCACTGCAAACGCGTAGCGCCGCCACTAGTTGGTCCGGAGCGTCGGGAATACATAAAAGAGCGGGTTTTCGCCCATCGACTGTATAGGTCGCCAGGTTTTCACCGGACCGTTGGACAGCCGTCGCGCCCAATTCTGATTCGAGCTGCCGCGCGAGCTGCTCGCATGCGATCTTCATGTCAGAATGAATTCCCCGCGCGCTGATAGGAGAGATCGAGTAGATCCATCAAGTGATAAACCTCGATGGGCGGACCGTATTGGCGGGAGCCGTAGCGGAGTTGCAACATGCAGCCGGGATTGGGCGCTACGACCGCTGCGGCTTTGGTGGCCGCAATCGATTGCATCTTTTCTTGGAGGAGATGCTGCGACATTTCATTGTGAGTCAGGTTATAAATGCCCGCGCTGCCACAGCAGCGATCGGCGCCTTCCATCTCGACGAGCCTGAGCCCGGGAATGGATTGCAAGAGCTTGCGCGGTTCGGCTCGGACGCGCTGGCCGTGCGCGAGATGACAGGGGTCCTGGTAGGTAAGGGTCACATCCACAGGGGCGAGCTTGCCCACCAGACCGAGGCCGGCGAGGAATTCTGCAGCGTCTTTAACCGACCGGCTGAATTTCCTCGCTTTATCCGCATAAGCCGGGTCGTCGCGCAGAAGATGATCGTACTCCTTCATCGCGGCGCCGCAGCCGGCGGCGTTCACGATAACGGCGTCCAGACCAGCTTCGAGGAAGGCGTCGATATTTTGACGCGCCATTTCTTTTGCGCTCTTCATTTCACCGTTATGGATGTTTAGCGCGCCGCAGCAGACCTGATTGGCCGGAAACAGGACATCGCAGCCGTTGCGCCGCAGCACGCGAGTCGTCGCCTCCTGCACCTCGCCGAAGAGCAGCGGCATCACGCAGCCGTTGAGCATGCCCACTTTGACTCTGCGCTCGCCGAGCGCGGGAAAGGTGTTTCCGTTTGGCGTAAAGAAGTGCTTGGGGACGGGCGGCAGCATAGAGTCCAGCGCGTGCCATTTTTTTGGCAGCAGGGAGCGCATCGCTCTTTGCAGCCCCGAGCGTTGATAAAATCTCAGCAAACGCGCGACCAATCGCAGGCGGGCAGGATAGGGAAGAAGCTGGGTAAGCGCCAGACTGATTATCCGGCGGACCCGCGGAGAACCCGGCGGACCGAGAAGTTCCCTAGCGGCTTCAGCGATGTGGCCATACTGAACGCCTGACGGACAGGCAGTCTCGCAGGCGCGGCAAAGCAGACACAGGTAAAGATGATCCTTGAATCGAGCATTCGGTTCGATGCGACCCTCGGCGGCGGCGCGCACCAAATGAATTCTGCCGCGCGGCGATTCCGGCTCGAGACTCAAGACACGATAGGTGGGGCACTGATTGAGGCAAAGCCCGCAGTGCACGCACTGATACAGTTCGGGGACATCAAGCGCGGCGATTTTCGGCTGCTTGGCGTGATCTTGCCTGTGCTCAGCGTGATCCAATGGTTCTCATCTCTCGGTCTAAAGTCTCGGGTCTGGAGTCTGGAGTTGTGAACCCGAGACCCGAGACGCGAGACCCGAAACGATTTCGCTCAGATCCACAACCCTGCCGGAATTTGCGCCTGCTGCAGGCGCACCTCGCCGCAGCTCACGGGGGTCGGAAATAGCTTCGCGGGATTGAACCGGCCGTCGGGATCAAAGACGCGCCGGACGCGCGCCATGGCGTTGAGATCGGCTTCGTTGAACAACAGTCCGATATAGGCCTTTTTCTCGATGCCGATACCGTGCTCGCCGGTGATGCTGCCGCCAAGTTCAATACAGGCGCGAAGCGTAGCGGCTCCCGCTTCAATGACGCGATCCAGCTCGCCCGGAGCGCGCATATCAAAGAGAATGTTGGGATGGAGATTGCCGTCCCCCGCATGGAAGACATTGGCGATGCGTAAATTGAATTGCACGCTAATTTCCGCCAGGCGCTTCATGATCTCCGGTAATTTGCTGCGGGGGACCACGCCGTCCTGGACATAATAGTTCGGGGCCAAGACACCCATGGCCCCGAAGGCGCCCTTGCGCCCTTTCCAGAGGAGCTGCCTCTCGGGCTCGTCTTTGGCAATTCTGGCCTCCCGCGCGCCGTTACGTTCGCAGATCGCGCGCGCCAGATTCATCGAGTGCTCGGTCTGCTCGCGCACGCCTTCGACTTCGACGAGCAAGACCGCCTCGGCATCGCGGGGATAGCCGACGGGTGAACCGCCCTCGACCGCCTCGATCGTGAGCCGGTCCATCATTTCCAATGCCGCTGGAATGATTCCCGCAGCGGTAATATCGACGACCGTTTGTGTCGCCGGTTCCATGCGATCAAAGACCGCGAGCAACGTGCGCACGGACTCGCGTTTGCGCATCAGCCGCACGGCTACTTTGGTCACGATCCCCATCGTCCCTTCTGAGCCGACGAAAACACCGCAAAGATCATAGCCCGGAGTGTCTGGAACTTCGCCGCCCAACCAGATGATTTGACCGTCGTCTAAAACGACCTCAACACCCAGAACATGGTTGGTGGTCACGCCGTAGGCGAGCGTATGGGGTCCGCCGGAGTTGTTGGCCACATTGCCGCCGATGGAGCAGGCGGCTTGGCTACTCGGATCCGGCGCATAGAACAAGCCGTTCTCCGCCACGGCCTTGGTAATATCGAGATTAACGACGCCGGGCTCAACGATGGCGATCTGGCTGTCCAGATCGATTTTCAAAATACGGTTGAGACGGGCCAACGAAAGAACAATGCCGCCTTCCGCCGGGACAGCGCCGCCCGCAAGGCCTGTGCCCGAGCCGCGGGGAATTATCGGGACATTGGCTTGCTTGGCTGCTTTGACGACCGCCGACACCTGCTCGACAGCTCCGGGTAGCACGACGATCTCCGGCATCACCTGGAAGATCGAGCCGTCTTGCTCGTAGACGATCGTATCTTCCTTTTCGACCAGGACATAGTTTTCCCCTACTATCTGGCGCAACTCGCGGATGAGAGCATCACGGTTCATGCGTTGGCGTTCCCCTGTTTTTGTCGGAAGCGCATCACAACCTTCAAGGAGTCGCTTGAGCTTCAAGGGCGCCAAGCCGCTCCTTGGCGTCGGCGAGGATGGCGAGATCTGTGTCGGCATCCTTCCAAAAATGCAGAAAGCGACCGTACGCTTCCCTGGCGGCCTGGAATTCTTGCTTCTCTTCGTACAACAAGCCGAGACGATAGTGAAATTGGATCATGTGGGGCGAGGAGTGCCTTTCGGAGTCCAGCGCCTTTCGGTAATAGCCAATCGCCTTGTCTTTGTCTCCGACCAGGGCATAAGTCTCGGCAAGCGCGCCCATGTAGACGCGGTGGTATCTTCTGCGAGTCACAGAGATGGCCTTTTCGAGCGACGTGATAGCCTTCTCGTGATCTCCACGAGTGCGGTCGAGCATTGCCACCAAAAACAGATAGTCCGCATTCTCCTCCCGAGGCTTGTTGCTCGACGCGAGTAGCTCCTTGGCGATTTGCTCGCCCTCCTCAAACCGTCTCATTGCGGCGTAGGTCAGCCCGAGCCCAACCTTCGCATCGATCCCGCGAGTGTCGATCATCAGGGCTCGCTGGTATGCCTGCAGGGCTGCGTCATAGTTTCCCCTCGAATGATGGAGATCGCCGAGGTAAATCCAGGTCCAATCGAAGTCGGGAAGCAGCTCGGAAGTTCGTTGGAGCTGGGCGATCGCTGCGCGATACTGACCCGCTTTTTCGTAGGTGGCTGCTAGTTGAATGGGGGCGCGGGGGTGGAAGGGATCGAGACGCAAGGCTGTTTGATATTCGAATATCGCTTCTTTGAGCTGGTCACGATGATAGTAGACATCGCCGAGGCTGTCATGCGCGTGAGCATGATTAGGATCCAGCAAGAGGACCCTTCTCATGGCCCCCTCCTCCTTATCCCATTCCTCCTTCATTTCGTAAACGTAACCAAGGGCAAAATGGGCTTCCGGCAAGCGCTGGTCGATACCCAGTGCTTTGAGCGCTGCTTCCTCGGCTTTGCTGAGCCAATTGGGGTTCTCGTCCCAGCCTCTATTGATGAATTGCGCATAGCAAACGGAAAGGCCGGCGTAAGCCAGGGCGTAATTCGGGTCCAGCTCCAGAGCTTTGAGGTACATCTCGATGGCGGCTTGGTGTCCTCCTCTTGTGTACTGATAGAAGAGATGCCTGCCGCGGGAGTAGTAGTCGTAGGCCTCGATACTCTGAGTGGGAATAGCCGAGAGTTTGGCCTTCTCGGCCTCCGTGAGATTGATTCTGAGGGCCTGTGCAATGCTCTCGGAGACCTCATCCTGGATCGCGAAGAGGTCATCCAGGTTGCGATCGTACGCTTCCGACCAGAGATGAAAGCCGTCCGAGGCGTTGATGAGCTGGGCGGTGATGCGGAGGCGAGTGCCGAGCTTGCGCACGCTGCCTTCAAGTACGGAGCCGACTCCTAACTCCCGCCCCACGTCCCGCGGGTCAATGCCCTTCCCCTTGTAGCGGAAGACGGTGCTGCGGGACGCGACCTTGAGCTCGCGGATCTTGGAGAGGCGGGTGAGGATCTCCTCGGTCATCCCGTCGCTAAAATACTCGTTGTCCGGATCAGAGCTCATATTTTGGAACGGCAGGACGGCGATCGCTCTCAAACCGGTGGCGGCTTCCGGGCGCCTGGCTTCACCGGCTTCTTCGCTGGGCACCAGATCATAGATCCTGACCGGCTCTTTGATGTTGCGAAGTTGTCTCTCTCCAAGATCGCGGAAGGAGAGACCTTTCTGGTTGCGAACCTGCTGGTAGACCTCGCCCGTGACGTAAACGCCTCCCGGCGGGGCTAGGAGCTGGACGCGGCTCGCCACGTTGACCCCGCTTCCGAACAGGTGCTGGCCCTCTTGCAGCATATCTCCAAGGTGGATCCCGATGCGAACCAAGAGCGGCTGGCGGCCTCGTTCGCCCCGGTTGTGGGCGGTAAGCTCATCCTGGAGGCTGACCGCGGCGCGGACAGCGTCCACGGCGCTGCCGAAGGCAGCGAAGAGACCATCCCCAATAGTGTCGATGATTTGGCCCGAGTATTGTTGAATCGTTTGACCGGCGATCTGCCGGAATTCTGCCAGGAACTGTAGCGCCTGGGTTTCGCTTTCCTCCATGAGGCGGCTATAACCGACCATGTCGCAGAAGATGATTGCCGCGAGCCGCCGCTGGGAGTGCGTGATCTTGTCAGACAATTTCTATGGCTCCAATCGTGATCAGCTCATCCCAGGTTATGTAACGCTTCCCTGCCGCACGCTGGCCCGGATTCCATTTCAGAACCCTATCGGGGCGCGGAATGGGCTGTCAATCGATAATGCTCTATTGCTTACGGCCCCGGACAGAGAGTAAACAACGATTGACCGAATTTGGCAAACTGCTATATAAGCGGGTAACGCGACTTCTATACACTAAAGGAGGGGGATCATGACTGATCAAAATGCAGTCGAGAAAAAAGGAACCGAGAAAATCTCTCGCCGCAATGTCCTCAAGGCCGCTATGGCCGCGGGAGGTGCGGCGGCGCTCGGGTTCCCGAGTATCGTCAAAGCGCAGGGGCCGATAGCGATGCGGTGGCAAAGCACCTGGCCGCAGAAAGACATCTTCCACGAATACGCCAACGACTTCGCCAAGAAGGTTAACGACATGACCGGCGGCGATCTCAAGATCGAGGTGCTGCCCGCGGGCGCAGTGGTGCCGGCTTTCGGCTTACTTGACGCCGTGTCGAAGGGCACTCTTGACGGCGGTCACGGCGTGCTCGTGTACCACTACGGCAAGAGCAATGCCCTCGCACTCTGGGGTTCAAGCCCGGCTTTCGGCATGGACGCCAACACGCTGCTCGCCTGGCACAAATACGGCGGTGGCAAGGAGCTGCTCAACAAGCTTTACGCCTCCATCGGCGCCAACGTCGTGTCGTTCCCGTACGGCCCGATGCCGACACAGCCGCTCGGTTGGTTCAAGAAGCCGATCACTAAGCCCGACGACTTCAAGGGCCTCAAGTTCCGCACAGTGGGCATCTCCATTGACCTGTTCACCGGCCTCGGCGCCGCAGTGAACGCGCTTCCGGGCGGCGAGATCGTGCCGGCGATGGACCGGGGGCTCCTCGATGCTGCGGAGTTCAACAACGCCACCTCGGACCGCGTCCTCGGCTTCCCCGATGTCTCCAAGGTGTGCATGCTGCAGAGCTACCACCAAAACGCCGAGCAGTTCGAGATCACGTTCAACAAGACCAAGTACGACGCGCTACCGCCGAAGATGAAGGCGCTCATCGAGTACGCCGTGGAGGCGGCTTCACAGGACATGTCGTGGAAAGCGATCGACCGCTATTCGAAGGACTACGTCGAGATGCAGACCAAGGACAGGGTCAGGTTCTACAGGACCCCGGACTCGGTGCTGCAAAGGCAGCTCGACATCTTCGACACGGTTCTGGCAAAGTACTCCGGGCAGACCCCCATGTTTAAGGAGATTGCCGAATCGCAGCGCCAGTTCGCTCAGCGGGCGGTCAAATGGTACCTCGACACCCAGGTGAGCTCGCGGATGGCCTATAACCACTACTTCGTCAAAAAGGCGACGGCGAAGCCTGCGGCCCCAGCGGCTAAACCAGCTGACAAGCCCGCTGCCAAGGCGGAGCCCAAGAAGAGCTAGCGGCTCGCTGACGTATCCCAGCTGTCCCGCCAGCCATCCGCCGTTCGGCGGATGGCTGGCGTGTTTTATGCTCCGATGAGCGCTCAGCATTTCCTTCACGCCATCGACCAGGTCAGTTACTGGTCAGGTAAGGCGTTCGCCTGGCTGATCGTCGCGGCGACCTTGGTGATTTCCGTGGAGGTCTTCAAGCGCTACATCCTGAATGCGCCCAC
>DASTOD010000216.1:0-4438 GCA_035762645.1 Binatia bacterium | reverse complement strand
GAACAATCTTGAGACCGAAGGCGCTGGTATAGAACTTTACCAGTTTCCCAACATCTTCCGTGAGAATGGCGAGATGACGAATGCGTGCCATTGTTTATTCTCCTTTACAGTCTGTAGGGGCGACCGGCCGGTCGGCCCTACAGACTGTAGAATTTCTTGGGGTTTTCATACAGAATCTTTTGCACCGCGGCAAGCGACATCTCGCCGCGCTCAGCCCGCTCCTGTAACAGATTCCGAAACTCCATCTCCATAGAGGGGTCGCGGTGCGTGTAGTCCGAGCCGACGATCAAGTTGTCTTCGCCGACGTAGTTCAAGATATAGGGCAGGTCCTCGTCCACTTGGCAGGTAATATAGATGCGATTGTCCTTGAAGACGCTGTTCGCAAGCATCGTCCGTGGTCCGGAAAGCACGCTGACGCGGTTGGCATTGGTCTTGACGCGTCTACGCACGTCGTAATCCACAAACGCCACCCACGAGGCGCCGGCTTCAATGCAGCCAAAGCGTAGCTTGGGATATCTTACAGGAATGTTGTTGACGATCAGGGTCTCGATGCCGTTCACGGCGGCCGCTTTCGTCCGCATGAACTGGCCCAAGGTAAATTCGCGCGCGGGTGAAAAATCCGGAATTCCTGAACCTGTATGAAAGCAGATGGACAAATCGAGCCGTTCGGCCTCTTCGTAAAGCGGGAAAAAATAGGGGTCAGCCGCCCACTTTCCCGCCTCGCGATCGCCCTTCTTCAGCACGCCGCAGGCGCCGTGTTCTTTGGCAAAGCGCAACTCCTTGAGCGTCTCGCCCATGTCTTGCAAAGGAGGAACGCAGATCCATCGCAAGCGACCGTTCGATTGCCCGCAGCGGTCGGCTAGCCAGCGGTTATAGCTGCGCCGCAAGGCAATCGATACTTCTGGCCGCTCGGTCGCCTCCATCAAGAAAAGCGTGGGATACATCACTTGGAGGTCCGTTCCCAGCTCGTCCATATGCTTGAGCCGGGTTTGCACATCCAATAGCTCTCTCGCCTCCACAACGGTGCCGGACTCTTCGTCGCCGCGGATGAAACGGAGTTGGCGCTTACCGTCAATCAGCCAGTACCGCGTCGGTGGCAGATTTGGATTCGGGTTGGCCGGATACTGGGTGGTAGGTTTAAACTGCAACTCGTCTTGTTGCATGTACTCCCACGTGTCTTCGGTCTCGTCCACGTGCGTATCGGCGTCGATGATCCGCATCTCAATGTCTCCTTAACTTAGAGAATTAAATCAGCCGCCCAAAAATTGTCCCCGGCTAGTGACTGTGATTCCGGTCAGAGATGTAGGGGCGACCGGCCGGTCGGCCCTACTTGCGCGTGATGTCCTTCAGAAGTTTTTCCCAACGGAGAAGTTCCTTCTCGTACTTGTCGGTCGTGAGGCCGCGCTCGGGCCGCCATTTTTTGAATCCCTGGTCTTTCGTGGGGCTGCCATAATAAAATTTCTCCAGTACGGCCTGCCCGTCAGGGCTCAAGAGAAAGTCTGCCATGAGCAGTGCACCATGGGGATGCGGCGGATTCGCCGCGACCGCGGCGCTTCCCACGTTGGCCGGAACGATATCCATGGGCACCCATTCCACCGGAGCCCCCTTCGAGGCTGCCAGCAAAGTATGGGTTTGAAAAATCGCGGGAGACGCGACAATCTCCCCGCTGGCGATAACGTTAACCAGAGCCGGAGGATCGATTGAATAAAGTTTGATCTCCTGGGCTTTCAGCTTCTTTACAAACTCTTCTCCTCTGGTTCTGATCATAGCCCCGATGATCTTTCCACTGGCCTCGCCGATGCTGATTCCCATCTTTCCTTTCAACTCCGGATTTAACAGAACCTCAAAATTCTTTTGGGAGACCCCCTTAGGCACAAGATTTTTGTTGTACATAAAACCGATATACGACTCTCTAGCAAGCGACCAATAATAGAGGCCCTTCTGAGCGCGTTCCTTGGCATCTTCCGGATAGGCCTTGAGATGAGGCGAGTCATAGGGGCGAAGAAGTTTCCCGTCGCGCATGAACATCAGATTGCCTTCGGTGGTCTCGATCGCATCGGCGATGTTTCGCCGGGCTTTAGATTCCTCCTGGAGCTTGACGGTCAAATCGCTCCCCGAGGCCCGAAAAGCTTCGACCTTGACGCCGGGATACTTCTTCTCGAAGACGTTTACGATCTCCTTATAAGATCCGCCCGCCAGGGACGTGTACCAGACAACCTTGCCTTCGGCTTTTGCTCCCGCATAAAGCACTTGCTCGCGATCGGCTCCAAGATAGGACGCCAACTCCTCTATCGACGAAGGTTTGCGAGCTTGCGCCCATCCCAGTGACGGCAGAACTAAAAGAAGCAAGACAATTGGACTCAAGGTTTTCATCTCTGGTCTCCTTTCTCGGCGCTGGCTTATAGCGTATGGCTTATGGCGTATGGTCCGATCTATATGCCATAAGCCATCAGCCATATGCGACTTCCGCAGTCTATTCTCCGTGCAAGCGTTTACCCGCCAGCTCTGAAAGTTTAGCCGTAGGAGTGACATACTCAAAGTCAGTCAGCACCTCGATCAACGCTGAGCGATCGGCGGCCATTGCTTTCTTGAACGCCGGCAAAAATTCTTCGTCGCGGCTCACTTTGAGTCCCAAGGCGCCGTAGCCCGTTCCCAGCGCCGCGAAGTCTGGATTCACGAGACCGGTGCCATATTGGCGGCCCGGATATTGCGCTTCCTGATGCATCCGGATCGAGTTATAGCCTTCGTTGTTATAAACAATCGTAATGCAGTTGGCGCCATATTGTTTCGCCGTGGCCATCTCTTGACCGGTCATGAGAAATCCACCGTCTCCCACGTGCGCCACCACGAGCCGTTTAGGGTGCGCAAGCTTGGCCGCTACTGCCGCAGGGACTCCTGGGCCCATGCAGCCTAACGTCGGTGAGATGTAAGAGTCCGGCTGTTCGAATTCCAGATAGCGCTGCACCCATTGGCCAAAGCTGCCGGCATCGGTCGTCGTGATCGCATCCACAGGCAGCGCGCCTTTGAGATCCACCATGACTCGTTCCATGGAAACGCGTCTTGTCGGTCGGTCGGGCGGAGTACAGTAACTTTTTTGCATGCTGTGATGTTCTGCGATCCACGACGCGCGGCTTTCGTTCGGTCGCGGTCCGGGATGTTTGAGCGCCGAGAGCAATGCCTGTTTGCAGTCCGATACAATGCCCAGATCAGGACGGGAGTTCTGGCCGATGTTCTGTTCATCGGCATCGATCTGAATAAAGGGTTGCCCGCGCCGGGGCAGTGAGAAGCCTCCCGTCGTTTGCTGGTTCAATCGAGAGCCAACGACGACCACGAGATCGGATTCGTTGGCAACCAAATCCCGCGCATGTTTGTTTGCGTTGGTCAAGTTGCCGATGTAGTTGGGATGGCTGTTGGGGAAAGCATCTTGCCGCTTGTAAGACGTGAGTACCGGGACCTGAAATTTCTCGGCAAAATCGATTAGCTCCTGCCACGCGCGGGAATACTGAGTCCCGGAGCCGGCCAGCAGGATGGGTTTCTTAGCTGCATGGATCCGCCCGATCATCTCTTCGATCAGCTTCGGATCAGGGCTGGGACGGGCGGGAGGATACGGGTCGATCATGGAGATATCTGCGTCTTCTTCCAACATATCCCGCGGCAAGGAAACCACCACCGGCCCTGGACGGCCGCTGCGCGCGAGGTGAAACGCCCGTGTCATAACCCGGGGAATGTGCCTCGAGTCATTGATCTCGATCACCCACTTAGCGATGCCGCCGAAGAAGTGAGTGTAGTCGATCTCCTGGCCTGCTTCGCGCCCGCGCGCCCCGCGCCCGACCTGGCCAATCAGCAGCACTAAGGGGACCGAATCGTACTTCGCGCTATGGACGGCAATGCTGGCGTTGGTGGCGCCCGGGCCGCGCGTGACGAGACAGACCCCGGTGGTGCGCGTCGACTTGGCGTAGCCCTCCGCCATGAAACAGGCGCAACCTTCCTGCCGGTTGGTAATCAGTTTGATCTCCGGCATGTCACACAGCCCGTCGAGTACGGCGACGTGGCTTTCTCCCGGCACACAGAAGACGTGCCCGACGCCTTCGTTGCGCAGGCATTGGGCAACGGCATGACCGCCAAGCATGCGATGATCCTCCTCCGGCTGTCGGATTTTTGTCGCTGCGCTAACAACTCCCTGCCGTATAACCCCGCGTCCGTAGTGCTGTCAACGTACTGGAATTCCTCCCCCTCTTCGCGCAGAACAGTAGGGGGCAGGTTTGAAACCTGCCCCTACATTGTTCCGGCCAGAACATCATAGGGGCGACCGACCGACCGGTCGGCCCTACTTTCCGGATTATCTTATGGGAAAGAGAATGAAGACGCGATTATCGGCGTGCGTAGGCCACGAAGGTGCAGAAGCCGTAGGGGCGGGTTTCAAACCCGCCCCTACATT
>DASTOD010000215.1:0-3219 GCA_035762645.1 Binatia bacterium | reverse complement strand
GTCGACAGTTATCCGCGCGACGCCGCCGGGACCACCACCCTGGAGATTCGGTACAAAGATCCCTCGAGGGCCGACGATCTTTACATCTACATCCCGAGCATCCGGAGAATTCGCCGCGCCACCACAACCCAGAGATGCCAGACCTTGGCGCCGAGCGAATTCAATCTCGATGACATCAACAGCTTCAACGGAAAGATTACCGATTTCAATTACAAGTACCTCGGTGACAAAAAGATTTTGGCAAACATAAGCCAGGAGCATCTTCCCTTTGCTCGAAAGCAGGGAGACTACCTGCCGTTGGACGAAAAATGGGAGATCGTCGACACCTACGTGCTCGAAATAACGCCCAAGGACCCGAATTACTGCTACCCGAGAAAAATTCTTCACCTGAACAAGGTAACGTTTGACACGCATTGGACGCTGATGTGGGACAAGCGCGGCGAATATTGGAAAGAACAGTTCGGTTTCTTCACGCCGGTAAAACTCGCCGACGGTCGTGAAGTATGGTCGGTAGGGGACGTGGTTATCGTCAATGTGCAAAATGGCCGCTCCACGATCGTCACCGCTACCCGGGCCTACAATCAGGGATACCCGCCGAGCATGTTTAGCCTGGCGACCTTGCAAAATGTCATGCGGGGCGGTTCGATCGAATAAAAGAACGACTACAGACAACAGACCACGTACTCCGTGCTGGTATGGTTGAAATTTCCCCCTCCTTCATCCTCCCCCGCGCGACGCGGGGGAGGAAAGAGGTGGGGGCGCCTTTGCACGACTCAGCGGATCTTCCGAGTTTCTTTTAAGGTGAATCCAGCCTAGATCCATGCGTTTCATTATCTGCTGTCTCGCGGGGCTGATCCTGGGATTGGCCCTTTTAGCTTTTCACTCACATGCTGCCGGGTTGGCAAAAGAGCCGGCATTTCAAGAGAACTTCTACGGGGTCCAGATCCTGGATAATCGAGCCTGGATTGTCGGCTACTACGGCACGATCCTGCACTCCAAGGACAAGGGCCTGAGCTGGGAGATCCAATCCAGTCCGGCGGCGAGCGCGCTTTTCCGGGTGCGCTTTGTTGACGGGGAGAAAGGTTGGATCTCCGGAAGCTACGGGACGTTGCTGCATACGGTGGACGGCGGCAGGAAATGGCTCGCTCGGCCGGCGGGCACGACCGAACACCTCTTCGGGTTGACTTGGACGGACGAAAAACGGGGTTGGGCCGTCGGCAGTCGCGGCACCATTATTCACACCTCGGATGGAGGGCGCTCGTGGATCGATTCGTCGCTGCTGGAAGATCTTAGCCTGACCAGCGTCTCATTCATCAATTCAACCACCGGTTGGATCGTCGGCGAGTTCGGCGTTATTTTTCATAGCCAAAACGGTGGCAAACGCTGGGTCAAGCAAAAGAGTCCTGTGGAGGTCTCTTTTGCAAGTGGAGAAAGCCGCAGCCTTTTTGCTCTCCTTGTTAAACAAGCGGACCGTGGCTGGGCCTTCGGGCTCGACGGCGTCATCCTCAAACTTCGCGCCGGATCGCGCTGGGAGATTGCCCGCCAAAAGGGAGATATGAAGAGCGCCCCCGGAGCCAATCATCTACTTTCGGCCGCCGCCTTCAACGGCCGGATCTGGACTGTCGGCGAGCGTGGAACGCTTCTTCATTCCGAGCTAGCCGGCAACGATTGGCAGCCGGTCAAAGAGCCAGCTCCTCCTCTTAGTTTAAACGATATCGCATTCGGCAAGGACGGCTTCGGTTTGATCGTCGGCAATCGGGGCGTGATACTACGAACCGAAAACGGCGGCGCGACCTGGCAACGCCTTAAGATCGCGACAGAAGGCCAGCGAAAGGGGCGAAGCGTGCTTCCATGAGACGCCTCGCGACCTTCATCGTTCAAAAGCGCGGCGTCATTCTCTGGCTCATCGTCCTGACTACGCTGTTTTTCTCCTACCACGCGCTACGGATCGAGATGTACACCGCCTTCTCGGATCTGCTCCCGAGAGATCATCCTTTCATTCGCGTCCACAATGAATTTTGGAAGACCTTTGGCGGCGCCAATGTCGTTCTGATCTCCGTCGAGGCAGCCGACGACGACATTTTCAATCCGGCGGTTTTAGAGAAAATAAAGAAGCTCACCGAAATGGTCGAGCGCATCCCGGGAGCTAACAACTACCAGATCTTTTCGATCGCGCGGCAGAAAGTGAAGGACGTGCGTGCCACGGCTTGGGGTATCGAGGTCGAACCGGTCATGTGGCCCGACGTGCCGCGAAACCCGGCGGAGATGGAGCGGCTTAAGAGTATCGTCTATGCTAATCCCACGATCGTCGGACGCCTGGTATCGGAGGACGGCAAGGCCGCTCTTATTACCGCGGCTTTCCACGAAGAGCGCCTCGATTATGCCGACTTGTTCCGACGTGTGCAGCAGGCGATCAGGGAAGTGGAAGATCCAAAAACCCGCGTCTTTGCCGCCGGCGAGCCGGTTCTCTACGGATGGATTTACAGTCATCTGCGTGAAATCGGATTTATCATCGGGCTCACCTGTCTGAGCATTCTCGCGATTCTGTGTCTCTACTATCGAAATCTAAACGGGGTCCTGATCCCCATCCTTTCCGCCCTCGTCACCTTTGTTTGGGGCACGGGATTTACCGCTCTACTGGGCTACAATTTCGAGCCGCTCATTTTGGTCGTGCCGTTTCTGATCGCCGCCCGCACCATCAGTCACTCGATACAATTCCGTGAGAGATTTTTTGAAGAGCTGGAGCGCTACAACGACAAAGAAAGGGCGGCCGTCGAATCGGCCGCGGGACTCATGATGCCCGCCGGCGTCTCCATTATCACCGACGCGATCGGTCTAACCGTTCTCCTGGTCGCTCCCATGCCGATCCTCACCAAGCTTGCGATCGCCGGAAGCTTTTGGGTGCTGACCAACCTAGTCACCGTCGTCATACTCGATCCGATTCTTTGTTGTTACTTCCCAACGCCCCGCCGGCTTCCTAAAGGAGGCGAAGGACACTGGCTGGAGCCGCCGCTGCGCGCCTTGGGCCGATTCTGCGTCCACCAGGCGGGAAGAGTTCTCGTCGTCGCCTGCTTTGCGGGAATTCTTGCCTGGAGTTTTTACTGGTATCAGTTCCTCACGGTGGGCGATTCTCGACCTGGGTCGCCGCTCCTCTGGCCGGATTCCGACTACAACCAGAGCGTGCGCCATATCAACGAAAAGTTTCAGGGCACGGACCAT
>DASTOD010000214.1:0-3151 GCA_035762645.1 Binatia bacterium | reverse complement strand
GAAGGAGGGGCTCTTTTCACGCGCCGGAAGAGACAAAGACTCTCTGCGCGCGTGAACCAACCGCCGCACATCCCAGAGCGCCGCGCGACGGTCGATGCCAAAGCCGTCGAAGGCGCCGCCCTCGGCGAGCCGGCTGAGGCTGCCTTCATCCAAGGCGACGCGCCGGACAAAGTCATCGAGCGACGTGAACGGCGTGATGCAATGCGCGCTCGCGATTTTTTGCCCGTCGGTCTCTCCCAAGCCTTTCACGTATCTTAAGCCCATGCGCACCGCAAAACCGCCCGCGCTGTCGAGACAGGACTCCAACGTGCAATCCCATTCGCTGCGCGTGACATCGATCGGACGCACGATCACACCGTGACGCTTGGCGTCCTCGACGATGGTTGCCGGCGCGTAGAACCCCATGGGCTGCGCATTGAGCAACGAGCAGGCAAACTCCGCCGGATAATGGCGCTTTAGCCAGGCCGTGGCATAGGCGATCAGCGCGAAGCTGGCGGCGTGACTTTCCGGAAATCCATATTCGCCGAAGCCGCGGATCTGCTCGAAGACTTTTTCAGCGAACTCCGGGGCGATTCCCTTCGTCTGCATGCGCGTGATGAGCCGCTCGCGATGGCGTTCCATGCGTCCGATGCGGTGCCAGGCGGCCATATCACGTCGAAGCTGATCGGCTTCTCCCGGAGTGTACTCCGCAGCGACGACGGCGAGCCGCATCACTTGTTCCTGGAAAATCGGCACACCCAGAGTTTTTTTCAGCACCGGGATTAAACTCGGATGCGGATAGTCCACCGGTTCCTCACCGCTCCGGCGCCGAAGATAGGGATGGACCATCCCGCCGGTGATCGGCCCCGGTCGCACGATGCTGACTTCAACGACCAGATCGTAGAAACTGCGCGGCTTGAGCCGCGGCAGCATCGCCATCTGCGCTCGACTTTCAATTTGAAAAACTCCTATGGTATCGCTTTTACAGATCATGTCGAAGACCGCGCAATCTTCTGCCGGTATACCGGCCATGGAAAGACGGATGCCCCGATGCTCCTCTAAAAGCCTGAAGCAGAGATCAAGCTGCGTGAGCCCGCCCAACCCCAGCAGATCCACTTTGAAGAGCCCGAGATCTTCCAGATCGTTCTTGTCCCATTGAATCACCGTGCGCTCCGGCATCGTGGCATTTTCAATCGGAACGATGTCGTGCACCGGCTCGTGGCCCAGAAGAAAGCCGCCCGGATGAATCGATAGGTGGCGCGGGAAGTCGAGGATTTCGTTGGTGAGTTGGATCAGCCGGTGATGTTGTTTTGTCGAAGGATCCAGCCCCATCTGCTGCAACGCCTCGGGACTGAGGCCGTCGTACGAGGAAAGAAATTTCGCTACCCGGTCGAGCGCTGTTTCAGAAAATCCCAGCGCCTTTCCGACATCGCGCAACGCCGAACGTGTGCGATAGCGGACGACGTTCGCGACCATGGCGGCTCGATCACGGCCGTATTTTTCGTAGACATGCTGGATCACTTCTTCGCGCCGGTCGTGCTCGATATCGAGATCGATGTCCGGCGGCTCGGCGCGTTCCTTGGAGATAAAGCGCTCGAACAGCAAGCCCATGCGCACCGGATCGATCGCTGTCACGCCGAGGCAATAGCAAACCGCCGAATTGGCGGCCGAGCCGCGCCCCTGGCACAGAATGCCCTTTTCGCGACAAAACTCGACGATCTCCCGCATCGTCAAAAAATAGCCGGGGTAATCGAGCGCGTCGATAATATCGAGCTCCTTGTTCAATTGTTGTATGACGTCGGCCGGTATGCCCTTCGGATAACGCTCTTGCGCGCCTTCGAACGTCAGATGCCGCAGCCATGCCGCGGAGGTGGTCCCATCAGGCATCTGCTCGGATGGATAGCGATAGCGAATTTCGTTCAGCGAAAACGTGCAACGCTCGATAATCTCGAGCGTACGGTGCAAGGCCGCAGGATCGTCGGCGAAAAGTCGCGCAAAGGCATAAGGCGGTTTGAGAGTGTGCTCGGCATTGGGCTTGAGCTTCCGGCCGCAGGAGGCCACAGTCATGCCATAACGGATCGCGGTCAGCACATCCTGGAGCGGACGGCGCGCCGGCGTGTGGTAGAGGACCTCGTTCACGGCAACCACGGGAAACCCATAACGCTTCGCACGCTCGCGCAACCGCCTCTCCTGCTCCACTTCTTCATCCCGGCGGTGCCGAGCGATCATGCCGTAGATTCGGTCATTGAAAGCATCACGGAGATTGCCGGCAATCCGATCCGGCTCGGTTTCAGCAACTATTAAACTCTGGTCACCGCCCCAGAGCGCGATGAGGTCCGCCTCATGCCGGCAGATTTCATCCCATGTCACCACGCTCTCGCCTTTTTCCGACCGCAGCCGCCCGTCGGTTAACAGCCGGCACAGGTTCGCATAACCGGTTCGGTTTTGTGCTAGGAGAACGACGATTGATTGGTCTTCCACCTTTACTTGAGAGCCTATAATGAGCCGCAGCCCCACTTCCCGCGCCTTTACATGCGCGCGAACAACGCCATAGACTCCATCGCGATCGGTGAGCGCCAGAGCCGGCATACCCAACCGATAAGCCTCTTCGATCAGCTCGTCCGGATGGCTCGCCCCTTCCAAAAAGGAAAAATTACTCTTGCACCAGAGTGGAACGTAGGAAGAAGACATAAAAATTGCGGCTAACGAGAGACGCCGAGTCCCCCACCTTCATCCTCCCCCACGCGACGTGGGGGAGGAAAGAGGTGGGGGCTCTGCTGGCCCGTAATAAAATGTGTGGCTATTTTGATTGCAGCTCTGCCGCGCTAGGGCTGTCAGTGGACGTGTTTGTGAACGAACTCTATGATTTTCTCGATCGCCCGAGCGGCGGCAGGCGAAGCCGGATTCCTGGTGATGAAACCCTCGCTCTCGCCTTCGAGCAACTCCAGTTCTACGGAGCCACCCGCCTTGCGGTAATTTGCCACAAAGCGATCGAGATCGGGGCGCGGATGAGCGACGTCGCGGGTGCCCTGGAGATAAAGCACGGGAGGCATTTCAACCCGCTCACCGCGCTCGAGCGCCAGCACCGGGTTACCTTCGGCCATAGCCTCTTCGGTCTGCCAGTACTGATCGTGAAGAGGCAACACGCGGTCCACGACATCGGGATAGGGTT
>DASTOD010000213.1:0-6808 GCA_035762645.1 Binatia bacterium | reverse complement strand
TAGTAAAAACCGGCTTCCTCACCTGCTGGTACTCTCGGATATGATCTCCAACGCCGCGGATTGGAAAGAGTACACCAAAGGCGTTGAAGCGCAAGCGAGGGAGAAATTCTAGGCAAAAAGATTCGAAACTCCGGTTGATTTTCGGATTGCAGAATCGGAAAAAGCTGACTCGCGCAAAAACGCAAAGCACGCCAAGTTCTGAGAACTAGAGATTTTTCTTTGCGCCTTGGCGCGATAAATTGTTTTTGTTCGAAGTTTGAAAGTTAGAACCTCATGAGTGAAGTTCTGCGGCTGGGGATGGCGGGTCTTGGAGTGGCGAGCACGCAAATATTGCCCTCGCTCTCTCGTCTTCCGTACCTAACAGTCAGCGCCGCAGCCGATCTACGCTCGGATGCTTTGAGAAAGTTTCGCGAGGCCTATGATGGCGAGGTGTTTACCAGCGTCGAGGAAATGTGCCAGAGCCCGAATGTCGACTTCATCTATGTGGCGACCCCCAATGAGCTGCACGCCAAGCACGTGATCGCCGCCGCCGAACGCGGAAAGCATGTGATCGTCGAAAAACCGATGGCGCTGTCGCTCGAAGAATGCGAAGCGATGAACGAGGCGGCAGAAAAGAACGGCGTCAATCTATTGTGTGGTCACACGCATAGCTTCGATCCACCGGTGCGGAAAATGCGCGAGATCGTAAGAAGCGGCGAGCTCGGCCGGCTCCGCATGATCCATACATGGAACTATAACGAGTTCATGTACCGGCCGCGGATGAAGCACGAGCTAGCGATGAGCCGTGGTGTCGTGTTGAACCAGGGACCGCACCACGTCGATATCGTGCGGCTGATCGGCGGCGGCATGGTGCGAAGCGTGCGCGCGATGACGGGTATCTGGGATCCGGCGCGGAAACATGAAGGCAGCTACACCTGCTATGCCGAATTCGAAGACGGCACGCCGGCGACGCTGGTTTATAGCGGCTATGGATTCTTCGATACCGCGGAGCTGTTCGATTGGGTCGGTGAAGGCGGTCAGTATCGAGAGCCGGAAACCAATTTAAAAGTGAGAAAGCGACTTCGTGAGGTGCGCAGCGCCGAGGAGGAAGAGCAGCTCAAAGAAGGGATGCGTTTCGGCGGAGAGCGAGAGGGAGAGTATAGTCACATCTGGTCCGGTGCGCGAAAGCAGCCGTTCTTTGGCTTCACCCTGGTGAGCTGCGAAAAAGGGGACATCCGACAGACGCCTGACGGTCTTTGCATCTACGGTGAGAGTGAAAAGCGGGAGGTCCCTCTTCCGTCGGGTCGAAGAGGGCGCGAGGCCGAAGTCGAGGAGCTGTACAATGCGGTTGTCCACGGCCGGCCGGTCTTTCACGATGGGCGGTGGGGCGAAGCGACGCTCGAGGTGTGCTTGGCGATGCTCGAGTCGGCGGAAAAGCGCCGAGAGATTTTTTTATCGCACCAGGTGGCGAGTCCGGAGTAAAAAAAGTTTCGAGTCTCGAGTCTCGGGTTTCGAGTTTGACGCGCCGATGAAGTTGGGCGCGAACGGTCAATTAAAGTGGTTTCAATGATTTGCCGATCATCCTGAGCATGGTCGAAGGGTGGTCGACTAGTTTTCAGACGCGGCCAACGGGGAAGACTAAGAAGGGGGTGATCTTCTGAAACCGCTAATTACAATCGTGCTGATGACTTTCGTTCTTTGTTCGGGGATACACGCTCGTGCGGCCGCGTCGAAACCGGCCAGAGAGCAGGAATGGGAAAAAACCCTGGCAGCAGCGAAGAAAGAGGGCCGGTTCAATTTTTACGTGGGCCGTTACGGGACGGAGGCATTTCTCAATGAATTTAGAAAGGAATATCCGGAAATAAAGGTCGTTACGGTCAATGGCACGGGAAACGATTTGGCGACGAGGATCCTCTCTGAAGTCAGGGCTAGAAAAATTTTGGCCGACCTATTCAGCGGCGGCGCTAATACCAATTATAATCTCCTCTATAAAGGAAAAACGCTCGATTCCATCAAGGATGCGCTAATCCTCCCGGAGGTCGTCGACGAAAGCAAATGGTACGAGGGACAGCATACCTACGGAGACCCCGAAGGGAAGCATATCTTCATCTATATCGCCAACCCGACTTCATCATCGCTCTACTTCAATACGACATTGGCGAGTCCCGGCGAGTTTAAGTCGCACTGGGATCTTCTCAACCCCAAGTGGCAAGGTAAGTTCGTCTCCCAACCTCCGTTGAGCACCGGACTCGGCGCGACGATGATATTCTTTTATTACAATCCAGAGCTAGGACCGGAGTTTATCAGGCGGCTGTTTGGCACCATGGACATCACCTATGGAAAGGACAGACGCCAGATCACGGACTGGCTGGTTCAGGGGAAATTCGCGATCTGTCTCGGCTGCAGGGACGCGCCAAGGGCGAAGACCCAAGGCCTACCGGTGGACGAGTTTGACACCGGCGGCTGGAAGGAAGGCGAAAGCCTTTCCACTGGAGGAGGATCGATGAGCCTGATCAAAGGCGCGCCCCATCCAAACGCATCGAGGGTCTTCATCAACTGGTTTCTCTCCCGCAAGGGACAAATCGCGCTGCAAAGACACAAAGACCTGTACGGCGAGCTTCCCCCCAACTCGCGCAGGCTCGATATTCCAAAAGACGATCTCCCGCCCGAAAGCAGACTCATCAAAGGACGAAAATATCTGGACACCTCACGTGCCGAATGGCAGGACATGGCGCCGATTTTCAAGCTCGTGAAGGAGGTCATGGCCGGAAGAGAAAAGAAATAGCGGAGGGAAGAGGCAAGCCATGCTGACAACGGAAGAAAATGAGACGCTGACGCGCGTGGGTGCGGGGACGCCGGCAGGAGAGTTGCTCCGCCGGTACTGGCAGCCTATTGCCATTGCAAAAGATATCTCTGAAGAAAATCCGATTAAGTTCGTCAGAATCCTCGATGAAGACTTGGTGCTGTTTCAGAGCAAAAAGGGCGAGGTCGGTCTCTTGCACGATCGTTGTTCGCACCGTGGCGCTTCACTTTCCTACGGTACAGTCGAAGAACGGGGCATCGCCTGTCCCTATCACGGCTGGCTCTACGACACGAAAGGTAACTGCTTGGAGACTCCGGCAGAGCCGGCCGGGAGCCATTTCGCGCTCACCGTGAAGCATAGAGCCTATCCGGTGCAAAAATTCGCGGGCCTTTACTGGGGCTATCTTGGGCCGGCTCCGGCTCCGGTCATCCCGAAATACGATGTCTGGGCGCGAACCGACGGCTGGCGGTGGATTCGAGCTCTGCCCCGTCTGGACTGCAACTGGTTTCAGGCCATGGAAAATTCCGTGGACACCTGCCATCTGCACATCCTCCATCAAGAACTGGTCACCCGCGGTTTTACCGTCCGTGGAACGACCCGAGGAACGATCGATGACCTGGAGAATTTCGAGTTCTACGAGGTTCCGTACGGGATCATGAAGCGGCGTTCGTTTACCGATGGCACGATGGAAGAACACCCACTGATTTTTCCCAACATTCTGAGACAAGCCAATCGAACGCAGATTCGAGTGCCCATCGACGACACTCATACATGGGTGGTCTATCTCCATTTTGTTCCCTCGGACCGTCAGGCGCCGGTCAACGGAGAAGAGGTCCCGATCGATTATCGGAAACCCTTTAAGGATCCTCCCGACGCGGTTCATCCCTTTGCCCGTTTTACGATGGACGAAGTCGATGCCCAAGACTTTATGGCCTGGGAGACGCAGGGTCCGATCGCCGATCGCACCCGCGAGCGTCTCGCCACCTCGGATCATGGAGTCGTCATGTATCGGATGATGGTCATGAGGGAAATCGCAAAAGTGCGGCAAAACCTCGACCCGATGAACGTCATCAGAGATCCGGACCATCCGATCATCGATACCAAATTCGAAGCGTCGGTGCGCGCCGAAAAGGCGGGCTCGGTCACTTATCATCTGCCCAAAAGCCATTAATTCAGGGACGGGATTTTGTTTGAACTAGCACCAAAAATGATGAAGCAGCGATCACTTGCTTCACTTTTGGCAATTGCCGCGGCGTTGTTCCTGCTGGTTGCCAACTGGTGTGTGGCCGCCGAATCGAAGCCTGCTTGGCAGCGGGAGTGGGAGAAGACTGTCGAGGCCGCGAAGAAGGAAGGACAAGTCGCTGTCTACATGAGCGGCTACGAGGAAGTCTTACCGGAATTTCAAAAAGAGTACCCGGAGATCAAACTCGTCTCCGTGACCGGTCGAGGTTCCCAGATCGGGCAGCGCTTAGTGGCTGAACGCCGCGGCGAGAAATTTCTCGCCGACGTAGTGAGCGCGGGCGGCGTAACGACGTACCAACAATTGCACGTGGCAAAGGTGTTCGACCCGATCAAACCAGCGCTCATTCTTCCCGAGGTGACCGATCCATCCAAGTGGTATCAGAATAGACACCATTATGCCGATCCTGAAGCGCAATACGTTTTCAGCTATGTCGGTTCGGCGACCTACGGTTCGGTCAACTACAACACCAAGCTCGTCGATGTGAAGGAGTTCAAATCGTACTGGGATTTGCTGAATCCAAAGTGGAAAGGCAAAATTATCTCCCGCGATATTCGCACGCCCGGACCTGGATCGGGTAATGCACGGTTGTTCTATTACCATCCGGAGATTGGGCCGTCGTTTATCAAGAAACTTTTTGGCGAGATGCAGGTGACCTTGTTTCGCGACTATCGACAAGGGCCGGACTGGTTGGCCGTCGGCAAATTCGCTATCTGTTTTTTTTGTGAGGTCGATGTTTTGAAGCAGCAGGGACTGCCGGTGGATACTTTCGGCCCGGGCGTGTTCAAAGAAGGCGGCGGTTTGGTCCAGCAATTTGGTACGTTGACGTTGGTGAATCGCGCGCCTCATCCCAATGCGGCTAAAGTGTTCATTAACTGGCTGCTGTCTCGCAAAGGACAGATTGCCTTGCAAAAGAATATGGCGAAGACCGATAATCCCGCCGATTCCTTGCGCATCGACATTCCAAAGGACGATGTCCCCTTGATCAATCGGCGCGTCGAGGGTGTCAAATATCTCGACACAAGTAAGCCGGAATGGCAGGACATGAAGCCGACCCTGGATGTCATGAATGAGGCCTTGAAGGCGGCTGGAAAGAGCTAGCACGCAGGCCGCTGATGACAATAGCTGGCTTATAGCCTATGGCTTATGGCGTATGGTTCGTTTGATTCTAACTATATGCCAAAAGTTATCAGCCATATGCCATTTTTCGCACGCCTCGCCTCTGAGATCTTTTTGAGTAGCCTGCGGTCAGGGTTTTTCAGCAAACTGAACGCATTGGAAAAAATAACGTCAGTCTTCATGCCGCCAGGTTTGTGTCGTTCGATCCTTTACGGTGCGGCTGTAATCGCTTTCGTTCGTGGTGTGCTCGCCGCTTCGCCGATCATCGCGGCGGAGGCCGATTGGCAAAAAGAGTGGGGCAGGACACTCGAAGCCGCCAAGAAAGAAGGGCAAGTCACTGTCTATATCAGCGGCTATGAAGCCGTGTTGCCGGATTTCGAAAAAGAATTTCCTGATATCAAACTCGTCGCCGTGACCGGCAGGGGCAATCAGCTCGGACAACGGTTGCTCAGTGAAAGACGCGCCGAAAAGTACATCGCGGATGTGGTGAGCGCGGGAGCCAATCCGAATTATCAGCAGTTTTATCAGGCCAAAGCGCTCGATCCGATAAAACCGGCGCTGGTACTTCCCGAGGTCACGGATCAAACCAAGTGGTATCTGAAGAAGCACCAGTACTCCGACCCCGAGGGCCAATACGTGTTCAACTACGTTGGCTCGGCGACGTACGGGGCAGTCAACTACAACAGCAAGCTGGTCGACCCGAAGGAATTCAAGTCTTACTGGGACCTGCTAAACCCCAAGTGGAAGGGCAAGATCGAGGCGCGCGACATCCGCGAGGCCGGACCCGGCGCCGGCAACACGCGGTTCTTTTTCTATCATCCGGAACTTGGGCCGTCCTTTGTGAAGCTCCTTTTCGGCGAGATGGACGTGACTCTGTTCCGTGACTTCCGGCAGGGGCCGGACTGGCTGGCGACCGGTAAATTCGCGATCTGTTTTTTTTGCGACGTCGATGTTTTGAAAAAGCAGGGACTGCCCGTGGACACCTTCGGTCCCCGCGTTTTCAAAGAAGGCGGAGGCCTCGTGCAGCAGTTCGGCACCCTGGCTTTGGTGAATCGCGCGCCGCATCCAAACGCGGCGAAAGTGTTTATCAATTGGCTGCTGTCGCGCAGGGGACAAATGGCATTGCAAAAGAGGACATCGACGGCGGAAAGCCCGGCGGATTCTTTGCGAGTGGACATTCCTAAGGACGATGTGCCCTACCTAAATCGCCGCCTCGAGGGGATCAAATATATCGATACCGGCAAGCCGGAATGGATCGAAATGAAGCCGATCCTAGATACTGTAAACGAGGCGCTGAAGGCCGCGGGGAAGGGTTAAACACCGTGCTCGTCTCTCGTGCTCGTGATCGTGATCAACCTTAAGACCGCGCCGACCAACCGGTCACCGTGCTCTCCAGAGAACACTTGATTAAGAACAAACTCGCGGCCGCGAGGATGCAAGACTTGGCTGACGTCGAAGCGTTGAACAGCAAAGGCCGACAACAAACTAAATTCTAGCCAAAAAGGCTTGTCTGTCCCTATTTCTGGCACAAGTAGGCAGTAGGCTCCAGATCGTTTGACACTAAGCGGAGTGTCTGGCAGATTAGAAGTTGTAAGGAACAAGTAAGAACGCAAGGAGAATTTCGATATGTCTGCCAGTTCCAAAATTACCGCTAAATTTCAGATCAC
>DASTOD010000212.1:0-6058 GCA_035762645.1 Binatia bacterium | reverse complement strand
GGCGGAACGTGACGGGCAGATCGCCAGCTTGAATCAGGCTGTGGCGGAACGTGACGGGCAGATCGCCAGCTTGAATCAGGCTGTGGCGGAACGTGACGGGCAGATCACGCATCTGAAAGACGAAGTCGACCGTATAGTAATCGGGAAGGACTGGGAGATTGGCATTGTACGACAGCAACTAAACCAGATCCTTCACTCCCGTTCTTGGCGCCTTACCTCGCCCTTGCGCAAGGCGGTAGGGGCTATCAGGCAAGCTGTCCGATCGTCCAGCATGTCGTTTGTGAAAAAAAGCGCCGAATTCTTACGGACGAGCGCTTTTAACGATCTGCCCATCGCGTTCGACCACGGGAAGGTCTTTAATGCAACGATCGATGCGGAGGTTGAGGCCATCAGAAAGTCCGGTCTCTTTGACGAGTCCTTCTACCTCTCGATGAATACGGACCTTCAGCTTCCACCGTGCGATGCGATCAGACATTTCTGCGAATACGGTTGGCGCGAAGGAAGGAATCCCTCTGACGACTTCGACACCAGCTTCTATCTGGCAACCTACAGCGATATTCGCAAAGCGGGAATCAACCCGTTCTGGCACTACGTTGTCGCGGGCGCGTCGGAAATGCGGCACGCCATCCCCGATTTGGCCACGCGCCACGAGAATGACATACGCTTTGGCGCAGTGAATACCGACATTAAGCTACTCGCGTTTTACTCGTCGCCCGACTGGGCAACTTTGCGCAGCGGATGCCCCATGTTCAAAGGCCACTCGCAGCCCTCTCTCCCGCACGACGAAATCGGGTTTTATGACCCGTCAGATTGGCGGGTGCTCAAACATCAGGCGGAGTTGGCGAAGCGTCATGGTCTTTACGGTTTCTGCTTTGATCTCGGCATTGGAGCGGCTGATGCCGCACCATCCCAGCAGGTTGAGCTCCTTCTCGCGCACGACCATATCGACTTTCGCTTCTGCGTGCAGGCAGAGCTGCCGCCGGAAGATATCAACGAGCCTTTTGTCGCTTCTCTCGTGCGCGCTGTGTCGGACCGGCGGTATATCCGCATCGAGGATCGGCCCGTCATTATAGTCTCGATGCCCTGCGACAAGCAGTACGTCTCCCCTGCGCTTCGTCACCTGAGGCGCCGGCTTGCCGATCAGGGCGTCGACCGCCCCTTCCTGATTGGTCGGTGGGCGTCGGCTGGCGAGGAGAGTTCAGGTGCGTCCCTGGCAGACCTTTGCGATGCCGTGCTCGATCTCCCCAGTGCTCCGGTCCCTGACGAGACCGGCGACTTTTTGCCACTGGACAAGAATGGGGTCGACGTCGTGCCCTACAATGTTGTCTCCTCGCAGGGCGTTGCTCGGGCTCGAAAGGCGCAAGGCTCCGCTTACCCGCTCTATCACGTAGTCACTCTTGGGCGCGATAACACCGCCCAAAGGCCAGAGCGCCAACTTGTGTATACGCGCTTTCTTGTGAGGGACTATCGTCGTTGGCTCGACGCAGCAATCGCCGGCGCGCGGGTTGCCCATACCGATGATCGCCGTTTCGTGTTCGTGAATGGGTGGAACAATTGGAATGAGGGTCTCTTTCTTGAGCCCGACCGGCAGGGTGGCTTTTGTCGCGTGAACGAGACAACCCGCGCACTCTTGAACATCGACTCGGGCTTGGCTATGCCCAGGGTTTCCGTGATTGTGCCGAACTACAATCATGAGCCGTTTCTGCGTCGCCGACTGGACAGTATCTACGGTCAGACGTACAAGAACATCGAAGTCATTCTGTTGGACGATTGCTCGGCTGATCAGAGTCGGTCATTGTTGGATCAATACGCCGCGGCCTACCCTGATATTACCCGTACGCTGTACAACGACGAGAACTCCGGCAGCGCCTTCCGCCAGTGGGCCAAAGGAATCAAAGCGGCGACCGGCGACCTCGTCTGGATTGCGGAAAGCGACGACTACTGCGATGAGCGCTTTCTGGAGGTGCTCGTCCGTTGTTTTGAAGATGAGGCCGTTCTGCTCGCCTACGCGAAGTCCATTTTTGTGGACAAGAACGAAGTTCCTATTCAAGACGACTTCAAGAGCTACCTGAGCGATCTGGTGTGCGCGGAGAAATGGAACGGTTCGTACGTTGAGACATCTCACAACGAGGTGAGGATGGCTCTTGGTATTAAGAACACGATTCCCAACGCAAGCAGTGTCCTCTTCAAACGCCCGCTAATGATGCCCCTGCTGGACGACGAATCGTGGCTGTCGATGGTTGTAGCGGGCGATTGGGTCTTCTATCTTCAACTCATTCGGGGCGGGAAGATCGCCTACTCCGCCGAGGCAACGAACTTCTTCCGACGGTACGAGGGTAGCGCGGCTGAAGTTACGTATAAGAAAGAGGTCTTTTATCGTGAAGTTGGGATGGCAAGCCGGACGGTCGCAGCATTGTACAATGTGCCCTTGGTAGTTCTCGAGCAGAGCCGACGAACCTATCAGACAGTCTACAAGAACAAGGTGGGTGGGAGCGATGAAGAATTCGCTCTCTGGTACGACTACCAGTCCGTTCTCCGGGCCCGCGAAAGCCGGTCACCGAACATCATGGTCTCGACCATGGGCTTCTTCCCCGGCGGAGCCGAGATCCTCCCCATCAGATTGGCGAATGAATTCAAGCGGCAAGGGCTTTCAGTCCTCTTGCTGAACGCGGGTTTGAATCCCCGCGAAGATGGGGTTCGCCGAATGCTGCGCAATGATGTTCCCGTCATCGAAACGTCGAGCGTCGAGGATTTGAAGACGATCATCCACGATTTTGGGGTAGAGGTGCTGAACACGCACCAGTGGCACATCCAGAAGTACCCGCTGCAGGTGCCGGATGTCTTTGACGAACTGCGTGGGCATGTTGCCTCCCTGCACGGAATGATCGAGCATGGCGACGCTTTCGGCGTTACCGAAGAGCAGCTTCGCAAGGCAGACCAACGCGTCACCACCTGGGTCTATACCGCAGAGAAGAACATCGTCCCCTTCTCCCGTGTCGGGCTCTATGACAAGTCTTCGTCCCGGTTCGTTAAGATGCCTAACGGAATGCAGCCGCCTCATGTTGTGCCGATTCCGCGCGCAGACATGGGCATCCCGGAAGATGCCTTCGCGCTCTGCTGTGTCAGTCGCGCGATCCCCGATAAGGGATGGGCGGAAACGATCCTCGTGGTTAAGCGTGCGCGAATGCTGTCGGGCCGAGATATTCGCCTCATTCTGGTCGGTAACGGACCGGTCTACGATGAGTACTGTCGGGACGGCGTGCCCGATTTTGTCTACCTGGCGGGTTTCAGCGAGAATTCGGTCGGCCACTATGCGGCGGCGGACATGGGTATCATGCTGACCAAGTTCAAGTCCGAAAGTTTTCCGCTGACTATTGTCGATTGCCTCTTTGCAGGGAAACCCTATATCGCTTCTGATGTCGGGGATATTCGAAACATGCTGACTACAGCAGGCGACGTCGCTGGCGAAGTGATCGAGTTGGAGGAGTGGGAGGTTCCGATTGAAAGAGCGGCGCAAGCTGTCGCGGCTTTCGCGACTGATAAGCAAAAACACCTGAACGCCCTGGCATTGGTCCAAGACGTCGCCAATCGCTACCGAATTGATGTTGTGGCATCTCAGTATGTTCGTCTTTTCGAGAGGAGCCGTGATGAACATCGGTTTCAATCCAGTGGGCGCCGCAAATGACTGCCTCAAGGTCGTGGCAACTAACAGCGCCGCTGAGGTTTGTCGGGCGGTTGATTCGCGATGAGCTCGGAATAGTATTTGCCCTATTGCAGAGTGCACGCCGACAACTCGCAACAGTCGGCGCCTTGTTTCGAGCGGTTCCGCGCGCAGTGTCTTTCTATCAAGGCTCGTTGCGCCATGGCATCCGCCGTGTTTTGCGCGTTCTGAAACGTGAGGGCATTAGCGGGGTTACACGCCGCGCCAACGTACTTGTGTATGGTGCCAGCATGGGCAGTCACCAAAAGCAGTCATCAATCTCCCTGTATGGCGAGGTGCCGCGACTAGCCCCTGGTTTCATGCCCAAAGTTTCGATCATCGTCCCTAACTTCAATCACGCAAAGTACCTGCTGGAGCGGCTTGAGTCAATCTATGGCCAGACCTACGGCAACGTCGAGGTGATTTTGCTGGATGACTGTTCCAGTGACGAAAGTGCGGCGATTCTGCACGGCTATGTGGAACGCTACCCAGACAGGACCCTCTGCCGATTTAATGAAAAAAATTCGGGCGGGGTGTTCAATCAATGGAAAAAAGGCCTGGAGCTTGCGACCGGCGAACTCGTGTGGATTGCAGAAAGCGATGATTACTGCTCACCGAACCTGCTGGAAGAGCTGGTGCGCTGTTTCCAGAACCCGGCCGTAATGCTGGCCTTTGCGCGCACCGAATTTGTGCTCGGCACGCCCCCTAAGATGGCCTGGACCTCAAAAGAATATTTATCGGATCTTGGTCTTGATATGTGGGATCGCCCGTTTATTGCTTCGGCACACGCGATGGTCAAGTCTGGTTGGGCGGTCAAGAACATTGTCCCCAACGTCAGTGCTGTGGTCTTCCGGCATCCCGGGAAGATGGCGCTTCTAGGCGATTCGCAATGGTTGAATCTGCGTATGTGTGGCGATTGGGTGTTTTACCTGTCGATCATTCGCGGTGGATTAGTGGCCTACAGTCCAGATGCAACCAATTACTACCGACAACATTCCTTGAACACCTCTGTTAATGCCCAAAGAGAAGATCTCTACTACCGAGAGCATGAAATTGTTGCTCAGTATCTAGCGAAGCTATATCGGTTGGATCGAGCCGATTTTGAACAGCAGGAGAGGTACCTTTATCAGCATTGGTGCATTAACCGAGGCGCATCTCAGCTTGGGGAATTCAAGGCGCTCTACGACCTTGATAAGGTGCGGCAGCGGACGAAAGACAGGAGGCCCAACATAGTTTTGGCCGTTTATGCCCTAGCTGCTGGTGGTGGTGAAACGTTCCCGATTATGCTTGCCAATCTTTTGCAGGATAGAGGGTATGCCGTTACCCTCCTTAATTGCAAAGAGCAGACAACGGAGCCGGGTGTGCGGAACATGTTGTTAGGTTGTACCCCTCTGCTTGAGTTGGATCGCATCGAATTGGCTGACGCGGTTTTTACCGATATGGGCGTTGAACTGGTACATTCTCATCACGCATGGGTTGATGTGTCGCTGGCGATGTTTCTCCTAAACAATCAGGATATTAGGCAAATCGTTACCATGCACGGCATGTATGAAATGATGACGTCGGCGCAGTTGCAAACCTTATTGCCTTTACTGAAGCGCCGGATTGATCGTTTCGTTTACACTGCGGAAAAAAATCTTGTTCCCTTCTCTCCGGAGTTCCGTCAAGAAAAGGGGTTTTTCAAAATCAACAATGCCTTGCCGCTGACAGGCATCACTCCCATATCGCGCGATGAGCTTAATGTTGGCGCCGATGATTTTGTGCTTTGTCTGGTCGCTCGGGCGATTCCAGACAAGGGTTGGGAAGAAGCGATAGATGCCGTGGCTTGGGCAAGTATGCGCTCCAACCGTAAGGTTCATCTGCTTCTGATCGGTGAAGGGTCTGAATTTGATCGGCTGAAGTCGCAAACGACCCATGAATTTGTGCATTTTCTCGGCTTCCGGTCGAATATCCGCGACTACTTCGCTGCGTCCGATATCGGATTCCTGCCCTCCCGGTTCAAGGGCGAAAGCTCCCCCTTGGTACTGATCGACTGCCTGCTTTCCGGCAAGCCTGTACTCGCCAGCAATATTGGAGAGATCCGCTACATGCTCGATTCACCTGAGGGATTAGCTGGCGAGTTGTTCAACCTGGAGGAGTGGGAGATTCGGATTGAGGTTGTGGGTAATATCATTCTGACTCTAGCCAATGACCCTCTGGCATATCAGCGCCTGTTACGCTGTGTTCCCTTGGCTGCTGCCAAATTTGAAGCATGTACGATGGTCGATAAGTATGAGGGAATCTACAGGGAGGTCTTGGCCGCTGCCGAGAGCGATGCGGTAAGTAGCGCCATGAAATGTACAGGGAGCCAGAGTTGAT
>DASTOD010000211.1:0-9882 GCA_035762645.1 Binatia bacterium | reverse complement strand
TTGGACGGCTTATGGGCGTGCTCGATGGCACCGAGCGGCTGGAGCGTTACCGTCGCGTGGATAGCGGAAACAAAGAGGGACACGCAGTGATCGAATTGGAAAGTCTGTTGGAAAGTCTGACTGAAGGCAATCCCGGCAAGTTGATCTCGTGCCACCGTACGCGATTCATGCCGAGCAAGGCGGGGCGACGAGATCGGTTGCCGTGATCGTGCGCTCCGAGCGCCTCGTGGGACGGACGCTGCAAGGCGGATACGATGCCAAGACTGACACCTACCGACAGAGCGAGGGCCCGACCCAGGTGCCGTTCGAAATCACAGAGTCTAGCGCGCCGTCCTTCTAATGCCCCTTTTTTTTCCGCCTGCCGCCCTGTTATCTACATTTGCGCGTTCCCTGACCGGCGGTACTAAAGCCCGTGTGTTTCCAATGGCTTTCGATTGCGAACACGATTTAGAGCCGTTTTTCGACCAAGATAAATGGATTTCGACCGCTGGGTCGCAAGACTTGCTAGCGCCTTTGTCTGCTAGACCTGGCCCTTGGAGGGGAGCGGTCGTGACAAGTGCGAGCAGAAAAAGCTAATTGCGGCTCGACATAATAAGCTAATAATGGTACAACAGATTAAGCTAAAAATAGTACATCATAATAAGCTAATAACGCCACAGCAAATTAAGCTAAAAAAGGGACATTTATTATGGCGACGCCATCGGAAAAACTCGCGGAGTCTTTGGAGCTTCTTCAAAAGCTTCAGAGGAGGGACGGGGCGGCCGCCATTCGGGCGAGAGATCTCTCACGCACCCATAGGGAGCGGCTTCTTGCGAACGGCTATCTGCGGGAAATCATCAAGGGCTGGTATATTGCAGGCCGCCCCGAGGAAGCGAAGGGGGAGAGCACACCCTGGTATGCGGCGTTCTGGCGTTTCTGTGCTGGGTATCTGAATGAACGGTTCGGCAGTGAGTGGTGTCTTTCACCCGAACAGTCGCTTTCGCTGCACGGGGGCAACTGGTCGGTGCCGCGCCAGCTTCTGGTGCGCTCGCCGAAAGCGCGCAATAAAGTAACCGAGTTCCCGCATGGAACGTCGCTGCTGGATGTGCGCGCCGCGCTGCCGACGGCCGGCGACATGGAACAGAAAGGGGGAATGCGGGTTTTCTCGCTTGAAGCTGCTCTGGTCGGCTGTTCGCCCGGGTATTTTTCTCAAAACGCGACCGACATGCGCGCGGCCCTGGCCATGGTGCGTGATGGTGTCGGCATGCTTGCAAGGCTTCTTGAAGGCGGGCACACCAAGGTTGCGGGCCGTCTTGCCGGGGCCTTCCGCAATATCGGCCGCGAACGCATCGCCGACGATATCGTGAAGACGATGACCTCCGCCGGATACGATGTGCGCGAAAACGACCCGTTCGCCGACAGGCCGGGTCCGGTGTTGGCGCGCCGCGAAACATCGCCTTACGTCAATCGCATCCGGCTCCTGTGGAAAAAAATGCGCGGCCCCGTCATGGATCGCTTTCCCGCGGCGCCGGGCCTGCCAGGCGATAGAGGCGCCTATATGAAGCATGTCGATGATGTTTATGTCACCGATGCTTATCACTCGCTGTCGATCGAGGGATACCGTGTCACGCCGGCGCTGATCGAACGGGTGCGCAGCGGCAAGTGGAATCCCGACGCGGACGGGCAGGACCGGGAGCAGCGCAACGCGCTTGCGGCGCGGGGCTATTGGCAGGCGTACAAGGCGGTGGAGAAAAGCGTCGGACGGGTGCTGCGCGGCGCGAATGCCGGCGACATCGCCGATGAAGATCACGGGACATGGTACCGAGAAATGTTTGCGCCGAGCGTAACGGCCGGCTTGCTAAAGCCGGCCGAGCTCGCGGGTTACCGCAACGGGCAGGTGTATATCCGGCATTCCATGCATGTACCGCTCGACCGCGAAGCGGTGCGGGATGCCATGCCCGCGTTCTTCGATCTCTTGCGCAAGGAAGAGGACCCGGCGGTACGCATCGTGCTCGGCCATTTCATCTTTGTCTACATCCACCCTTATATGGACGGCAATGGCCGTATCGGCCGGTTTCTCATGAATGTGATGCTCGCGGCAGGAGGTTACCCGTGGACAGTGGTGCCGCTCGAACGGCGCGACCCCTATATGGCCGCTCTGGAAGAGGCAAGCGTGCGGCAGAACATCGTGCCATTCGCCGATTTCCTTGCGCAGCTTGTCAATGAGGGGCTCCGCGGCAAGCCAGTGGCCAAAGTGCCGGCAGGCTGAACCATCGACGGACACGCGCCACCATATCTGTGACCGGCATGTTGTCTTCGCCGACGACAACGACCATGATGGCGGTCGTGATCAGAGGCGGGCGGCAACCGTTTTTAAAAGCCGCCCATTTTGGGCAGGAGCAGGCCGTCCGGGGCGCTTGCGGAGTCGAACCCCCAAGGGCCCGAAGCCCGAGACGATGTTTGGTGCCGGAGGAGGGACTTGAACCCTCACGGGGGTGAACCCCACCGGATTTTGAGTCCGGCGCGTCTGCCATTCCACCACTCCGGCACGGAATAAATATTAATAACGGAGCGAGGATCGCGATACAAGAGGATCGGTGCATCTGTCACATCGGCGGCAGACACAATGCCGACAGAACGAGCCACAGAATTTGCAACAGAGATGAGCATGTGCGAGGTTCGCGGGCGGGCGACGATGCTTCCCGCAGGATGATATGGCCGAAACGATCAAACTGACCTTGGGGCTCGCGGTGACGCCTCGGACCCGCGCGTTGTTCGATGGCAGTGTTCGGCCTGAAGGGATCGAACTGCGCTGTCAGAGCCGATTCGGGGACGGGCTGGATAACACCGGGGCCCGCCACCGGGCGATTCTCATAGGCGCCATCGACGGCGGCGAATGTTCGACGTCCTCTCTGATTCTGGCGCGCATGAGAGGAGCCTCGCTACGCGGCCTGCCGGTTTTTCCCGCGCGGCACTTTCGGCATCGTTGCATCTTTGTTCCCGCCACATCCACGCTAGGCCATCCATCCGAGCTCAAAGGGAAACGCGTGAGCGCCCATCGCTACAACGCGACCACCGCCGTTTGGCTCCGCGGCCTGCTCCAGAACGAATACGGTGTGTCTCCGCAAGACATGGAGTGGCACGTGGCGGAGCCCGACGTCGGCGATGAGGCCGCCAACCCGCCGCCTAAGTCGGTGACCGTGAGCTTCATTCCTCCTCCGAGAACCCGGGAGCATGCCATCGAACTGGTGGAAAACGGTGCGATTGACGCGGCCTTGGAGCCGTACGGCTCCCTCGCTAAAAACCCCAAGCTGCGCCGCTTGCTGAAAGACCACCGCCGCGAGGAAGCTGACTACTTTCGTCGGACGCAGGTGGTTCCAGTAATCCACACTCTGGTGCTGCAGGAAGCAATGGTTGAGAAGCAGCCTTGGATCGCCGAGAGCCTCCTGTTCGCTTTCCGCAAAGCCCGCGCCCTGGAAGAGAAATACATGACCGAAGAAGAGAGAAATGAAGCCCGGTGGTTGAATGAATCTATTGGTTACGATCCGTACGCCTACACCTTTGACGCTTCGACGCGAAAGTCCCTCGAATCGTTGATCCGCTGCCAGATACAGCAGGCGCTTCTCGATCGCGAGCCCGCGCTGGAAGAACTGTTTTTTCGCGAAACGTTAAGCGCGTAAGTTTGCTTTTTTATGAGTGGACTTTGTCTAACGGTATGTGTCTACTGGTTCAAAAACCCAACTTTGAACCTTGAACGTTTGAACGTTGAACCGCCTCAGAAAAGCAACTTCCAACACTCATGCAGCGAACCGACACCGCAAAGTTGAGGATGCTTGATATGCTTCAATTGCGCGGCGTTGCTCGACGGCAGAATGCACCGCTCGAACCCTAATTTTCCCGCCTCTTTGACGCGGGCCTCGATTTGCGAAATTCCGCGGATTTCTCCGGCTAAGCCGACTTCGCCGAAAAAGACGGTTCTCGGATCAAGCGCGGCTTCCTTGTGACTCGAAGCCACAGCCGCGACTATGCCGAGATCGACGGCGGGCTCCTCAACGTGGACGCCGCCGGCGACGTTGACGAAAACATCCTGATCGAAGAGCCTGGCGCCCATTTTTTTTTCGAGCACCGCGATCAGCAACGCGACACGGTTGTGATCCACACCGATGGTGGTTCTTCGCGGGACGGCCAAAAAGGATCGACTCACCAGAGCCTGCAGCTCCACTAGAATTGGCCGGGTTCCTTCCATGCTGCAAACTACTGCCGAGCCGGGGACCTGAAGCGGGCGCTCCATCAGAAAAATTTCCGAGGGATTGCTGACTTCTTTGAGGCCGGTTTCTTTCATCTCGAAGACGCCGATCTCGTTGGTCGAGCCGAAACGGTTTTTGACCGCACGCAGGATGCGAAAACTGTGGCCCCGCTCGCCCTCGAAATAGAGCACCGTGTCGACCATGTGTTCCAGCACCCGCGGCCCGGCGATAGCCCCATCTTTCGTCACATGGCCGATGAGAAACGTCGTCAGGCCGGTTTTTTTCGCCAGTACAATGACCGAGCCTGAACTTTCTCGCACCTGCGCGATGCTGCCCGGCGCCGACGGTAGGGATGAAGTGAAGATGGTTTGAATCGAATCGATGACGAGCACGTTCGGTTTGAGGCGCTTCACATGATCGAGGATCCGTTCGAGCGACGTTTCGCTCAGGATGAGCAAGTTCGGCGCTTCGATTCCGAGCCGCTCGGCGCGCATTTTGATCTGGCGTTGTGATTCTTCGCCGGACACGTAGAGGCAAGTGAGCCCCTGCTCGCTGATCGCGGCGAAAGCCTGAAGCAGAAGCGTCGATTTGCCAATGCCGGGATCGCCGCCTATAAGGATCACCGATCCGGAAACCAATCCGCCGCCCAAGACACGATCGAATTCACCGATGCCGGTCAGCGCGCGACCGTCTTCTGCCGTGTTGATCTCGTGAATCGGCGATGGATCTTCTCTCGTTCCAAGAGTGAGTTCACCGCGCGGGTGCGAAGCCCGTTCCTGTTTTTCTTCGATCAAACTATTCCATTGATTGCAATCCGGGCAGCGCCCCAACCATTTCGGCGATTGATAGCCACAACTCTGGCAGGCGAAGATGATTTTTGGTTTAGCCATACGTTAGTAAGGGCGCGTGGCCCTTAATCCCGGAATAGCCCTAAAGTGCTTTTATTAAGGGTGCTAACTTGACAATCCAAACGGCGAGCTGCCGCCGCGACAAAGCAATCGAGAAACCCAATACCTTGCGAAAGGTGGTAGGATCGATACCACTGTAAAGCCTGGATAGAGTCGCCGCTCTCGACCTGAACGATGTCTATGGTAGCGAGACTTTTCAGTGTCGCCCGTTGCTCACGAAGATTTCGGCATCCAGCCAGCAATTCAAAGACAGAGATGACAGAGCAAGTCATCGTCGATCGTGCCTCAGCACGCCGCCAGAAGTCGAGCGCGCGAGAGTCTTTTCTCGCGATATCTATGAGGACATCCGTATCGACAAAGGTTCTATGTTCTGTCGCCACGGCTCTCTAACCTGCGTCTCAACTCCCGTGCATGTGATCGTCCATTGCTGACGTCCGTGCGGCCTTTCCACATTCCACAAAATGGAGTTTTAAGAAGGCTCTTTCGTTCCGAACGTTTCGATCTTCCCTCGTCCCTGTCAGAAGCGGCAGCTTCAGCAAGCGCCCCAACGACATCGCGAACAATCCGCAGTCGCGTCTTTGGCACAGACTTCAGAGTTTTAACAATCTCATCTAAAAAGGTTCCTTCAGGCCGCACTTTTCCAGGTTTCATGGTTAACCTCGATTCATAATTACTCTGCAGTTCGGTATCACATCCCATCGGCTGGCAAACAGTCAAGCTGGGAATATATTCGAGCCCTCTCACCTCGAGGATCATTTCCAGTCCGTAGGATCAATCCTCTCTAACTCCTCATCGAGCTCTGAATCCGATGCGTTTCAGTCCCATCTCTTGGGATTTGGCGAAGGTGCCGTACAGTTTCATCCACGGAGTCTCACCCGCCTAGGCGCGAAGTCGCGTCACTCAGTTTGTCTGGTAAGGAGTTGTTTCAGGGTTATTCCCTTCGCAGCCGCCGATCTCTTGGCCTCGCCGAAGCGTCTTGTCAGGTGTATCAACGTTGTGCGTCTTATCGTTCCGGATTCCCTGAATCTAGCTGTCTCCGTGGAATATGCCAACGGTCGATCAACCCTGAGATTCGCTCGATCGCACCGCCTGGCTGGGCGTGGATAATCAGGACTTCATCCGACAAAGCCGCGACGAGTTCGTTTCGGCGGCGCGCGGATCTGGTGTCAGCACGGCGCGGACGTTTTTCGAAAGGTGAGAGCAACAGCAAGCGGCCAGAATCCAACGGTTGTTGCCAATCGGCTGGAATTCGAATCTTCATCATCGAACGCGCCAAACAAATGATGACGGGCTGTTTTCCTCTCAGCAGAATCCGTAAGCACTCTTTTTCAACCGGGGAGTGAAAACCGCTAACCACTGTCACGGACTCGTCGCGTAATTTTCGAGCAGCATCGTAGGCTCCGAGGATGGCATCACCTGGACAACGGACAGAGGAAAATAGTCCAAGCTTGGTTTGCGATAGCGACGAGAGATCGCCGAGCGCGGTTAGTGTCCGTGGAGCATCTTCAGCCAGGCGCTGCCGTAAATGTAGAGGATACCTAGTATCGGTTACATTCAATACGATTCGGTTCATCCATGAATGTCTAGACAGGGATAGATTCCTCTTCGGGAACGGGTAAACGCGCATCGGGTTTAACGTCAAGCCAACGAAGCATCCCCAGATTTCGAATAGTTGAAGCCACGACTATCTCATCCAAAGCTGGCCGCCGCTTCTGCTTCCATCGCAAAACAGCGTCAAGGACTTCCGTCTCTGTCGGATTAGAGTGGCTTTCCGTCTTAAGAGCATCAGCTGCAAACATGACCGTCGCGATGACTTCTGCCTGATCCGTGTTCACTCTCATGAACAGATCGGTGGTCTTTTCAATTATCGGCATCCACTTGTCCAGCGAACCCTGAAACTCCTTCCGAACCCTCCCGAAATTGGGACCGGTCTTGACCAGGAACATCTTGCCGTAACGCTCTTCCTGAAGCAGGTTTTTGTTGACTAACTTGGTCTCAGCGTTTTTTAGCTCCCGACTAAACGGACCGAAGCTGCCCTTTTGATAAACGAAGCCTGTGGGCAGACCTTGGCGGGTGGCAACGTAGGCCAACTTCTGAAAAATGGTTCGTCCGGTAGGCCAATGGTAAGGCTGTGCTTCTATTCGATGGAGAATTTCCACGAGCGCAACCCAGGCTGGATTGATCGCGGACTGGACAGTCCTGCCGTTTCTATGATGAGTGGCCTCGGGGGTTTGCGACAAGAATTCGACTGTCAATTCCCTCGGAGCCGTCCCATAAGGAGCATACAACTCGACAGGGATATCCATTTGACTAGCATATCGGTAGATCAACGGCCCGACGGCTTTCCACTCCAGCTGCCCGTTTCCACAACCGAGGGGTGGTATAGCCAATGAAGTCACGCCCCATTCCTTGTACTGCGCCACTAGAAGCTTCAACCCGCGCTCAATGTCAGAAATTCGCGAAACTGATTTCCAATGGTCCTTGGTAGGGAAATTGATGATCTGCGGCGGCAATAAAGTTTTGTATAAATAAGGCACTCCCGGCTTGACTTCTTTGCGTTTGCATCGCTCCGCATAATCCACAAACATTTCAGGGAAGCGGTTCTTGAATTCCAGGGCAATGCCCTTACCCATGACGCCGACACAGTTCACCGTGTTGATCAGGGTCTGGGCTTTGGATTGCAGAATGTCGCCGACAAGGATCTTCATAGGCATCAATTCTTAAAAGAACATATCACCGCGAACTCGCACGGGCAATTGAGAATTCAGTCGCTGAAACTCTAGCAGAGCCACCTCATTCGCAACGCACGCCCCGACAACAAATTGCGGATCCACGCGGTCGGGCACCAGCACTTCCGCGCACTTTTCAGATTTATGGCTCATTTCTTCGTAAGGGTCATTGGGATGGATCCAATAACGGGCGAATACCCGCTCGTGGCTAATAACGCTTAGCCCGTCGGCCACAGGCCAGAAACTGGTCCACGCACTAGCCGCGTTCCGATTCGCGATAATCACTCCACGAATATCTAACACGCCTGGATCAATTTGAAGAACACAGATCTCGTTATTTCGTCCTCGACATCTACTGAGCATCGGGTTATGTGCGTCAAAATACAGATTGGCATACTCGGCAAAAGGCGACCGCCCGGTATTTGCTTATTCCTGCGTCTTTCCTGAATCTCAGGCATGGCGACAGAGTCGTGAGCAAGTTGATCGGCGAGGGCGTGAGAGAGAATGCCCTGCTGCATTATCGAAAGCAGATTGGCAATCGCGGTAATGTAGTGAAGCTCTGTGACATCAGCGCGGTTCATTCGTCGTCAAGTTCCGCTTCTCGCTCCATCATCAGGCCGTTTTCTCGTTTTGCCGTGAGGAAGATTCTTTCAGGACTGAAGTGGCAGCGAGATCCAGCAGCGTGGGTCGAGAAATTTGGTGCGCGCGTAAGGTTCGCCGTGCCGACGAAGTCCAGGAAGGTTATTAGCCCACGGACTTTAACCTTTCGAAGAGCGAGCGCACCTCATCTGCGGAAGACACATGTTCGGGGTTGGCTAGTGCCGCTTCAAATAGGGTCGTGTGAAGATGCCGTGGCAGTTCCACCAACCTTCACTCGGCCCATAATCAGAGATGAGATCTAGTTGATTTATTGAAGCTCGGCCCCTACCTGGCATATCATAAGTGCATCAAACGGCTCTGGTACTGAAATCACACATTCATTCTAAAACCAAAAGCGTTGAGATCGTTGGGGAACTACCACGAAGAAGGGCGCAGCGACGTTCACCGCCGGCCCAGCGGACGATATACAAATCGACTGATTTCCATCCGCGCAGGTTAAAATAGCCGACGCCGAAGTCAGCTCGGGTGGAAAGCTCCAGCGTCTCCCGGAGAGTAGGCAGGAGCTGCTGCTCGATATTGTCGAATATACGGGGCACGATTGGATGTATGTCAGCGAAATTTCGGCAATTGTACGCGACGCACGAGCGTTTTGACAAGCAATTTGTCAGGATGTCTCACTGGCTATCTGATTTGGTGGTTTGCGGCCCGTGCCGCGCGCGCCGATGTCCATCTACCCGCATGGTAGAAAAGGTGCTAGCTTAAAATTATGGCAAGCAAACCGCCAGGCTCCGCGGCCGATTTCTTGCCCCCGAAGCGCACCCTGGATACCTTGCGCGAGGCGGCTCGTTCTTGCAGAGGATGCGAGCTGTACAAAAACGCAACTCAGACCGTTTTTGGCGAGGGACCGGAAAAAGCCGCCGTTGTCTTTGTAGGAGAACAACCCGGGGATCAGGAAGATCGGCAGGGCCATCCCTTTGTTGGACCTGCGGGGCGGCTGCTTGACAAAGCACTGGCTGAAGCTCGAATTCCGCGGGAGCAGGTTTATGTAACCAACGCAGTCAAGCATTTCAAATGGATATGGCGCGGCAAGAAGCGTCTTCATCAGAAGCCCGCAATCAGACAAGTCATCGCGTGCAAGCCTTGGCTCGACGCTGAGCTCGAAGTCGTTCAACCGAAAATCGTTGTCTGCATGGGCGCGACTGCGGTGCTATCGGTATTGGGAAAAGAGGCCCGGGTCACTAGGGAGCGCGGCAAATTCCTGGAGACAGAATCCGGCCGTACCGCCTTCGTCACCATCCATCCGTCTGCCATCTACCGACATCCAAGCAGAGAGGAACAGCAAAAAGAATACCGGCGGTTCGTCTCCGAGATGAAGCTGGTGCAGCGCAAGCTGGTAAGTCTTCTGAAGGCCGCCTGATC
>DASTOD010000210.1:0-3509 GCA_035762645.1 Binatia bacterium | reverse complement strand
AAGTTGATGTCAAAGAGCGTGCAGCGGTCCCAGGCACCCGGATACAACAACCTTCCCTCGGCCATCAGCCGCTGATACAGCCGCGTTCCAGGAAAGGGAGTGAGCACGGTGATCTGCACCTCCAGCAGCCGCGAGCGCTCGACGAACTCTCGTATCTCGTCGAAGACTTCGGGAGTGTCGGAGTCGAGGCCGACGATAAAACAGCCGCAGACGCTGACACCGCGGCTTTGGATCTTATCGATGGCTTCCAGATAATGCGCAAGCCGCCGCGCTTTCCAATTGACCCGGTCGATACCTTCCAGACTCGCTTTTCGGGGGCTTTCAAAGCCGATCAGTACCTGGCGGCAACCGCTCGGATAGAGAAGATCCAGCAGCTCCTCGTCATCGGCGACGGCGACATCGGTTTCCGTGAAGTAGCGGATATGACGCCCGGCCAGCTCACGCAGCAGCCTCTTGGACCACGGTTTATTCACGAATGTATTGTCATCGGCGAATTCGATAAACGGCCGGCGCCACAACGATCGCACCGCGTCGATTTCGTGGAGGACGCGTTCGACCGGCTTGATCCGGTAGCGCGGTCCGTAGAGCTTCGAAGCCGCGCAGAATTCACAATCCAAAGGACATCCGCGGGTGGTTTGGACGGTGATTCGGTTGTAGGGGCCCATCCGGTGTATTTCCCCGGCGGCACGCGGCTCCGAAGCGGCATCTCGGGAGTTCGGCGCCGTCTGCGCGAGTAGATCGAAACGCGGCATGGGCGCGTCGTCGAGCTTGAATTGGCCCGGCTTGGCCTCGCGATAGATTTTTTTTAGACCGGCTCGTCCGGCCTTTTGAAAATCGCGCACGACTTCAGCCCAGATCGCTTCGCCCTCACCCACGACCACCGCGTCCGCATGCCGCGCAACTTCGTCCGGCAAAACCGTTGCATGGAGCCCGCCGAAGACAACGGGCATCCCTTGCGCCCGATAGGCATCCGCCACCAGATAAGCGTCAAAGGCGCGCGCGGTATAAGTGGACAAGGCCACGAGGTCGAAATCGCGGTGGGGCTTTTGCGCGAAGGCCGCGACATCGTCTACCTCTATGTATTCCTGGTCGATACCTTCCGGAGTCGCGCCCGCCAGAGTGAGGAGAGCCAGGCTTGGCAGCTGGGCGATGACCCGGCCACGATTGACGAACTGGGGCAATGTAATTCCCAGCTCGATGAACTTGTGCGTTTGAAGTTTGACGCCGGCGATCGCTATGAGACCGATTTTCATAGTTCAACTCCTGGAGAAGCAACGGCATCGGCCGCTTTCGACAATCCGCCGGGCAATGCGCATGCCGCGCAGAGCAGTACGGCTGTCGTGACGATCGCCGGTCCCACGCTCATCACGGTCGCGGGTAAGTCGGTCCAGGTGAGGAGAAGAAGGACCGCGATCGTCGTAGCGCTGCCGGCGATGAGCAACGGAGCGCCTAATCGCTGCAGCCAACTCGCTTCTTTCCAACTCGCCAGCTCTCGCGCAACAAAGATGCTCGTCAACCCGAAGACAACGCAGTCGATATGCGCCAGGCGAATCAAGCGTCTGCCAAAGCCGTTGTAAGGTCCCAGCCAATCCGCCGGAAGCCAGGCATCGAAGGCGTACAGACCCATGAAGAGACCGCCGGCCATGCCGATAGCGATCAGCATCCACCCCCAAACCTCGAGAGAACGGCCCGACCGCCTTGCCAACTGTGTCCCGCACAGTGTGCCCGCCAACATCGCATAGGCCGGGATGGGCAGCAGCGTCGTTAACTCGACGCGAGTGAGAGCCGCGGCGATAAGCACTGAAGGGATGCCAATCGTGCCGCCGAGCATCGCGAGCCGTCCCCAATGGACGATTCGGCTTTGCGGGGAGGCGCGCTTTGCGAGTCCGAGGAACAGGACTGTCAGGGTGGATAACGCGATGACCGCGATCCGTGCCAGGCGCAGCAGGCGCATGCGAAAGCCGTCTTCAGCTCCGAGATAGGCGGGCAAGAAAAGCTCTGGGCGCAGCTCGAACATGGCCATGATGCCGATGAGAAACATGCCGGCGGAGAGAACCCAGAGGATCACCGTCAAGTCTCGGTGCTCTTTTCCACGGCGGTCATGGATGAAAGTCACAAACCCGAGAAGACTCAGCAAAACGCCGGATAGAATCACCGGGCCGCCAACCGAAGGGCTGCTCCCGAGCGCATGTCCGGCAGCTACGATCATGCCCCCCAAACCCAAGAGGCCCGCACCGTTCAGATGCTGCCATTGCGGCGGCGACAGCACCAAAGTTGCTCCGATGGCGAGCTGCAAAAAGGCCATGACGAGTACAACCGATTGCGCGTGCATCGCGGCTGTTTTCGCGCTGCCGGCCAGTGCCCCCGGATTTCGCTCACTGAAGGACCAGGGATCCAGCCAAATCGCCCAAGCGAGAGCTGCGATCAGGAGCAGCCAGCCAAGACGGTGGTTCAATTCTCCGCTATAGAGAAAGCGCATGAAGGTTCTCACTGAGTGGAAACGACTTTGAACTTCGGAGGAAGGTGGTCTGTCCAACCACGGCGACGCGTCTTCGGAGCGGGCGCAAAGATTCCTGCAGGCGGTCAATCATAGAAAAATTTTTCATTGGATAGTCCTTGGGGACCATTGCGACCTCGGGTAGTCTAATTGCAGTAGCGTTCGCTTCGGGATGCCGCACTGCGGTTATTCAGTAGATGCGTGAGCATGAAAGCGACCGTGTTGTGAACATCCCGCTCATCGTCGATGAGCGCGGCGGCCTCCTCGGTCAGCGTCGCAATCAATTCTCCCAGAGTGGTCTCGATGGTTTCTTTTGTCTCCATGTTCCGCGCTCCTTTTGATTTGTCGGTGAGCTTCATGTGAAAGGGGAGAGAGCAACGCACGTGCCACCCTCTTGCCTGTCTCTGCGCGCGCCGGGGGCGCTAACTAAGCACTCGGATTTGCTGGCGAAGGCGAAAGAGAAAGATGGCGGGGGAATGTTCGAGGGCGGCCCAGAAGCCTAATGCGTTTGGCATCACGCCTAGGCGCTGCCTAACGAGCTAGGCGGTCGGCGATTACTCATGATTCGCCAGATAATCGCTCTGCTGAGGGGGACTTTTCTCGTTGTGACTTTAACCCCTCTTGTGAAAGAGGGGCAGGGGAGATTTTGTTACGTCTTCGAATTTCGCAGCCCGTAGAGTTTCATTTTGTTTTGCAGCGTCGCCCGGCTCACGCCCAGCGCCTTGGCCGCGTGCGTCACGTTGCCGCTGGTTTTCGCCAGGGCGTCCGCGATCGCGCGCCGTTCGATGATTTCGGTGGACTCGCGGGAAATTCCCTTTAACAGGTGCGCGCCTGTCGCCGGAGCGCTCTCCGTGCCGCGAATTTCCATCGGGATATCCTGGGCATCGAGCGTATCCCCCTTGCAGATCACCATCATCCGTTGGATCGTATTTTCCAGCTCGCGGACGTTGCCCGGCCAGTTGTATGCCATGAGAAGCGCCAGCGCCGGAGAGGTGATGTCCTTTATCTCCTT
>DASTOD010000209.1:0-2111 GCA_035762645.1 Binatia bacterium | reverse complement strand
CGGAAGGGGTCACCGTTTCGAGATCACTGTTTCACCGTGAATAATCCGGTCTAGCAGCGCGACTATCAGCTGGAAGGCTGCTCCCGGTGTTCTCTTAACGCTCTCCAGACACGCTCCGGGGTGAGGGGCAGATCTTTGATCCGCACGCCGGTCGCCCGCGCCAGGGCATTCGTTACCGACGGCGCCACCGACAAAACTCCTCCCTCTCCCATGCCGCGCACGCCGTAGGGGCCCGGGCCGTCCTGGTTTTCCAGCAACACCGTGTGGAATTCTTGCGGCACGTCGCTGAAGCCGGGGACGCGGTAATCTATAAGGTTGGGGTTAAGCAATTGGCCATTCGAATCATAAAGCATCTGCTCGAAAAGGGTATGGCCGATCCCCATCATCGCGGCACCTTCCTCCTGTCCGATGCAGCCATCGGGATGAATTGCCTTTCCCACGTCGGCCAGCGAGACGAGGCGCCTGATCTCAATTTGGCCGGTCTCTTGATCCACGCGCAATTCGACCATGCCCATGCCGATTTCCCAAAAAACCGGCAGCTTGTTGTCGGTTATATCCGGTCCAGTTTCGCCATGGCCGATCAATTCTCCACCGGAGCCTTTGCCGAACCGCCGTTCCAGGGCCTCGTTAAATGCCAGTCGCGCCTCGCCGCACACCAGCGCGCCGTCTTGCACACGCACTTGGCCGGGGGGAACACCAAACGCTTCCGCGGCGATCGTGAGCAGTTGCTTCTTTAGAGCTCTTGCGGCCGCTTGGACGGCGTGGCCCATACAAGTGGTGGAGCGACTGGAGCCAGTGGAGCTGTCGTACGGCGTCAGCTTGGTGTCCGCGCCCAGGATACGAATCTGGTCCAAAGGAAGCGACAGCTCTTCGGCCGCGATCTGCGAGAGCACGGTGCGTACCCCCTGCCCCATTTCGGTGCTCCCAGCCAAAATATTCGCCACGCCGTCCGATTGCAGGCGGACCATCGCGACTGATACAGGCGTGGCTCCGGCGTTGGTGACGGCGCAGGCCAGCCCCACGGGTGCGGCCTTCTTTTGCGTCGAATGCTTCCACTGGCTGGAGCGCAAGAGCTTCTTCAAGCCCGCCGTGAGGTTCCCGTCGATGCCCTTGAGCCCGGGACGAAGCTCTTCGCCTTTGTGCAAGAGATTTTTCAGCCGGATCTCCGAGGGATCGATGCCCAAACGAGTCGCGGCAATGTCGATCTGGGATTCACCGGCGAAAATGACTTGCGGCGCGCCGATGGCACGGAACGAACCTGCAGATCCCGAGTTGGTGTAAACCGAATAGGCGTTGGATTTGATGTTCGGGATACGATACGGTCCCAAGACTCTCGTGGCCGCGCGGATCGTGACCTGTGGGCCGTTGTCATCATAGGCGCCGGTATCGAGATAAATCTCGGCCTCGCGGGCGGTGATCGTCCCGTCCTGCTTGAATCCGGTCTTTACTCGCACCTTGGCTGCATGTCGCCTCACGGTGACCATGGAATCACCGATGGAATTACAGATTCGCACCGGCGCTCCCGCTTTGCGCGCCAGGGCCGCGACCAGCGGCTCAAATTTCGTGTACGATTTGCTCCCATAACCACCGCCCAGCAACGAGATGATCATCCGCACTCGGGCCAGCGGCATGCGGAAAATTTTCGCGAGATCGTTTCGGACCTGAAACGGATGCTGCGCCGACGACCAGACGCTGAGACCTTCTTCATTCCAGTGGGCAATAACGGAATGGGGCTCCATCGCGTAGTGATAGACCATAGGGAAAGTGAATTGATCCTCAACAACCAGATCGGATTGCGCAAATCCTTCGTGCACGCTGCCCCGCTCCACGCTCTCGTGACTGCAGATGTTGTCCCTGCGATCGTCATGGAGCCGCGGCGCGCCAGCGGCCCGAGCCGCGTCGATTCCTACCACAGCGGGTAATTCTTGATAGGCCACATCGATGAGCGAAGCCGCCTCTTCGGCCACGGCTAAATCTGTTCCTGCCACTGCGGCCACCGGTTCGCCGACGTAGCGGACCTTATCGGTCGCAATCACCGGCCGCCCGTTGTAAGTGGGCACCAGGTCGCCAACATCCGCCGCCGTGAGCACCGCAGCTACACCTTCTAGAGC
>DASTOD010000208.1:0-7563 GCA_035762645.1 Binatia bacterium | reverse complement strand
AACTATGCTGTGTCGCCGGCAGCGTGAATGTATCTTCGAAGATATGGTCTGATTCAGCAAACCCTTTCTGAACGTCGCCGCGATTGAGCTTGAAATGGGTGCAGACGTTGGTGCCCTCCACCGGCTTGAGCTCGGCCAGATCAGCGAACCCAGAGGCCGGCAACTTGATGGATTCGTGAACCAAGGGCGCGCCGGGCTTTAACGCTTTATGCACGTCCACAACCGCCGGCAGCTCCTCGTATTCGATATCGATGAGACGCAAAGCCTCTTCAGCCGCATCTTGGTTTAATGCCGCGACGGCTGCGACCGGATCCCCCACATGGCGCACTTTATCCACAGCGACAATGGTTTGATCCTTGAACACGGGACCGTAGTATGGCTCGATCCCTTGATCGTGGAGGATGTCGTCGCGAGTAATCACCGCGACGACGCCGGGAACATCGAGGGCCTTGGAAATATCGATCTTCGTGATGCGCGCGTGCGGCAGCGGGCTACGCAGAATCTTTCCGTGACACATACCGGGAACGATCATGTCCGCTAGGTATTGCGCTTGGCCCGTGACTTTGGTTTCGTAGTCCAACCGCCGAACCGATTTTCCGACATCTGCTAATTCCATCTTGTCCCCTACGTTAGGCGTGAAGGGTGAGGCGTGAGGTGGTCCCCTCACCCCTTACGCCTGATGCCTCACGATAACATTTTTGATCGCCTGCATAATTTCCTGATAACAACCGCAGCGGCAGAAGTTACCCGCCAAATAATCCCTGATCTCTTGTTCCGACGGCTGTGGGCACTCGTCGAGCAAAGCTTTGGCGGTGAGAATAAATCCTGACGTGCAATAGCCGCACTGCAACGCGCCGAATTCCATGAAAGCTTGCTGCAGGGGATGAAGCGAATCCCTGTTGCTTAGCCCTTCCACCGTCAACACCTCGCAACCGTCCGCGTCCACGGCCAAGACCGAACAAGCGCTCACCGGTTTTCGATCGAGAAGTAAAGTGCACGCGCCGCAGACTTGAATGTCGCAGCCGAGCTTAGCGCCCGTCAAACCAAACTGCTCGCGCACAAGCTCAAGCAGCGTCATCCGCGGCTCGACTTCGGCGCTGCGCTCGACGCCGTTAACTTTAAGTAAAATGGTTTTTTTCATGCTTTAGTCTGCTACGTCGTTTTTTGTAATCCGGCCGCTTTGATCGTCTGGTACAGCCTCATTTTTAAAGGCTGTCATTCCCGAACGCTTCTATCGGGAATCCAGACAAATCCCTGACTGGACCCCCGATAAAAACATTCGGGGGTGACGACCTGGGAAGAGTAAATTAAAACAAATGGCGACAGACCGGCGTATTAACCTCCCAGGGCTCGTTCGTATGCCTTGACTGCCGCGCGCTTCACCAACGTACGCACAATCGCGCGCTTGTACTGCTCCGAGCCGCGGAGATCGCTGGTTGGGCTGCATTCTTGCGACGCTGCGGCGCCCGCTTCTGCCGCCAGCTGCGGCGCCAGCTTTTTTCCAGCAAGCAGCGCTTCGGCTTGGCGCGCCCGCACCGGTGTCGCCCCGACGCAGCCGAGAACGATACGCGCGATTTGCACCGTTTCGCCGCCGCTATCTAAGGTCAGCCGTACCGCCACCCCCGCCGACGGTTTGTCGACCACCGAACTGCTGGAGAAGCGGATATATTCGACTCCTGAGCGCGGCGCCAGCGGCGAAATCACCACATGGGTTAGGATCTCGTCGTCAGCAAGGCTGGTCTGGTAGAAATCCAAAAACAGCTCCTCGATCGCAATGACGCGCTGTCCGTTCGCTCCTGTGATGGCTGCCTTGCCGTCCACGGCAATAAAAATCTGCGCCAAGTCGGTTAGCGGTTCGCCGGATGCGAGATTGCCGCCGACGGTGCCCGTGTTGCGCACGCGGATGTTGGCGACTTCCCTTTCCGCTTCCGCCAGCACGGGAAACTTTTCTTTAACCAGCGGTGATGTTTCGACTTCGCGGTGCGTCACCAAAGCGCCAATCATCAGCCCTTTAGTCGCATCGTATTTAATCCCGCGCAGCTCGGAAATCCTTTTGATGTTAACCAAGGTCTTGGGCTGATACAGTCCTTGCTTCATGAGAATCGTGAGATGCGAACCCCCGGCGAACACCTTGGCCTCGCCGCCATGTTGCTTGAGCAGCGTGCAGGCTTCGGCGACCGTGGTGGGTTCGAGGTATTCGAAGTTTCTCATTTTTCCCTTACGGGTCGCTTATGGCCTATAGCGGATGGCTTATAGCGCATGAAGCGACCGGCCATATGCCATAAGCGATCAGCCATATGCCAATTATTTTAGATAGCTAACCTTATCCACGCCGGGGATTTCCACTTTCTCGAAGCGCCAGCGGTCTTTCATCGGCGCGGTCGCGTCGATTCCCAAGCCGGCGGTAACGCGGTTCTCCGGACAAGACGGATCCAGGGTCGAGCAAGCGATACGCGGAATGATGATGGCGTCCTTGTCCGCCTGAAAGCGCGTGGCCATGGCCCAGTCCACTTGCATCGGATCGAAAGGATCGATGTCATCGTCGACCACGATCACTTGCTTGAGGCCGATGCCCATCGAAAGTAGCGCAAGGATCACGTTGCGCCCTTCATTCTCCGCGCGTTTTTTGATCGATACCACCACGTGGTGGCGGAAAGTACCGCCGGGAGTCATGTTGACGCCGCGCACTTCCGGCACGATCTTCTTCACCTCGCGATAGACCACCGCGGCGTTGCCGTACTCGATCAGAGTGTGGTTTTCCGTTACCGGCATGCCGGTCAGCGCGGTTTGATAAATTGGATTTTGCCGCATGGTAATCGCGGTCACCTTGAGCACCGGCGCCTGCTTCGCTTCGCTGTAGCAGCCGGGATATTCGCCGTAAGGCCCGTCCGCGACGCGTTCGCCGGGAATTGTCACGCCTTCGATGATCACTTCGGCGAAGGCCGGCACCTCAACGTCGATGGTTTCGCATTTGGCTAATTTCACCGCCGCGCCGCGCAACGCGCCGGCGATGTGGAACTCATCGATTCCAAATGGAACTCGAGCTTGCGAGCCAACGATGATGGCGGGATCGACACCGATGGCAGTGGCGACTTCCAAGCCCTTTTTCTTCTCCTCGGCCATCAAAATCATCCGGCCCAGATGATGATCCGCCGGCGCCCAGAGCGACAATCGGTCTTTGCCGAGGACGAGCATGCGATGGATCGATAAATTTCGAATGCCGGTGTGGGGATCTTTACCGACCTGCACCCCGATGGTGACGTAGGGGCCGCAGTCTTTGCTCGCGTGAGTGACGATCGGCAATTTGGCAAGATCGATCTGATTGCCGGTCCATTTGATTTCCTTGCACGGGCCAGCGGCAACGATCTCGGGCGCAATTCGCTTGTCTTCCAGGGTGAGATACCGTTCGAGCAACTGCTCCTGCGGCACGCCCAGGCCCAGCGCCACAAGTTTTCGTGTCGCGAACAAACCGCCTAAAACACGCCAGCCGGGATAGCCTTTGACATTATCAAAGAGCAGAGCCGGACCCTCGATGTCCGAAGTCTTGCGCATACCGGCAGCGATTTCATATTTGACATCCACCGGTTCGGTGACGCGCAGGAGCTGCCCCTGGCTTTCGAGATACGTTAAATAACTTCTTAGATCTTCAAACATGGGGGTGTCCTTTGAGATTCAACTGGAGTATTGGAGGATTGGAGCGATGGGATTCCAAAATCGACAGCAACACTCCATCACTACTCCACTACTCCATCAACCCAATTCTCGTCACTCCATCACTCCAACACAACAGTATCTTTATCAATGGTCCCGCTGTCACTTCAACCGCAAAAGCGGCAGCACGTCGTTAATAAATCGCTCGATCTGCCCTAGCTGATTGCGCGAGGTAAAGCGCAGCACCGGTGTCGTGATGCCCATGTCGATCCAGCTCTGGATCCTCTGCGCGCACTCCTCGGGCGGCCCGTGGGCGAGCCAAATTCCGAGCAACTCCTCGGAAGGATAACCGGGAGTGTAATAGTTGTTGAAGTAGTACGTCGATTCTTCGCGCGCTGCTCGCCGGTCATCGTTGATATTGACCATGCCGTGAATCGCCACTTCAAAACGACTCAAGTCTTTTCCTTCTGCCTCAGCAAACGCCTCGATGAGATCGAGCCGTCTCTCAAACTCGTCCTGCGGCACGGCGAGGGTGATATAACCATCGGCCAACGTTGCGACTCGTTTCATCGCCGTCTCGATTCCCTTGTCGCCCACAAGAGCGCGATCGGGACTTACAGCGATCCAAATGGGACAGGGATTTTGCACCGGCTTAGGGACGATGCGGTAGCCTTCCAGCTTGTAATACGTGCCCGTATGATTCACTTCCGCGTCATTCCAAATCTGACGGATAAGCTTGATGCCTTCCGTCAGGCGCCCCACGCGTTCCTCTTTCTGGATGCCGAACGCGCGCATTTCACCCTCATGCCCGCCGCCGATGCAAACGCCGAGGATGGTTCGGCCTTTGGAGAGTTGGTCGAGACTCGCCCACTGGATGGCCACGAGGGCGGGATGGCGCACCGGAAAGCTCGCCAGGCAAATCACTCCCAGCCGCACTTTTTGGGTCCGCGCCGCGGCCGCGCTCAGCATGACGATCGATTCGAGCCGCGGTTTGTGAATCAGACTGTCGCCGAACCACACAGATTCGAACACACCCGTTCGTTCGGCAACCACCGCTGCCTCGAGCAGCGTATCGATCGTTGTGAGGCCGAAAAGGACGCCCCGATTCGGCAGGCTGAGGCCCCATCTCACCGGCAAGTTGCGCATGATCTTATCACCGCCACCCAGTGTTAGAAGAACGGTTGAAACGTGTCAAGCCGGTTACAGCCTTGACAGTCGCGGTCGTGTTGCAGGATACAGTAATCGAGTTGACCTGCTCTGTCGTCACAACCCTCGGTTGTCATCCCGGCCGCATGCGAGGGATCTAGATTTCTCGCTGCCCTCGAAATGACACAAGCGCAGGAAAACACGACCGCACAGCTACAAGGAGGGAAGTTAAAATGCCGAAGGATCTACGTACTTATTTGGATGAATTGCTTGAGAAGCGCCCCAAAGACGTGGTCGTTGTCGATCGTGAGGTGGATTCGCGTTACGAAGCCTGCGCCATTGTCGAGAAGTTTGAAAGAGAGAACAAATTTCCGCTGGTCTTTTTCAAGAACATCAAAGATTCCAAGATTCCGCTGGTCCTCAATCTTGGCGCCACCTACGAGCGGCTCGCTCTAGCCCTGGGCTCACCGACGGTGCCGCAAATGGTCAAAGACCTGGCGCATCGGGAGCACCATCCGGTTCCGGTGAAGGAGGTCTCCGCCAAAGACGCGCCGGTCAAGGACGTCATCTTGAAAGGCGACGATGTCGATCTCGATCTGCTTCCGATCCTTACCCACAACGAGGGCGACGCCGGCAAGTATATCAATGCCGCGGCGTTAATCTGCAAAGAGCGCGGCACCAATGCGGTTAATGTCGGGATTTACCGCCATCAGAAACAAGGCAAAAAGCAGCTCGGCTTGATGATCAATCCGGCCAATCATGGCAATTACATCCGGGCCGAATACGAAGATCATAACGAGCCCATGGAGGTCGCGCTTGCCATCGGTCACCACCCCGCTTTGAATATGGCCGCGGTCAGCAAGCAGGCCGGCGTCGGTCAAGAATTAGAGGTGGCGGGAGCGTTTCTCGGCGAGCCCATTGAAGTCGTAAAGGCGGAAACGGTCAATCTCATGGTGCCGGCGCGCTGCGAGATCGTGATCGAAGGAATCGTGCCGCCAAAGAAACGGCAATATGAAGGACCCTTTGGAGAGTGGCCACACTACTACTACAAAGAAGGCGACCAGCCGTACATCGAAGTCACCGCGATCACAATGAGAAAGAATCCACTCTATCAGAGCATCCACAGCGCCCATTTCGAGCACAACATCATTGGCGCCGCGCCGCGACTGGGTAGTCTTTTCCGTCGCGTTCAAGAAGCGGTCCCCAGCTTGACCGGCGTCAATATGCCGATGTCGGGCGCTGCCCGGGCCCACTGCTACATCTCTCTGAAAAAACGCGCTGAGGGAGAGCCGAAGCAAGCGGCGCTGGCAGCGTTCGTTACCGATCCCAGCATCAAACACATCATCGTCGTCGATGACGATATCGATGTCTTTAACGAAACACAGGTGTTGTGGGCGCTCGCCATGCGCTTTCAAGCGGACCGCGACTTGGTGATCATTCCCAATATCATCGGCTCCCACTTGAATCCGACGGCCTATGGTCACAACCGTCTGGAAAAAGGCACCATGGAGACAAAGCTCATCTTCGATGCCACCAAGCCGCTCCCACCATACGATTTCCCCAAAGACGCCAAGGCGCCCGAAGAGGTGATGAAGCGGGTCGATCTGGCAAGAGATACCCGTCCCTACGATCCCGGAAGAGACGACAAGGTGATCACGGGCAAGGGATGATGCCAACTGGAACATTTGGAACGTTTTGAGCTAGAACCTTCAGGCGAACACGATGGTTGAGATCCAGCGGGTCTCGAAGAGCTTTCAAAAGACCGTTAATGGCCGTACTTCTGAAGTCAAGGCGCTTACGGGGGTGGATCTTTCCGTCCGGGAGAACGAATTCATCAGTATCATCGGCCCGAGTGGCTGTGGGAAGACGACCTTGCTGAAGTTGATCGACGGTCTCATTCCGTGTGACATCGGCGAAATCCGGGTAAACGGCAAAAAAGTAACCGGACCCGGTCCGGAGCGGGCGGTGGTTTTTCAAAGTTTTGCCTTGCTGCCGTGGCGCACCGTGCTTGCCAATGTCGAATTCAGTCTGGAGCTACGCCAACTGCCGAAGCAAGAACGGACCAAAATCGGGCGTGATTATCTCAATCGCGTGGGTCTCGGAGAGTTCGAGAACCATTATCCCCACGAGCTTTCCGGCGGCATGCAGCAACGCGCGGGCCTGGCGCGAGCGCTTGCGGTGAATCCGATGATACTGCTCATGGACGAGCCGTTCGGCTCCGTGGATGCGCAGACGCGCCAGTTCTTACAGGAAGAATTATTGGAGCTCTGGCAACGCGAGCGAAAGACCGTGATCTTCGTCACCCACAGTATGGACGAGGCCGTCTACCTTTCCGACCGGGTGGTCGTCATGACGCCCAGACCCGGACAGGTGGCGGAAGTTCTGGAAGTGCCGCTTCCTCGGCCTCGAATCGTCGATGGCGTGCGCCGCGACCCTCGTTTCGTCGATTTGACGAATTACATCTGGGACAGTTTGAAAAAGGCGATGGAGAACCATCATTGACTAATCGCTTGGGAACCAACATCACCTCGGTTGTTGTTCTGGGACTCCTCTGGGAGATCGCCGGACGGGCCGCAGACAGCGTCCTGATACCGCCGTTGTCGAAAATCGGCAGCGCCTGGGTCCGGCTGCTCGCCAGTGGCAAGCTTCTGGACAATCTGATGATGAGCCTCGGCACTTTGGCGGTCGGCTTCTTCTTGGCCGTGCTCATCGGCGTCTTGCTCGGTTTGCTGATGGGACGTTTCCGGGAAGTCGAGCATTTTCTCG
>DASTOD010000207.1:0-4773 GCA_035762645.1 Binatia bacterium | reverse complement strand
CTGCGCCTCAACAGGCAGGCAAAGCGCATAGAGCAACGCGCTAAGCGTAAAGCCAATGACTGTCTTTCTCATAAGGTTTCTGTCCGTTTTTATTGCTCTTTGCCCTTTGCGCTTAGCTCCTTGCTATTTAATGATCTTGTCCGCCCGCGCCAGCACCGTCGGCGGAATCGTCACGCCAATCTGTTTCGCCGTCTTCAGATTAATGACCAACTCGAATTTCGTCGGCTGCTCTACGGGAAGATCGGCGGGCTTGGAGCCTTTCAAAATTTTGTCGACGTAGAAAGCGGCCCGACGATACGAGTCCGGAAAGCTCGGCCCGTAGGACATGAGGCCTCCGGCATCCACAAACTCTCTGGCAAAGAACATCGACGGTAAATGGCGGTGTGCCACAAAATCCACGATAAGGCTTCGTTGGCTCGTGAAGAGAGGAGCTGGGGTGACAATGAGCGACTCGGCCCGTCCCTTCTCCATCCTTGAAAGCGCGCTGCCAACCTGGCTGGGATCTCGCGCCTCAAAGAAATCGAGTCCCAAACCAAGCGCCCTGCCCGCCGCCTGGGTTTCTCTCTGAAAGACCTCGGCAAGCGGATGGGTCGGATTTCGCAGGACGGCCGTCCTTGTGACCTTCGGAACGCCCTCCTTGAGCAGTTCGACCCACTTTCCGCTGAATCCCTCTCCAACTGCCAGTGCTACCCCGGTAATGTTGCCGCCCGGGCGAGCCAGGCTGCCGATGAGGCCATACCCCAGGGGGTCGGTCACTGCTGCAAAGACAACAGGGGTTGTGATTCCCGCATTTTTCGCTGCCAGAGCACCAATCGCGCCGCCGACAACAAGGACATCTATTTTGAGCCGAACCAGTTCAGTTATCAGGTGCGGAAAGCGTTCGGCCGAGCCTTCTGCCCATCGAATGTCAATGACGATGTTCTCGCTCTCAACGTAGCCTAGATCGCGCAAAGTTTGTCGGAATGCTTCGAGGTTAGGACCAGCGGTAGAAGAAGAGGACGGACTTATAAATCCAATGCGATAAACCTTCTTCGGCTGTTGCGCCTCCGCGAGCTGGACTGAGGTGAGAGCTAGACTGGCCAGTACGATGGCGATGGCTTTGTAACGCATGCCCGCTTTTTACTGCTGTTGGTTGCCGGTTGTCCAGCTAAATAAATGGGCAGCGCCAAAGCCAAAGCCCTCGCTGTTGCTCCTTAGCCTCTGTTTCGAATTGGCGGACTGAGCCGGAGACTTGGCCGCAGTCGATCGCCTAAGCACCGCTTCAACAATAGTCTGAAAGACTCTGCCGTATTCCCGAATCGGTCGACTCCTAACATGGAGACGCATGTCTCCTTACTTCTTCCTTAATCTGAGACGAAGCTTCGGGTTTTCTAGCACTTTTACGATATCAAAGTAGTTTCCGTTAACATTCGTGACCGGCATTTAAGTTGCTTATCCGGGGACAAGATTCTGGCGCAGCTCATCAGCCTCGGACGGGAAATACAGTGCCGCCTATTAATGAAAGCTTCATCGATGAAGGAATGAAGCTTCTGCGGTTACATATTGACGATCTCTATGCGACGTTGGGAGGACAAACACTGGGGAGAAGCTCCCCGGGCAGAGCAGCTGGAATTGTTAGTTATGTTTCGGGTCTTCGGAGTAGTTGCGATGCTAGGGACTTGTACAAGGGTCTCCCGACCGTTATCTCGGCGGACCAATTGGGAAGCGAATTACGAGTGATTTACGATGGACTCAGGGAAGATGGCTTTCACTATTTGACAGAGATGCGCGAAGAGCTACGAAAATCCGTCTGCAGTGAAAACGTCTTTGCCGTGACTGAGACGGTGAGTCGCTCTTCGTTAGAAGTGGTTACAGTGATCGTCGGAGCTGCCTTACGGCTACCCCCGGACTTCGACTCAATTGCCGTTACCATAGCAGCGATCATTCTTAAAACGGGCGTACGCAATTTCTGCGCAAACCGTGCCACGTCTTGAGCCGATTGACGATCGCAACACAGCGCCCAAAAGAACTCATCAGCGGCGACCCGACGCCAACCTTCCGCCTCGGCTGAGCTTCTTAATGCGCTTTACGTTTTTTAGCGAAAAATCTCTCTGCCGCGCTTTGTATCCCCATTTTTGCCACGGTACGCGCCACTCCAGTATTCCATGGCGAATGTAGTCTGGATTTAGATTTAAAGCCTCACAAATATTATTGAAAGAAAACGGCAGCTCCTCATGTTCAGCAAAAATCCATTCTTCAGCCTCGCGAAAAAGCCGCGCTCTAAAGCCGTCGCGCGCAGTTGAATACTTACAAAAGCACTCCACCGCATCGGCTAACACGGCAAGCATTAGCTCCTTTTCTGGTGCTAAGGGGCCACGGCTCGGCGATCCAAAGAATAGCTGGGTCACTAGCGGGTCCGAACTGAAAAGATGCCCTAACTGATTCATCATATGAGCTCCTCATTTCTAAGAGCCGTCCACCGCCAATATGGGTCATCGTAAGCTTAGGCTCCCTATGTTTGCTCAGGGAGACCAGGCGTGGCCAGCACAAATCTCACTGACATCGTTTTTCATTGTAATTCGGGCCGACAACTTACCGGAAGATATATTTCGTTATGTCTTTCGTTATAGATCCGATCAGTGAAGGGTCCTCGGAATCAAAACCGAGCGGAAACCAATGGCTCCGCTCCCACCTCTGGTCAAGGGATTTTACGCTGATTCCGTCTCATTTCGGCTTATTCGTGCTACGAAGTTGCTACACGAGGCAACCACATTACGTCTCCTTCACTTGATGATCTGGTCCGCTCTCGCCATTCCGCCTAGATTAGTTTGGCGCCACCACGCACATCGATCGTCATGCGCAGTTGACTAAGTAGATGCTTCACTTTCCGGAGCGCCACGTTTGCCTTCCTTATATCGTCCCGAGCGAGGACTCCCCTTCTCGCCATATGGGCGAACATTGTCAAAACCTGAATCTCGTTCCCGAGCTTGTGTAACAATTGCAGTTCTTCAGAGTCAGTTGACCACCGTTTAGCTCTTCTGCCTTGCATCTGTCTTCAAATCGGTTGTGAGTTCTTTTTCCGGAACTTCTTTAGCGCTTGCTGAATCCAAGGATAGTCGGAGTTTAATGAAGGATGCTTCGACAGTAACTCTCTGAGGAGAACTGCCGCGTCTGGATCGGCGGGATTGACCTTTATCGCCTCTACCCAGCACCAAGCGGCGCTCCTATGGTCCCCTTGGCCGTAGAGACTTACCCCCAGATTCTTATAGGCGTTGTGCCGCTTGGCATCTATCTCGATTGCGCGGCGGCAATACTTCTCACCCGCGGCATAAAGGCCTAGGGCATTGAGGCAGTAGCCCGCATTATTCCGGAGTAGATAAGACGTATCGTGTTCTGTAGGCGAGAAAGATAGACCCTTGGCGTAATGCGCCAAAGCTGTATTCCAATTTTCGTTCAGCTGAGCGATTTGTCCAAGGGCGAGGTAAGCGGTCGCTTTACGTTCATGGTCGTGTGATTCGTGGATCATCTGGTGAAGCAGCGCTGTCGCTAGGTCACTGCGCTTTGCGTCGTTTTGATAAAAGAGCACCAGGTGCCACAGAGCTTGGGCACGTTCTTCACCCCCAGACGTCGCCTCGAGGTCGCTTAGGAGGTTTCGCTCAGTTTCAGTTTCCGTCGCGGGTATTCCGGGCGGCAATAGGAGCCTCAACGAGGCGCTCATCGGTCCGTGGCAGAGCAAATCGGACGCCATGTAAGAAGTGAACACATATAGGAGGTTTCGCACGTAATAAGGACTAGTAAGTAAAATCATCACCGGGTAAAGTTGCCGCTTCAAGCAGTCGTCGTGGACAGCGGTGCCGTGAAAGCCAGGTGACAATTACCCGAGGGTGGTAGAACCAGGACCGCCACCGTGCGGCTAAAGCAGGCCCAGATAGAAAGAGTATTTTACCTGTCGGTAAGGGTCGGTAGGGCGCGCGTGGCTAATGGCTGGTCGGTTCTAGCGGATCGGCTTCGGCTGGCTCTTTTCTGTTTCTGCTGAGGAGGCCGTTTCTTTTCGTTATCTTCTTTGTCCAGCAGAATAAGACGAGCATCACACGGTCTTGCCGATGTCAGATCCCGAAGAAGTGAGTGGAACCAGCAGCGATGCGAGTCAGGCGGCAAGACGACTTTTATTTGTCAGGTTTCTTGCCGATCTGCTGGACCAGCGGTTCACCATTCCCGGAACCACGATCCGGGTCGGCTTGGACCCGATCCTAGGACTCATTCCTGTTATCGGGGATATCATCGCGACCCTCACGGGCTCGGCCATTCTCCTTCTTGCAGCTCAATTTCATGTCCCCAAAAGCGTACTGCTGCGCATGGGACTGAATGTCGCGTTGAATGCCATCCTAGGCGGCATTCCAGTCTTCGGGGACATTTTTTCGATTTGGTTTCGGAGCAACGTGAGGAACGCTCAGCTACTCGAGCGCTACGCCGCGAGAGAGGCTCGCCGCGCAGACCCGCGTGATTGGCTTATTGTGGTGGGTGTTATCGCTGTTGTCTTTTTATTAGTGCTGGCGACGCTCCTCGGATTAATTTGGCTGGTAAGAGAGCTAGGAGCCAGCATGTCCTGATCTGCGAGTCGTCGCTATCTTCGGTATAAGTTCGGTGAGTCGGGGCAAAAAATGGATCTTTTGACGGTCGGGATTGGGGTCAGACTTTCTATTCTAGACAATCTTGCATCAGGCCATCGATTTCCGTCTTCAGCTTAGGATCCAAGTCCATTCGATCCCGCAGTCGCGAAATCAAAGAACTCAC
>DASTOD010000206.1:0-3689 GCA_035762645.1 Binatia bacterium | reverse complement strand
CCGGGAATCGAGGAGGTCCGGCAGATCGATGATAAGACGTTTGAAGGCACGCTCGGGGCTACGGTCGGGCCCATTTCGGGAAAGTTTTCGTTTCGCTCAACGATCGTCGAAAGCCGCCCGCCCGAGCAGATGGTGGTAAAGACCGAAGGCATCGATTCCGTCACCAAAAGCACGGTGAACGCGGACATGACCGTGGATCTGCACGAAATTTCCACTAAAGAAACCACAATGAACTATCGTGCCGATGTGAAGATCAAAGGTCGTCTCGCTATTCTCGGCGATATGGTCCTTCGCGCGACGACGACGCTGATCCTGCAGGAATTTGCGCGGCGTCTGCGCAAAAGGCTTGGCGATGAAATTGGCGTATAGCCTATGGCTTATGGCGTATGGCTCGATCCGACTGCCCTGAACGGGTCGGACAAAAGCAAGATCTCTCACTCCGTTCGAGATGACAGCCCGGAGCATGAGGTAGAACATCCGCTTGGTATCATTTCGAGCGCGGCGAGAAATCTTTTTCCCGGTTCGATTTACGAAGCGGGACGGTACGCCACGGTAGTAAGTAAGGACACGGTAGTAAGTAAGGAGACGTGAATGGCAGACGATAAATATGACGTGATCATTGTCGGCGGGGGATCGGCGGGCTCGGTGGCCGCTACGCGACTGTCCGAAGATTCCAGACGAAAGGTCTTGCTGCTCGAGGCCGGATCGGATCCATGGCCGCTGCCGGAGCTGGTGGCCGACGCCGCCAAGCAGACGCGGCTGCTGCTCGAGTCCGACTTTTTGCGGATGTATCCCAGTGAAAGGCATCTGGACGGCAGCACCTACTATGCTCTTTCCGGCAAGATCATGGGCGGCGGATCGTCCGTGAACGTGATGTCAGTGCTGCGTCCGATGAAAGCCGACCTGGATATCTGGGTCAAATTGGGCAATCCCGACTGGTCCTACGAGAGATGTTTGCCGGTGATGAAGCGCATCGAGTCGGATCAGGATTTTCCTGACAGCCCGATTCACGGCAACAGCGGCCCGCTCTACGTAAAGCGCCATTTTACTCTCGACATGGAGGCGTCGCCGCCGGCGCGCGCGTTTATCGACAGCGCCTATCTGATGGGGCTGCCGAAGTGTCCGGACCTCAACGTGCCCGAACCCTACGGCGTCTGCGCGTCGCCTTACAATATCAAAGAGGGCAAACGCCAGTCGACGGTAGTGGCCTATCTGAACGGCGCTCGCAACCGAACCAACTTGACGATCGTCGCCGAAGCGCAGGTGCACTCGCTAATTCTCTCCGGCAGAAAGGCCGAAGGGGTGCGCTACGAGAAGGACGGCAAGATGCAGGCGGTGTTGGGAGGACAGATTTTGCTTACCGCCGGCGTGTATCACTCGCCGCAAATCTTGATGCTTTCGGGAGTAGGGCCTGAGGCCGAGCTTAAGAAGCATGGCATTCCGCTGGTCCATGAATTGAAAGGCATCGGCGAGAACTATCACGACCACCCGGTGGTCTTCATGACCTTCGAAGGGCCGCAGGAATCGAAAGAAGATTGGGTGATTCCCCGCTTTCGGCTCATCATCAAAAAAAACCCACTCTACGACTGCCCGAATTTCCACATCAATATGCGGCCGCCGACGGAGGTTGCGGGAATCAAACGCATGATGCCGGTGTCGGCGCATTTACTCGAGCAGCGTAACCGCGGCCGGGTGTTTCTCCAGAGCACTGACGCGCATGAGCTCCCGGGAGTGGATTCCGGCATGTTGGAACATCCTGAGGATCTCAAAGCCATGGTCGAGGCGATGCAGTTCATCGAACAATTGGTGCACAAAGGACCGGCGAGAGAGTTTTACGGGCCCCTCATTCAACCCGGCCCCGCCGACGACTGGGAAAAGTTCGCCCGCTCGACCTACGACAGCTATCATCACGGCGTCGGCACCTGCAAAATGGGACCGGCTTCGGATGAGATGGCGGTCGTGGATCAAAAGCTGCGCGTGCGCGGGATGGAAAACTTATGGGTCGGCGATGCTTCGATCATGCCGGTCGTGAGCCATGCGAATACCAACCTGACTTCGATCATGATCGGCGAGCGGCTCGCGGAATTCGTCAAAGAAGTAGCTTAAACGGTCTCGAGTCTCGAGTTTCGAGTCTCGGGTTCCCCTTTCCCCAACTCGAGACCCGAGACGCGAGACCCGATACTTTTTTACCTAGCCGGAGGAAAAATGGCAGATCGAATGCTCAAAGCCGAAGACATCATCAGGGAAATCAAGCGCGCCGGCATTCGCTTCATCGTCGCGCTGCCCGATCGCGTGACCAGCCAGCATCTGTTAAAGCCCATGCTGCAGGATCCGGATTTCAAGGTCGTGCAGGTCTGTAAAGAGGACGAGGGCGTGTCGATCTGCAGCGGCCTTTTCGCCGCCGGGCAGCGGTCGCTGCTTCTCATGCAGTACACGGGGCTGCTGGATTCGGTCAACGCGCTTAGAGGCGTGGCCATAGAAGGGCAGAATCCCGTCTGCATGATGGTAGGGCTTTTGGGAAAAGAGCCTGATGTTGCGCCGACCCAATCAAAGAAATACGGCGTTAAGATTATTGAACCGATATTGGATGCGATGGGGATTGAGCATCACTGGGTGGAAGCGTCCGCAGACGCGCATAAGATCGTCCCCGCCATCGAAACGGCGTATGCGCGTACCAGGCCCGTGGCGCTGCTCATCGGAAGGGAGCCGACATAACCATGATGAAAAGAGACGAATGCTTGAAAGTGTTGGCTCGCCACCGAAAGGATGCAATCGTTGTGGCGGTCTACATGGCTGCCCAAGAACTAATCCACATCTCGCCGAACGATCTGAACTACACTTTTACCGGCGCCATGGGACAGGGTTCCTCCCATGGCTTGGGTCTCGCTTTAGGGCGGCCGGACAAACGGGTGATCGTGCTCGACGGCGACGGCAGCTTGCTGATGAATCTGGGCAGTCTGGTGACGATCGCCAACGCAGCGCCAAAAAACTACGTTCATTGCCTGTGTGAAAACGGCACCTATGAAACTAATGGCTCGGTGCCGATTCCGCGGGCTGGGCAGATCCGCTTCACCGAACTCGCCAAAGCCGCCGGATATCGCCGCACTTACGAGTTTTCAAAAATCGAAGATTGGGATCGCGAACTGGACAAGATTATTAGGGAAGACGGCCCGATCTTCGTCGATCTTAAAATGGAGCCTGGCGAACAGTATCCCGAGGACTTCCGGCGCCTCTACAGCATCGAGTATCGCGACAAGTTTCGTCAAGCGCTTAAGAGCAGCTGACTTTAATCCACTTTTAAACTTCCTCTCCCTTCATGGGAGCGGCCCCTCACCCTATCCCTCTCCCACTAAAGTGGGCGAGGGAAACATTCCGTCGAAGCTTCAGTTCGAGCAAAATTGTGGCAGTAGCAATTGTGAAAAACTCTGTGTGCAGGCTGCTCAAAAAGATCTCAGAGGCGAGGGGCGCGAAAAATCGACGAGCGGAGGCGTACTTACGCAGTACGTTGGAGCGAGGCGATTGAGCGCAACGAAGCATATGAGGCTTTTTCAGCAGCCTGCTAGTCACAACTCATGTCGGCGCAAGTCCTAGCCTTCATTACGGCCATCTGGTATGCGGCCGCATTGGTCTCATCTCGCCGGGGCCTGAGATATTCCACGCCCGGCACGGTCACGCTGGTTTCCATTCTG
>DASTOD010000205.1:0-2911 GCA_035762645.1 Binatia bacterium | reverse complement strand
AATCGGCTTCACCTTTTGCCAGTAAGCATTGGCGGCGACATGTTCTGGAGCAACAATACCCACCAACATGCCTGCGGCCCGTGAAAACGTTGTTGACACCGAGAGGTAATAATCGGCTGTGTAGAATGCAGCCATGTTGAGTAACCCAAGCAACAGGCCCGCCTGCCACCAGGGCCATTCCTCCCGTCTTAACCAGCGGATCATCTTGCCTCTCCTCAAATGTGCGATGTCGGCGGCAGCGGGATTCAAAGCTTCGCCGCCGACATCCAATTGCGCCGCCCGTTATTGACGACGTTGTTTCAATTAACGTCGCCGCCAGCCTGCCCAGACCGGGAATCCCCCGTCATCCCGCAGCTTGAGCACTTCGTCGCCCTTTTTGACTTCAGCGGCGATAATGGCCGGCTTGCCATCAAAAGTAATCCTGGAGCCTTTCACTTCAACTTTGTCTTTCGCTTCGATCTTTACGTCCTGGTTTTCGAGATACCAGCTAGGACCCAGATGCACCGAGATCGTCTCTTTATCGGTTTTTACATTCATGTGGATTCCGGCGGACATTCCCTTACCCGGAGTGATTGTTGAGACACCCGTCACTTCCCCGCTGATGGTTTCCACCTTCTTGGGATCGTACATCTTGCTGTAAGAGGCTCCCGGCCCCCAGCCACCACTACCTCTCCACATCGCACCTGGTCCTTTCTGAGCGAAAGACTCGGCTGCGCTGAAAAGGAGCGCGAATGCGGCGAACGCGAGAATGAAATTTAACCGTTTCATCCGTTTTCACCTCCTTTCTGCTTAAATTTGGCCTTCGCTCTTGTTGTGAGCAATGCGTATGCCAGGACAACGTTGTTGTTGCACTTAAGAAAAGAAAATAGCTTTTCTCAAGCGTGAGAAAAGCAAGCACGGTTGCTCGCAAAAATAAAAACGGTTCAGGCTCGTCGCTAAACTCCTCTCATCGCAAGTCATCACCGCGAAAAAAAGATTCTAGTGCCAGCGCAGGCAAAGGCCGATTCGGTTCTGCTTCTCGCCGTACTCGGTCCCTTCTCTCCCGATGAGAACCGGTGTGCGAAAACGCAGCCCAAGATTGGTCATGGGACTTGGTGTGTCGTCTTCCTCAAGAAGCAAACGTTTTTATGCTATGATCCTCGGCGCCCGTATCGATGATGTCGAATCCGCGTAGGGCCGCCCGAAGAAAGGGGGCCCATCCCCGACCCGGCGAAATCGACAGGGACGCAAGAACAAATATTGAGCGCGTTCCGCGCCGTACGCGATGACATCGCCCGGCGTATCAACAAGTTTCTAAAAGAGAAAAAAGGCCGTAAAGCGTGAAAGCAGTCGAAACAACTTTGACAAGCACCGCGCGAGGGACACCAAAACGCCTCAATCTTTTTGAGCGTTACCTGACCGCATGGGTCGGCCTTTGCATGGTGATCGGCGTTCTTCTGGGCAAAGCGTTCCCAGGTATGGTCGCTGCCGTCCGCAATATGGAGTTCGGCGAGGAAAGCCACATCAACGTTCCGATTGCCGTGCTGATCTGGCTGATGGTCTATCCGATGATGTTGAAGGTCGATTTCGGCTCTTTGCTGGAGGTAGGCAAACGTCCCAAGGGCTTGCTCATCACGCTGTTCGTCAATTGGCTGGTCAAGCCCTTCAGCATGGCGCTCTTCGGTTGGATCTTTTTCAAGCATCTGTTCTTACCGTTTATTGGTCCGGAACTGGCGGACCAGTACACTGCGGGAGTCATCATCTTGGCCGCCGCGCCGTGCACGGCGATGGTGTTCGTCTGGAGTTACCTGACCGACGGCGATCCGGCTTATACGCTAGTGCAAGTTTCGGTCAATGATCTTCTCATGCTGGTTGCATTCGCGCCTATCGTAACGTTGCTGGTGAGCGGGGCTTCGGCTTTGACGGTGCCGTTCATCGTGCTGGTCTATGCGGTGACGTTGTTCATCGTAATTCCGCTGGCGGCGGGAAGCCTGACGCGGGTATGGCTGGTGCGCGCGCGGGGATTGGAATGGTTTGAGAAAGAGTTTTTGCCTGTCTTGCATCCCATTTCGGTTCTCGCGCTTCTAACGACTCTGATCATCATCTTTGCGTTCCAGGCCGATAACATCACAACAAGATTTTTTCACGTCATTTTGATTGCGATACCGATCCTGATTCAGGTCTACTTCAACTCATCGCTGGTATACGGATTAATGCGCTGGTTCAAAGTCTCGCACAACGTCGCCGCACCGGGCGCGCTGATCGGCGCTTCGAACTTCTTTGAGCTGGCGGTGGCGACCGCGATCGCCCTGTTCGGCGCTGATTCAGGAGCGGCGCTGGCCACCGTCGTGGGTGTGCTCGTAGAGGTTCCGGTTATGCTGTCGGTATGCTCGGTCTGCAACCGCACGCGCCACTGGTTTCCGCAGGCGGCGTAAGGAGACGGCCAAAAAATCCCTTTCCGACGGATTTCACAGAGCCGGCGGACCGGCTCGTGCCTGGACGGATGGCGCTCGCTTGGCTTCCAACAGATCCTGCTGCTGCACGTTTTTGATCGGATAAAGGAAAACCGTCATGCAACCTGAAAGCAATTTGAAATGCCCAACCTGTGGCTATGTGGAACGGGTCATGCCGGTGAATTACTGCCAGTTTTTTTATGAGTGCAAATCCTGCCACGAAATAATGAAAGCCAAAGAAGGACATTGTTGCGTGTTTTGTTCTTATGGCGATGTGTCGTGCCCATCGGGCACAAAATCTAAATTGAACGGCTACCGAAATTACGGGATAGTTTCGGGAGAGCCTCTACGGCTCGCTGGCAGCGGAAAACCGGCGCCGGCTGGAGCATATGGGGCGAGCTTTGCCCCGTCTTGATGAAACCGTCGTGCGGCTCGCCATCAAGCGCAACGCCCTGCGCCAGGAAGAGATCGTTGAAGAG
>DASTOD010000204.1:0-20564 GCA_035762645.1 Binatia bacterium | reverse complement strand
GCCAAAGCCCAGCAAGGCGCTTTGCCACAGGTCCTGATCGCCACACTCGGTCACTGAAATATTGAATTGATTTGCGACCTTGGCTTGGATCCTTCGCAACACTCCCCGCTTGCCCTTGAGAGAGTGGTTCTCCGGCAGGATTAGCGCTAGCTTGAGTACGCCGACGATCATGGAGGCCCGCGACCGGCTCAGAAACCTGCGCGGCTATCGCTTCTCTCCGGCCGACGCCCGCGATGCCTCTCGAGGCGTTGAACTCGGAGCGATCCGCCGAATAACGGGAACTCGCTCGTAGGCTTCGACGGCGTCGCCTTGCTTGATGTCTTGAAACCCTTCGATGGAAAGACCGCACTCATAGCCGGCGGACACTTCCCGAACGTCGTCTTTGAAACGTTTCAAAGTGCCCAGCTTGCCCTCGTGAACGACCACTTGGTCCCTGAGGAGACGAACCAGACTGCCCCTTTGGATCTTACCCTCGGTGACGTAGCAACCGGCAACCGTTCCCACGCCCTGAATGTTGAAAGTCTGGCGAATCTCGAGCCGCCCCTGCGTTTGCTCCCGATAGGTCGGCTCCAGCATGCCTTCCATCGCCGCTCTCACGTCCGCCACGGCTTCATAAATGATGGTGTAGAGCCGAACATCGACGCCTTCCTGCGCCGCCAACGCCGCACCCTTGGATTCGGGTCGTACATTGAAACCGATAACAATGGCATTCGAAGCCGCCGCCAGCAGAATATCGCTTTCCGTAATGCCGCCCACCGATCCGTGAATGACTCTGAGCTTGACTTCATCGGTGGATAGCCTGCTGAGCGCCTCGGTTAACGCCTCGACGGAACCCTGAACGTCGGCTTTCAAGACCACGCGAAGTTCTTTGACATCGCCCGTTTTGATCTGGTCGTACAGCTCTTCCAGAGATACCTTACTGCTCTTGACCAACTCCGCCTCGCGCTGCCTGCTCTGCCGGAACTCAGCGACCTGCCGCGCTTTCGCTTCGTCGGCCACCGCGACAAAAGAGTCGCCGGCCTGGGGCACGCCTTGTAGCCCGAGAATCTCAACCGGCAGCGATGGCGCGGCCGCTTCGACCTTGTGTCCTCGGTCATCGATCATCGCCCGTACCCGGCCGTGGAAAACCCCGCAGACAAAGGCGTCTCCGACCCTGAGAGTGCCCTCCTGTACCAGCACCGTGGCGACGGGACCCCGGCCGCGATCCAATTTCGCCTCGACGATCGTGCCGCGGGCAAGTTTTTCAGGGTTGGCTTTAAGATCCAGGATGTCCGCTTGCAGCAGGAGCATCTCCAATAGATGAGGAATACCTTCGTGCGTCTTCGCCGACACCGGCGCAAAGACCGTGTCGCCGCCCCAGTCTTCCGCGACCAATCCTTGGTCTGCGAGGCCTCGCTTGACACGCTCCGGGTTCGCGTCGGGCCTGTCGATCTTATTGACGGCGACAATAATCGGCACCTCGGCCGCACGGGCATGGTTGATCGCCTCAACCGTCTGGGGCATGACGCCGTCATCGGCTGCTACCACCAACACAACGATGTCGGTCACCTTCGCACCGCGCGCGCGCATGGCAGTGAACGCCTCGTGTCCCGGCGTGTCCAAAAACGTTACGCTCCGGCCGTCCACCTGAACGTGGTAGGCGCCAATGTGCTGGGTGATTCCACCGTGCTCTTGGGCGGTCACGTGGGTGCTCCGGATCGCGTCCAGCAATGACGTTTTGCCGTGATCGACATGCCCCATGATCGTCACTACGGGTGATCGCGCCACCAGCGCGCTTTCCGGTTCCTCGACTTGATGTTCAACCTCCAGAACGCTTTCGGCATCGAAGGCAACGTTCTCCACCTGGTGATCAAACTCAGAGGCAATCAGCGTCGCCGTATCCGCGTCCAGAACCTGGTTGATGGTCGCCATCATGCCCATGCCCATCAATTTCTTGATGACCTCGCCCGCCTTGACGCCCATCTCGCGCGCCAAATCTCCCACCGTGATGACTTCGGAGATCTTGATGACGCGCTTGCTTGCTTTGGGAACGGTGATTTCGGTTTTCTTTTGCTCTTTTCCAGGCAGCGCGCGTTTCTTTTTGGGTATGCGGCCGGAACGAAGCTCTTTTTCCCGGAAATCCAACACATCTTGCTTTTTGACAACTCGCTTCTTGTGCCGGCCCGGCTTGGCCGGTTTTTCCTCTTCGCCCGCTGCGGGCTTCTCCTTTTCCAAATCACGAACAGGCTTCGAAACTTCCGCCCCCGGCACTGCGCCCGGCACTCCCGGCGCTGGTCGCCGGGCCAAAGGCGTAGGAGCCGGCTCGACTCTGAGCGTTTTCTTGAGATCTATCCGTCCGAGAATGCGCGCCCCGCGCGGCGTCTCCTCGAGTCCCCGTGCCGTTTCCGCTGGCTTCGCCTCCTCGACAGAGGTCTGGGGCTCGGTTGCGGGTTTGGTCGCTGCGGCCCCGCTCGTTGTGACTTCCAAAGGCGTCGCCTGCTCCTGCGACTGCGGCTCGACAGCGACACCGGACTCCTCGGTAAATGCTTCAATGGTAAGGGCCAATTCCGGCGGCACTTCCTCGACCAGGACGGAGGGAATAACGCTGGCCTCCAGGGCGGTTAACGGCTCGGGCTCGGGGGCTTTGGTGACGTCCGGTTCAGCCGCGACGACGTCAGGTTGGGAAACTTCCACGCGGCTGGTTCGGCGCCGAATCACATTGGCTCGAACTCGACGTTCGACGATGGTTTCGCGCGCTTGAATCTCGCCCAAATTTTCATTTTCCGACTTGACGACACGATCCGCCACGACTTTTTCTTCGCCGACATGGACCTGAGGTCGCTCTTGCGCCGCCAGCGCGGCTCGGACGCGCGCCACCTCGTCATCTTCAAGGGCGCTCTGCGCCTTGCGGCCTCTCAACCCCAACTTGTCAAGCTGGGCGATCAGCTCCTTGGTTTCGAGCCCCAATTCTTTAGCCAACAGATGGACTCTCGTCTTACCCATCTCTTTACTCCCAAACTCGATTTCGCAATTCTTGAATCAACTTTTCCTTGGCCGCTCGGTCGATCTCCGCGCGAAAGGCGCGTTGCAAGCTTTTACGCCTGAGGAAGGCTTGCCAACATTCCGGCCTGCGGTGCAGATAACCTCCCCGGCCTTCGCCGCATGGATCAACTTTTAGCCCCCCCCGGCCGTCGAGCGACAAGCGGATTAATCGGTCTCGATCTTCGGGGGCGCCGCACCCCAAGCAAGTTCGCCGCGGAAGGTGTCCTCTTTGCGGCACGGCTCACCGATCCGCCTAAGTTGCTTTGCTTGCCGAAGTATCGGCCGATCCTTCCGTAGCCGCCGAATCGAGCCCGGCCGCGCTCGCCGCCTCGGCTTGCGCTCGGGCGGTTTCCTCCGCTTCCTTTTGCCGTTTTTCGGCCACGTATTCGCGCGCGGATTTGTGCAGAGCCTCGGCCTTTTCTTTACTGATTCCTTCGATATCCAAAATCTCTTCCAATTCGCTATCGGCAACTTCTTCGGCGGATTTAAATCCGGCCTGATAGAGCAACTCGGCCACGAAATCATTGACGCCGGGAATGGCACCGATGGATATGCGCGCCCGACGGGTCTCCTCGTCGGCCTCGGACTCGCTACGCACGTCGATGCGCCAGCCGGTTAAGCGCGACGCGAGCCGCACATTTTGTCCCTTCTTGCCGATCGCCAAAGACAACTGGTCATCGGGCACGATGACTTCCATGCTGTGCTCGTCATCGTCGATAATAATTTTCGACACCTTGGCGGGCGCGAGGGCGCGGCAAACATATTCCGCCTGATCGGGGATCCAGTGAACGATATCGATCTTTTCTCCGCGCAGCTCCTGCACCACTGCCTGCACCCGGGTGCCCTTCATGCCGACACAGGCTCCCACGGGATCGACGTCCGGGTCATTGGAAACCACCGCGATCTTGGCCCGGCCTCCGGGTTCGCGGGCCGCTCCCTTCACCTCGACGATGCCTTCATAGATTTCCGGCACTTCCTGCTCGAAGAGCTTGATCAGCATGCCCGGATGGGTTCGCGACAGAACGATCTGCGGACCGCGACTGGTAATTTCAACGCTCACGATATACGCGCGGATTCGGTCGCCTTGCCGGTATCGCTCTCGCGGCACCTGCTCCTTTTCCGGCAAGATGGCATCGGTTCGGCCCAAATTGACGATGATGTTGCGCTTTTCAAAGCGCTGCACGATGCCGTTGACCAGCTGTCCCTCTCGCCCTTTGAATTCGTTGTAGATGATTTCCCGCTCGGCGTCGCGTACCCGTTGGACAATGTTTTGTTTGGCCGCCTGTGCGGCGATCCGGCCGAAGATGCTGGAGTCCAGTTTAGAGAGAAGCTCGTCGCCCATTTCGGCGTCCGGATCGAGCGTTTCTCTGGCTTCTTTCAACGTGATCTCGACGGCCGGGTCATTTACCGTTTCCACTACGGTCTTGGCCTCGAACAGTTCGACCTCGCCGATCTCGGGATTGAACTGCGCCTCGATCTTTCGTTGATGGCCGAAGGTCTTCTTGGCGGCCGAAATCATGGCGTTCTCCAGAGCGCTAATGAGAATGGCCTTGTCTATGCCTTTTTCTTTACTGACCTGTTCGATGACTCGATTGAGATCTTGCTGCATAACTACGCGCTCCAGTCGTGTTCGTAATTCGACTTATCGATCATGGAAAACGGAATGTGATGCTCTACGCCTTCCTGTGCCAAAGTGATTTTATCGTCCTGGACGGCCTGAAGGATACCCAAAAACGACCTCCGGCCGTCGATCATCTCGTGAGTCCGAACGCGAACCCGTTTGCCGATGAACCGCAGGAAATGTTCGGGCCTCTTGAGCGGCCGATTGATTCCGGGCGACGATACTTCCAGGACATACGCCCCCGCCACAATGTCATGGGCGTCGAGCAGGTCGCTCAATTGCCGACTGACCCGGCCGAGATCGTCGACGCTGGGTCCGCCCTGCTTGTCCAGATACAAGCGCAGCACTCTTCCACCGCGACCGCCCTCATGCCTGAACTCGATATCGACAATCTCCAACCCTTCGTCCCGGACCAGTGGGGCAGCAAGTTCCCAGACTCGCCTGACGGTGACGTCCATCTCCCTACCCCAGAAACAAAAAAGCGGGCAAGCGCCCACTTTGGTGTAAACTCCTAAAGTGTATAAATTTTTTAACACACCGGCTCTGGTCTTTGCAAGTGCCGCCGGCGCGCGGCGCGTTTGCTTGAAGTGCTTAATTTGCTATTATTTTCGCTTCTTAGCAAGGGTTGTTTCGGCATACGGGATGAATATTCACGACACCGATTCCGGTTTTAAGATTTCCTGGGAACAGGCCTTAGCCAGCCTCGAAGACGGCGTGGTCATCGTCGATCGGGAAGGCAAGATTGCTTTCTTTAACGAATCGGCCGAGGTGCTGACGGATTTGTCCGCGTCGCGCGCGCTCCACCAACCTTTTTCCCGCCTCTTCAAACGGGAACCGTGGCTCCTGCGGCTGCTCAAGAAGAGCTGCCCGCCCCGTCAAGAAAGCCTGCGCGGCGAAGGGGAGGTCGTCGACCGGTGGGGCCGCAAAGTCCCGGTCGGTGTGACGGTGTCTCCTTTGCAAGATCGATTTGGAAAGTTTCTCGGCAGCATCCTGCTCCTTCGCAATCTGGTTCACCGCAGAGAGTTGGAGGAAGATCTCAAGCGAGCCGACCGGTTGGCGATGGTCGGCACGTTCGCAGCCGGATTGGCGCACGAGATACGCAATCCCCTCGGCGGTATCCGAGGCGCGGCGCAACTGCTGCGCCGCTCGCTGGACGAGGCTCCATCGCTCCTGGAGTATACGGATATCATGATTCGCGAGGTCGATCGTGTCGACCAGCTGATCGAGCAGCTTCTCGATCTCTCCCGTCCGGCGCAACTGGCTCTGACGCCGCTGAACATTCATCAGATTTTGGAAGATGTGCTGCTGCTTCAGATCGAGCCCCTTGCGCCTCAACGAATCACCGTAAGAAAGCGCTTCGACCCGAGCTTGCCGCCCGTTCGCGGCGACAAGGCGCAGCTGACCCAAGTCTTTCTGAATCTCGTGAAAAACGCGCTGCAGGCCATGAATGCAAGCGGCACGTTGACGATCACCACGCGGGCCGAAACCGATTTCCACATTCGCCACCGGCGATCGGGGCGGCGCAAATTCATCTGGGTGGATGTCGAAGATCGGGGAAGCGGCATCAAAGAAGATGATTTGCCGCACATTTTCTCGCCTTTCTTCACCACCAAAAACAACGGTACCGGGCTGGGGCTGGCGATCTGTTATAGAATCGTCAAGGAGCATGGCGGCCTGATCCGCGTCGAAAGCACCGAGGGGAAGGGCACGACATTCAAGGTCTCTTTAGTAGTGGCGGAGTGAAATGGAGCAGGGCAAAATCCTCGTCGCAGAAGACGAAGAATCGCTGCGCTTCGTCCTCAAGAAAGCCTTGGAGGACGAGGGCTACTGGGTGCAAAACGTCGCTACCGGCGCCGCGGCTCGCGAGGCGCTCGGCGGAACCCGCTACGATGTCTCGCTCATGGACATCAAACTTCCGGACATGGACGGACTGACGCTTCTCAAAGAACTCAAAGACGGCGGCACCGACACGGCGATCATTGTCATGACCGCGCAAAACACCATGCGCAACGCCATCGGCGCAATGAAAAACGGCGCCTTCGATTACATCACCAAGCCCTTTGATCTCGACGAAGTTCTGATGCTCGTCAAGCGGGCGATGGACAGCCGAAAACTCAGCCGCGATTTCCGCGAGCTCAAGCAAGAAGTCAAAAAGCGGTTCGAGCCCGGTGTGAACATGATCGGCACCAGCTCGAGCATGCAACGGGTTTACAAAACGATTGGGCAGGTGGTGGATACCCTGGCGACCATCCTCATTCAAGGTGAGAGCGGCACCGGCAAGGAGCTCGTCGCAAAAACCATTCATTATAATTCGCCGCGCTGGAACCAGCCGTTTGTCGCCATCAACTGCGCGGCCATACCGCGCGATCTCTTGGAAAGCGAGCTCTTCGGCCATGAACGAGGCGCCTTCACGGGCGCTCTTGACCGGCGCATCGGCAAATTCGAGCTGGCCGAAGCCGGAACTCTTTTTTTGGACGAGGTCGGTGACATTCCTCTGGAATTGCAAACAAAATTGCTGCGCGTCCTGCAGGATCGGGAATACAGTCGCGTCGGCGGAAGAGAGGTTCTGAAAGCGGACGTCCGCATTGTCGCCGCGACCAACCAAGATCTGGAGCGGGCCGTCAAAGAAAAACGGTTCCGCGAAGACCTCTACTTTCGCTTGAAAGTCATCCCGATCTATCTGCCGCCGCTGCGCGAGCGGCGGACCGACATACCGCTTCTCATCAGTTACTTCATCGAAAAAATCAATCGCGAGATGGGCATCCAGATCTCCGGCGTCTCTCCCGAGGCGGAAAAGTTGCTCCAGGACCATGCCTGGCCGGGAAACGTCCGCGAGTTGGAAAACACGCTGATCCGGGCCGCGGTCCTTTCTTCCGGTCCGATCCTGTTTCCGAAGGATTTCACGCTGCAGAACAAACCGGCGGCCAATCCCCTTGAGGTGGAGCAGCTTTCGCTCGAGGAGATCATCCATCATAAACTCGAGGACTATTTCAGAAGAACCGAAGGGGTGGACGTGGACAACCTCTACTCCTTGGTGATCGAGCGGATCGAGCGACCGCTGATCGAGCTGACGCTCAAGAAAACCCGGGGAAACCAGATCCGCGCCGCCCAAATTCTTGGTATCAACCGCAATACACTGCGCAAAAAAATCACCGAGCTACGCATTCAAGTCAAAAAGGACAACGCTTCGTGAACTATGTGCGCCTTCTCGCCAAAGCTCGATCTGCCGCCGCTCTATTCCATTCTCGATCCGGAGCAAACCCGAAGCCTTTCTTCGCCTGAGGTCCTGCGCCGGCTGTTGGACGGCGGGGTAAGGCTTTTGCAGCTCCGAGCCAAATCGCTAAGCTCGAGAGAGTTCCTCCGGTTGGCGCTGGAGGCGCGCGAGTTGACCCACGTGGCCGATTGCCGTCTTGTCATCAATGACCGGGTCGATATCGCGCTGGCCTGCAGCGCCGACGGCGTCCACTTGGGACAGGAGGACTTGCCCTTAGAGGGCGCGAGGAAGCTGACTCGTGAAAAAATCGTCGGTATTTCCACTCACGACATCGCGCAAGCCAGGCAAGCCGAACGCGACGGCGCGGATTATATCGGCTTCGGCCCGATATTCGGCACCAAGACAAAAGATACGGGTTACGCGGCGCGAGGGCTCGCGATGCTGGCGGAAATTCGCCAGGCCGTGAAACTTCCGATCGTTGCCATTGGCGGCATCACCGAAGCCAACGCGAGGGAGGTATGGCAAGCCGGCGCCGATTCGGTGGCGATCATCAGCGATATCTTGAGCGCAAGTGCAATCGCTAAAAAGGTGGAACGGATCTTGTCGCTGTACCCGGCGAGCTAGCGCGCCGCTACCCTTCTTCCGCCTCCTGGTAAAAATCTTCGTTACGCGGGGTATAATTCTCGAACCGCATATACTCGTTGAGGAAGGTCAACTTGACCGTGTCGATGGGGCCGTTTCGTTGTTTAGCAACGATAACCTCAGCGGTGCCTTTAATGTTATCATCTTTGGGATTGTAGACCTCTTCGCGATAGATGAACATGATCACGTCGGCATCCTGTTCGATGGCGCCGGACTCTCTAAGATCCGACATCATGGGCCGGCGGTCGCCGCGATCCTCGACGCGGCGATTGAGCTGGGAGATAGCGATGACCGGAACACTCAGCTCTTTAGCCAGCGCTTTAAGCGACCGGGAGATCTCGGAGATCTCCTGTTCTCGATTGGCGGCGTTGCCCATGCCGCGCATGAGCTGGAGATAGTCGATCACGATCAGCCCGACTTTTTTGCTACGGTCTCGAACTAAACGCCGCGCCTTGGCGCGGAGTTCGAGAATTGAAATCGCCGGTGTGTCATCTATATATATAGGCGCTTCATGCAGCCGGCCGGCGGCCTTGGCGAGGCTGGGAAAGTCCCGCTCGGCCAAATAACCGGACCTGACTTTAGAGTTGTTGACGCGCGCCTCGGAGCATAGCATCCGAAGCACCAGCTGCTCCTTGGCCATCTCCAGAGAAAAGACCGCCACGCCGATGCCGGCGAATGCCGCGTGAGCCGCGACGTTGAGGCTGAAGGCGGTCTTGCCCATGCTCGGCCGGCCGGCAACGATGACTAGATCTGAAGGCTGCAACCCGGCAGTGAGCCTGTCCAAATCGTCGTAGCCCGTGGGCACGCCGGTCACCATTTCCTTTCGCTCATAAAGCTTTTCGACCGTCTTGAGCGTCTCCTTGATCATGTCCCCGACGGCGACGAAAGAGGCCTTGACCTTTCTTTCCGAGATATCGAAGATTACCTTCTCCGCGGTGTCGAGGAACTCGTCGACATTGCCCTGCTCTTCGAATCCCCGGGTGGCAATCTCGGTGGCGGCATTGATCAAATGGCGCAAGATGGATTTTTCGCGCACGATGCGAGCGTAAAAGGAAATATTGGCGGCCGTGGGAACGAAATCGGCCAGCGAAGCCAGATAGGCCGTGCCGCCGGCCGCCTCGAGCTCGCCGCGGCCCTTGAGGAAGTCACTGAGGGTGATGAGATCCACCGGCTCGCTGCGATCCGAAAGCTCGATCATCGCTCGGAAGACTTTGCGATGAGATTCGCGATAGAAATCTTCGGGTCGAAGGAGCTCCAAAACCAGATTGATCGCTTCGTTTTCCAGCAAGATGCCGCCCAAGACCGAGGACTCGGCTTCGAGGTTTTGGGGCGGAACCTTGCGCAAGTTGTCGTCTAGGCCTGCCATGGAACCGAATTTTTCTTGCGTTGGGAGAAGTTGAAGCTGTCTAGGAGTCGCATGAGCGTTTCGATTGCAAAAACCAAAACACAACGACGCTACACCAAAGAAAATAAAAAGCAAGAACAATTTCCGTTCAGCGGAAAAATAATTTTGCCGTTGAGAAACATGAACTTTTCCGCCGTGGACCGGGCGCGGGCTCCGAATAAGCATGCGGCGTAAGGCGCCAAGGGGTTAGGCGCGGGATTCAGAAAGCAGCGCTTCGCGGGTCCAGCAATTTCGCTATAGCGAGTTCCGCATTGCTCTTCCCGCATCGGCCCCTAGTTACCTCACGCCCGAACGGTCGGAATCAACATCCTGAAACTCAGGACTCCCCGCTCTCGGCCGGCGGGCTGAGAACCTGCGCTGCATCGTCCAGCGCTTTGTGGCCGCCCAGGAGGACGAGCATGTCACCGGCTTTCAGAGAAAAGTCACCGGCCACATTTTGATAGGACTTGCCGTCACGAACCACGGCGATAACGGTTGCTCCGGTACGCGACCTGAGCTCAATCTCGCCTAGCGTCTTGCCGACCGCCGCCGATCCCTCAAGGATCGAGCAAATATCCGTCGTCGTTCCCGCGAGAAACTGACTTAGTGCATCCAGCCGTTTCCCCTCCAGCCGCAGGCCGCGCAATGTGCCATAGTGTTCCTTGCGAATAAGATCGACCTGAAGCGAGATGACGTTGCGGGGGACGTGGTACTCTTGCAGGACGCGGGCAAAAATCTCGACCGAGGTCTCGAACTCCTCGGGGATAACTTGGTTGGCGCCGAGCTTGTAAAGGCGATCGATTTCCGCGACGTACCGCGTCCGCACGATGATGTAGAGATCTTCCCTCGCACGCCGCGCCTGGGAGACGAGCCGCGCGCTGGCCACCGGATCGGAGATTGCAACAACGAGGACGCGCGCGCGCTGAACACCGACCTGCCGCAAAATCTCCGGCCGAGTGCCGTCGCCAAACGATATCGGCTCACCCGCGGACTTCGCCGCATGCGCCAGGTCGGCATCCAATTCCAAAACATGGTAGGGAATGCCTACCTCCTTTAATACCCGGGCGAGGTTCTGGCCGTTTAATCCGTAACCGACAACAATCACGTGGCCTTGAAGGGGCACGACCTCGCCGTCATTTCGGCTCGAAGGGTCCCGGAACACCGTTGTCAGATCTTGAATGCCAAACCCAAAAGCATGCCCCCACTGGATCATAAACGGAGTCGCGATCATGCTGAGAATAGACGCGGCTAGAAACGTCTGCTCGTCGGCGGCGGTGAGGAGGTTGTACTGGATGCCGGTCTTGGCCAGGATGAAGGAAAACTCGCCGATCTGGGCCAAGCTCACGGCTAGAACGATACCGAGCCGGACCGAACCGTAGAGCTTCCAAAAAACCAGGAACAGGACTGAACCCTTGATGGCGATCATCGCACCAAGTTCGATAACCGCCGTCGGCACATTCTGCGATAGCAGATCGACATTGAGCAGCATGCCGATGGAGATAAAGAAAATCCCGCTGAAGCAGTCGCGCAGCGGCAGCACATCGGCGACGATCTGATGGCTGAGCTCCGATTCGGAGATCACGAGTCCCGCCACCAGGGCGCCCAGAGCGAGCGACAGCCCCGACTGGGAAGTTAGCCAGGCGGTGCCGAGACAGACAAAAACGACGAAAAGAACAAAGATTTCTCTGTTGCGCAGCAGCGCCACCTGATGCAGCAGGCGCGGCAACACCTTGCGCGCTACCCAAAAGATGAGCGCTACCGCGAGAAGCGACTTCACAACCGCCCAAACGATCGGCAGGAGCGAAGGTCTGCCTGAGTGGCCCAGGACGGGGAGAAGCAGGATCATCGGAACGATGCAGAGATCCTGAAATAGCAGAATTCCGCTGGCCAAACGTCCCTGCAGTGAATGGATCTCGCGCCTGTCGTTATAGATGCGCAGAACGATCGCGGTGCTGCTGAGGGAAAGCAGGAAGCCGTAAAAAATGCCGACCCCGGGAGACGCGCCGAGGAGACGGGCAAAGCCAAATACGATGAGCGTGGTGAGGCCGATCTGGAGCAGACCCGCCCAAAGGATGCGCCTTTGCATCGACAGCATCGTCTCGAGCGAGAACTCCACGCCGATCGTAAAAAGCAGCAGCACCAATCCGATTTCGGCTAGGTGTTCCACTTGGCCGACATCTTCGATCAACGCGATGCCATGGGGTCCCATGATCACGCCCGCGAGGAGAAACCCGACAATGCTCGGCAGGCGCAGCTTGTGGAAAACAAAGACGATGGAGATCGTCGCAGTGAGGACGATAATGAGCTGTGTCAGAAAGTCGGGCGCAGACATGGTCTTAGTGGGTCGCCCATGCCCTATGCGCTGGAGGCCGCGTACTCGGCGGTGATCGTGGTGTGAATGCCGCCCCGGACATTGAAGTCCCCGACGACGGTCATCTTCTTGGGCCGGCAAGCCTGGACGAGGTCATCCAAGATCTGGTTGACAGCGGCTTCGTGAAACGTCCCCTGGTCACGGAAGGACCAGAGATAGAGTTTTAGTGATTTGAGCTCTACGCAAAGCATCGCTGGCACATAGGTGATTCGAATCGTAGCGAAATCGGGTTGTCCAGTTCGCGGGCAGACGCAGGTAAACTCCGGGCAGTCCATTTGAATTTCATAGTCGCGTTCAGGACGAGGATTGGGAAAGGTTTCAAGCGATCGGCTGGCTTTGCTCGGCATGGCAGCATCTTAACGCAGGGCTGGTGTTTTTCCAATTCGCAAGAGCAGCACGAGGCGCATGCCCGTGAAATTTGGGCTAGCTCACCGAGAAAGACCCTTTGCGCCCTCCGCGCTTCCGCGGTGATTGTTCATCGTAGATTGGAGAATTGGAGCGTGGGGAGTAAGTCTCAAACTTGACTTCCTAAAAGCCGGATGATAACCGCCGTACTATCCAAGAACTTCGGGAGGCAGAACGTGAACAAACCCAAAGCGCCGCGGCCCGGTGAAAAGATGAGTCCGCCCGAAGCCAAAGCTTACGTCGATTATCTCTACTCCGCTCTCTACCAAGCTTGGCACGAAAAAATCCACAACGGCCGGTTCATGAGCCAACTCCGGGAAGGAAATTTGCCGATGCCGGTCATCCGGCAATTTTTCAAAAACTGGGGGCGATTCTCTCTGGAAGTGAACGCGTTGAATGCCGTTTCTTATTATACACACCTTCCCTTTTTCGTCCGCAACTTCGATTTGTTAGGCCCGTTCTGCGCAAAAATCGCGGACGAGTTGATCTCGCCGAGGGCTCCGGGACATGTGCTGGTTCTCCTCCAGACGGCCGAGGCCATGGGCTTGAGCCGCAAGGAGGTCCTTGAGGACCCTTATTTACCTAACGCTCGAGGGATCAACGATTTTTGTCACAAGGTATTCATCGACGGTTCGATTATCGAGCTGTGGGGGCTGCATGTTTTTGAAGAATCCCTCTCGCAGTGGTCCGGCGAGTGGTTCACGGCCCTGACGACCCGCTATGGGTTTACGAAAGAACAGGCGGTTTACTTTTCTACTCACGAAGAGGCCGACATGGATACGCATCAATTGGGCGAAGGCGGCGAAGAAGCCATGGGTCACGGCGCTTTCAACCGTACGGTGCTGCAGCGCGCCCTGGAAGACGGGGCGGTGGAGTTTCGCGCCGGTTATTCCATGGAGTACTGCGCTTTAACGATGGTGGAGCTGCAGTCCGAGATGAAACAAGCGGCCATCGAGCATCCTTATCCCTGATTCATGAAGGGGTTAGGCGGCCTCGAGTTGATACGGAGAATCTCGCCGTGATAGCCTAACCGTCGAGGAAGATGTCGAAGATCGAGGCTGTTCCTCGATTTGTATGGCCGGGAGATTGTCAGATGGAGCGTAATCAGACAATCACGGATGCCACCGCCATCATCTTGACCGGCGGCAAGAGCTCGCGGATGGGCCGGCCCAAAGCCTTGCTCCTCTTCGACAGCGAGCCGCTCATCGTCCATATCCTGCGCGGGCTGCAATGTATGTTCGCTGACGCCGTCGTCGTCGCCGCGCCGGGCCAGGAGCTGCCGCCGCTGCCGGCGACCGTGGCGCGCGATGAAGTCCCTTATCAAGGGCCGGTGGGCGGAATCTATTACGGTCTAAAGGCCGCCGGCGGCGAATTTTGTTTTGTCACCTCATGCGATGCTCCCTTCCTGAACGTCGCGCTGGTTTCACACCTCTTCTCCCAAATCTCGAGCTACGATGTCGTGGTGCCTTATTGGCAGGGACGCTTTCAGCCATTGCACGCGGTCTACCGAAAAAGCGTGCTGCCGTTTCTCAAAGATCAGCTTGACCGCGGCGAGCTGCGGCCCGTTTTTCTCTACGAGAAGGTGCGGACGAACCGGATCGGCGAACAGGAGATCCGCCGTCTTGATCCCGAGGGCTTGAGCTTTCTTAATATGAACACCCCGGAGGATTACCAGCTCGCCTTGAAGCGCTGGCGAGAAGTCAGAAAGAGAATGGAGACCGAGGCGGCGTCCGCGCCCGTCTCCGTCACCGTCGAGCTCTTTGGCGTAGCTCGCCTCCTCGCGAAAACGAAAGCGGTCTCTCTATCGCTGCCGCAAGAGGCCACTCTCTCCCAGGTATTTTCCGCGCTGGCGGAAAGGCTGCCGGTTTTGGTCGGCCGGGTCATCAGCTCCGACAAGAACGACCTATTTAGCGGCTACGCTTGCAACGTCAACGGCTTGGAATTTGTCCGGAGTGCGAGCGCCAAGGTTAGTCCCGGAGATCGAATTTTCATTCTCTCCGCCGACGCCGGAGGCTGAGCCATGCATGGTTTTCACGGTCGCCTGCTCCATATTGATTTAAATCGCGCGACGGCTTCGTGGCAAGATCTCGAGGAGTCGCGGCTCCGCGCCTTCCTTGGCGGCATTGGTCTTGGCACGAGCCTGCTTTATGACTATGCGCCACCGGGGGTCGAACCCTTTGCTCCGGCCAACCCGTTGATCTTTACCAGTGCTCCGCTGGTCGGTACCGGCCTCACCACCACCGCCAAGTTCGCCGTCGTTACTAAATCTCCGCTTACCGGCTTTATCGCCGACTCGCTCTCCTCCAGCTATTTCGCGCTCGAGCTCAAGCGCATCGGTCTCGACGGCCTTGTCATCACCGGCCGGGCGCCTTCTATGGCGTACATCTTTATCCATAATGACGACGTAGAGATCAGGAGAGCCGATCATCTCGCGGGAAAAAGCCCCACCGAGACCGAATCGTTGATTCGCTCTGAGCTGAACTCTTCATCCGTCCGGGTGGCGGCCATCGGCAAAGCGGGAGAAAACCGGGTATGCTTCGCCACGATCAGCAACGAAGGGCGCCACGCCGGACGCGGCGGCGTCGGAGCGGTGATGGGATCAAAGAATCTGAAAGCGATTGCGCTTTGCGGTAGTCGGGAGAGCCGCGTGGCCGATCCTGATGGTGTCGCGACGATCGCTGATTCACTGAGGCAACGGAGCCTGAGTTCGCTCACCGATAAATATCGGAGTATCGGCACTGTCGCCAACCTGGCTGTCTTTAATCGCCTCGGCAGCTTGCCCGCGCGCAATTTCCAGCAATCGACCTTCGATGACGCCGAGGCGTTGAGCGGGGAAACTCTGACGGAAAATAGCTTTAGCCGCAGGCACGGCTGCGCCTCATGCACCATCCGCTGCGAGCGCCTGTTCAAATCTCTCAATGGCGAAGAACAACGGCTGGAATACGAAACCCTATTCGCCCTGGGACCGCTTTGCGGCATCAAAGATCCGGCAGTGGTGCTTCGAGCCGCGCAACTCTGCGACTTCTATGGTCTCGATACGATCAGCACCGGCGGCACGTTGTCCTGGGCGATGGAGTGCGGCGAAAAAGGATTGCTGCCTGAGGCCAACAAATTGGGTTTGCGCTTCGGGCAGCCGGATGCCTTTCTTGCCGCGATCCCGGCAGTCGCTCGGCGGGAAGGTGTGGGCGCTCTACTGGCCGAAGGCTCCAGGCGCGCGGCGCACGAGCTTGGCGGCGAAAGTTCCTATTGGGCAATGCACGTCAAAGGTCTGGAACTGCCGGGATACGAGCCCCGCAGCTTGAAGACCATGGCGCTGGGCCTGGCGGTGAGCCCGCGCGGCGCCTGCCACAACCGCTCGGGAGCCTATGAGGCTGATTTCTCCGGCGAAGTCGATCGGCTCCGCGCCGATCCCGCCAGGGGATCTTTGGTCGCCGCGTCCGAAGACTTCGCAGCGGTGCTGGATTCTCTGATCATCTGCAAATTCTTGCGCAAGTGCTTCAGCAATTTTTATGGCGAGGGCGCCGAACTCCTGAGCAAGGTCAGCGGCTGGGATTGCTCCAGTACGGAGTTGCGGCGCATCGGCGAGCGGATCCACACGCTCAAGAAGCTTTTCAACGTACGCGAGGGGTGGAAACCCACGGATGACTGGCTGCCGGAGCGTCTCTTGAGCGAGACCCTTCCTACGGGCGTTGCTCGGGGTATAGGCTTAACCTCCAACGAGCTGCGGGAGATGATCCAGGGCTATTACCAGGCCAGAGAATGGACTCAGAACGGACTTGTCCCGCAAGTGAAGTTGAGGGAGCTTGGAATTGTATCTTCCGTTTCGAGTCTCGGGTCTCGCGTCTCGGGTCAACTCGAAGCTCAAGACTCGAAACTCGAGACAGCGAAGTGACAGGAGGAGCCATGCCAACCGATGAGACCCGCCGCCTGCTGAAAGTGTTCGGCGTTGCCGTGACAGCTTATGAGGACGCGGTCGATAAAGGGGCGCCTGCCGAGGAGCTGAGAAAGGCCGAGGCCGAGGTCCGCACCCGCCTGCAAGAGGTCACGGCCCTGATCGAACGGCTAAGGGCTAAGACGAAGTGACCCTCGCTGCAATTCAGTTACCCGCCGGCATTTAACCCACCTTCGTACTGCCCCCGGACAGCCTATCACCTGCAACTCTCACGTTATATTTGGGATCTGAAGTTATTTTTTGTAAGTATTCTTGATTTTATTCCAAAATCATACTAGGGGAAATGGTTGTCTGCCGGCGGCGCCATGCGCGAGTTCTTGAATACGAAACAGGTAGCGGAATACCTCGGGATCAACGAAAAGAAGGTCTATTACCTTGCCAAAGCCGGGACGCTCCCTTGCACCAGAGTTACTGGGAAATGGGTGTTTCCCAAGAAGTTAATCGATGAGTGGATTGAGGAGAACAGCCGGGGCGCTGTCAGCCACAAGAAAAAAGAGCAGAGAGACGTTCTTTTAGCCGCGGGCAGCGATGATCCGAGCCTTGGCATCCTGCGGGATCTTTACGCGTCTCGTAAAACACCCGTCGCTCTCTTCATGGCGACTACGGGGAGTACTGCAGGCGTAGCGGCAATTCGAGATGGGGTAGCAGATTTCGCCTTCGCGCATCTGCTTGATTACGAAACCGGTGAGTACAACCTTCCCTTCGTCCAAAGGACGATCCCTTCGGGCGTTGCCGTCGTGCCGCTCTTCCATCGCCAGCTCGGTCTCATGCTGCAGCCCGGTAACCCGTTGGGCCTGCGATCGATCGCTGACCTCGCGCGAGCTAACCTCCGGCTCATCAACCGGCAGCAGGGTTCGGGCACGCGCCATTACATCGACCAGGAGTTCTCCAGGCTCCACATCGACCCAAAGAAGGTTGCCGGATACGATGACGCGGTCGCCACTCACCTCGAAGTTGGATTGAAAATTTTGCAGCACGAAGCCGACGCCGGAATAGCCACAGAAGCGACCGCCAGGATTCTCGACCTCGAATTTAGTCCTCTTATCCAGGAGCGCTTCGACATTTTGATACCGAAAGAGCGTTTCTTTTCGCCGGGAATCAAAGCTCTCTTAGAAATCGTGGGATCCCGGGAATTCCGCAGCCGGGTGGAGTCGCTAGGAGGATATGACACTTCAGAATCAGGCCGGATCGTTGCCTCAAGCTAAAAAGAAAGGAGGCGCCGTGCAAAGAAAAAATTTTTCTCTGCCGTTGTTTACGCTGGCTCTGACTCTAGCAATTCCCCTCTGCATCCAAGCTGGAGAAGCACCAAGCAAATTCGTCGTCCTTTCGACCACCACCAGCACGCAGGACTCGGGGCTCCTGGACGTCCTCGTCCCACTGTTCGAAAAAAAGACAGGCTACAAAGTCAAGACTATTTCCGTGGGCACTGGCCAGGCGTTGGCCTTGGCGGCAAAAGGGGAAGCCGACGTCGCGCTGGTTCATGCGCCCAGCCTGGAGAAAAAATACGTCGCCGACGGAAAGCTCTTGAACCGCCGCCTCGTCATGTACAACGACTTCATTATCATCGGCCCTGCGTCGGATCCCGCCAAGATCAAATCGACCAAGAGCAGCGTCGAGGGCTTGACGCTGATTTCTAAAAGCCAGGAGAGATTCGTCTCGCGCGGGGACAATTCCGGGACTCACAATCTCGAAAAGTCCCTGTGGAAACAGGCGGGGATCGAACCTAAGGGTTCCTGGTACGTCGAGTCGGGCCAGGGAATGGGCGCCACGCTCGGCATCGCTAACGACCGCAATGGCTACACGATTACGGACCGCGCAACCTACCTCGCTTTTCAAAAGCGCTTGACGCTTGCAGTCCTCCTGGAGGGAGACAAGCCGCTCTTAAATATCTACTCGGTGATGGAGGTCAACCCGGCCAACGGTCCAAGAATAAACACACCTGGAGGAAAGGCGTTCGCCGACTTTATGGTCTCGTCTGACGCCCAAGCCATGATCAAGACCTACGGCGTAGAGAAATTCGGCCAGCCGCTATTCGTTCCGATCGCCGGGAAGCGAGAGGAAGAGATCGGAGGCTAACATGGGGCTTATTTTCGATGGGATCAGGGAAGCATTTAGACTCATCCTGACTGCCGATTCGGAAGTGCTCGGCATCACCTGGCTCTCCCTGCAGATATCGGGCACGGCCACTCTGCTCTCTCTGATTTTGGGTATGCCGCTCGGAATAGGCGTCGCCTTAGGTCGTTTTCCCGGCCGAAACTTCATCGTCAGCCTCATCAACACCGGCATGGGACTTCCGCCGGTGGTCGTAGGGCTTTTCGTCACGATCTTCCTTTGGCGCAGCGGCCCGCTGGGATTTCTCGAACTGCTCTACACGCCCGCCGCGATGATTATCGCGCAGATAGTCATCGCGCTTCCCATCGTCGCCGGGCTTACCATGGCCGCCTTCCAAACTCTGAATCCGAATTTGAGTTTGCAACTGCTGGGCATCGGCGCATCCCGGCTTCAGCTGCTTTGGCTCCTTTGCCGGGAAGCCAAACTTCCCCTTCTGGCCGCGGTGATGGCGGGCTTCGGCGGAGTGATATCCGAGGTTGGCGCCTCGATGATGGTCGGTGGCAACATCCGCGGTCAGACACGCGTCCTCACCACGGCTACCGTGCTGGAAACAGGAAAGGGAAATTTCGAAATCGCGATTGCCCTGGGTTCGATTCTGCTCCTTATTACCTTCGCCGTGAATCTCATCCTCACTCACATTCAGCAGCGCGAGCAGTTGAGATGGCCGAAGCCCTCTTAAACCTGCAAGATATTCGAGTCCGATACGGCGACCTCACGGCTCTTCAGTTTTCTTCCCTGGCCGTTCACGGGGGCGAGATTCTGGCCATTATCGGACCCAATGGAGCTGGGAAATCAACGATGCTCCGCCTCATGGGCCTGCTCCAGCAACCGAGCGAAGGCAAGGTTTTTTTTCGCGGCAATCTGGTGGCCCACGGCGAGGGCCTTTCGATCAGGCGGCGCATGGCTAGCGTTTTTCAGGAGCCGCTGCTCCTGAACGCTTCAGTCTATGAGAATGCGGCGTTGGGGCTAAAGCTGAGAGGTTTGGATCGGCGCTCGGTCGATCAGCGCATTCGCCCCTGGCTGGAGCGTTTAAGAATCGCTCATCTCGCCGATAGACGAGCCCGAAGCCTCTCGGGAGGCGAAGCCCAGCGGACCAGTCTCGCTCGAGCGATGGCGCTTGATCCTGAACTGCTTCTGTTGGACGAGCCTTTTTCCTCGCTGGACCCGCCCGCTCGCGAAGATCTCCTTGTCGATCTGGAGACGATTCTTCGCAAAAGTACGGTCACGACAGTGTTCGTAACCCACGACCGCGACGAAGCTTTCATGTTGGCGGACCGGGTCGCAGTTTTGATCGACGGAAGGATTCTTCAGCTCGGAGCGGCGGCGGAAGTCTTTGCTCGGCCGATCAACGAGGAGGTTGCCCGATTCGTCGGTGTGGACACGAAGATCCCCGGGGTCGTGGAGAAGGTTAGGGTAGGTCTGACCGAGGTGACCTTCAATGGCGGAAACGCAGCAGTTGTTGGCGACTTGCGTCCGGGAGAGCGCGTAATTCTGTGCTTGCGGCCCGAAGACATTACCTTAAGCATACCCGGCAGAGAGGATTTGAAATCGAGCGTTCGGAACCGTCTTGCGGGTAAAGTAGTGAAAATCATCCCATGGGGCTCACATTACAGAGTGGCTTTGGAATGCGGCGGCACTCGCCTCATCGCCTTCATCCTGAGACCGTCGTTGCTGGAATCGGGGATTCAAGAGGGCGGAGATGTCGTCGCTTCTTTCAAGGCCACCGCGGTTCATGTGATCCGGCGGAACTAGAATTCCTCGCTCAAATCGGGCCGTTTAAACTGTTTGAAGCCCTGTACCATCTGATTTATCTTATCGATGCCATGCCCGGCTCTCAGTTCA